>DCVO01000132.1 GCA_002327405.1 Thiobacillus sp. UBA2186 | reverse complement strand
CCACCGACCCGCAGAAGATCCCGGTCACCGTATTGAGCCGCTGCCTGCAGTTCAACCTCAAGCCCATGACCCCGGTGCAGGTCACGCAGCGCCTTGCCTATGTGCTGGGCGAGGAGGGCATCGCCGCCGAAGCGGCTGCGCTGAACCTGCTTGCGCGCGCCGCCAACGGCAGCATGCGCGATGCGCTCTCGCTCACCGACCAGGCCGTCGCCCACGGCAGCGGCAAGCTCGAAGCCGCCGCGGTGGAAGCCATGCTCGGCACGGTGGGACGGGAATACCTGTTCGACATTCTCGATGCGCTGGCTCGCCAGGATGCCGATGCCTTGTTGACGCAACCGCGCCTGCTCGCCGAACGCGGCCTGTCCCTGAGCGCGGCACTGCAGGACCTTGGCAGTCTGCTCACCCAGATTGCCTTGGCCCAGGCCGCGCCGTCTGCGCTTGCCAATGAGGAACAGGACGCCGCACGCGTGCAGGAATATGCGCAGAAGCTCGATGCCGAGACCGTGCAGCTTTATTACCAGATTGCCCTGAACGGCCGCCGCGACCTGCCTTTTGCGCCGGACGAGCTGTCGGGCTTCAGCATGACGCTGTTGCGCATGCTGGCGTTCACCCCGGCGGCCGAAACCGGCAAACCGCTTGCCGTCACTGGCGCACGGCGCACGGTGTCCGTTGCCGCTCCGCCCCCGCCCGTTCAAGCTGCGGCGCCTCCGGCGGTTTCGGAAAAATTGCCTGGCATGCCGGCCGCACAGCCCACGGCTCAGGCGCAATCCGGCCAGGACTGGCCCGCCATCGTCGCCGACCTCAAGCTGGGTGGCATGGCGCGCATGCTGGCCGACCAGTGCGAGCTCAAGTCCTTCGACGGCGGCGCGATGTGTCTGGGGCTCGCCGAAACGCACAAGCACCTGCTCGACAAGATCTACCAGGAAAAACTGGAGGCCGCGCTCAGGCAGAAATTCGGCGCCGGACTCAAGGTGAGATTCGAAGTCGGCGCCTCCGGCGGACAGAGTCCGGTCGAAGTGCGCGCCCGCGCCAAGGCCGAGAAACAGGCGGAAGCCGTGGCGGCCATCGAGACCGATCCCTTCATCCGGGATCTGGTGGAACAGTTCGATGCGCGGGTGGATCCCGCGTCAATACAACCTTCAGGAGGGCAGCAATGATGAAAGGCGGAATCGGCAACATGATGAAGCAGGTTCAGTTGATGCAGCAGAACATGCAGAAAGCGCAGGAGCAACTCGCGGAAACGGAAGTGGAAGGCGTGTCCGGCGCCGGCATGGTCAAGGTCACCATGACCTGCCGCAACGACGTGCGCCGCGTGCAGATCGACCCGAGCGTGATGGGCGACAAGGAAATGCTCGAGGACCTGATCGCCGCAGCGATGAACGATGCCGTGCGCAAGGCCGAATCCACCACCCAGGAAAAAATGGGCGCGATCACGCAGGGGATGCCGCTGCCCCCCGGCATGAAAATGCCGTTCTGATCAGCGCCATGCAATCACAAAGAATCCGTTTCTGGGCCGGCAATGCCGTGCTGGTGGCGGCGCTGGTGGTGATGTTCAACATGGGCGCGCTGTCCGGGCGTTTCGGCATGGGCGCCGTGGTGCTGTGGATGGCGCTGGTTGCGCTGGGTTTCTACCTCATCCTGTCGGGCAAGGAGCCGCCGGGCTCGATGCCGGAATAGGCTTGAAAAAAGCAGTCAGTCTCAGAGAACACTGAGTCCTTTTACAAAGAGGACATGAGGACAAGAGGAAAAAACAGGGTTTACTCCTGTCCTCTTGTCCTCTTTGTTTAACGCTCTTTGCCCTATGTGGCTTGCGGTAGTTTTCAAGGACAAGTAAATGAGTGACAAGCAGCCCGGCGCGCTGGCCGCCCTGATCGACGCCTTGCGCGCCCTGCCCGGCGTGGGCCCCAAGTCGGCGGCGCGCATGGCCTACCACCTGCTGCAGCGCGACCGCGCCGGTGCGGAGAAACTCGCTGCCGCCCTCGACCATGCGTTGACCAGCCTGCGGCATTGCCGCCTGTGCAACAATTTTTCCGAATCCGAAATTTGCCCCACCTGTGCCAATCCGCGCCGCGACAAACGCCTGCTGGCGGTGGTGGAAATGCCCGCCGACCTTAACACGCTGGAAGCCACGCAAAGCTACAACGGCCAGTATTTCGTGCTGATGGGCAGGTTGAGCCCGCTGGACGGCATCGGCCCGCGCGAAATCAGCATGGATAAACTGCTCAACCGCGCGCTCGACGGCATGGTCGAGGAAGTCGTGCTGGCCACCAATTTCACGCCCGAGGGCGAAGCCACCGCGCACATGCTGGGCGAACGCCTGCACGAAAAGGGCCTCAAGGTGTCGCGCCTGGCGCGCGGGGTGCCGCTGGGCGGCGAACTGGAGTATGTCGACCTGGGTACCATTGCCCAGGCTTTCCGCGACCGCCAGCAAGTCAGCTAACGGACATGGCGACTGCGCCAACCCGAATCATGAACGCAGCAGCCGCCGTGTCCGTTCCCTCTCCCCGGCCCTCTCCCCGTGGCACCCTCTCCCCCGGCCCATCTCCCCGAGGGAGAGGGGAGCGGGCTTCCCCGGCCCTCTCTTCGTGGGAGAGGGGGACGAGGAAACGCTACGCGTTGTTTCACGTTAAAGGCGGCAACTTGCACAAACGTACGATTTAACGTACGATTCTGGTCTGATAAAGGAGTACCCAATGAGCACCTTGACCGCAAGCGAAGCCCGCGCGAGCCTGTATCGTTTGATTGACGAAACAGCGGCAAGCCACGAACCCGTGCTGATTACGGGCAAGCGCCGCAACGCCGTGCTGGTGTCCGAAGAGGACTGGCAGGCGATACAGGAAACCCTGTATTTGCTCTCCATTCCCGGCATGCGCGAATCCATTCGCGAGGGTATGGCGGCCCCCCTCGATGAGTGCGGCCGGGAGCCGGGCTGGTGAAATGGACGCTGGTCTACACCAGGCAGACGCAGAAAGATGCGACCAGGATCAGCCGGGCGGGGCTGAAAGACAAAACCCGGGCCCTGTTGGACATCCTCGCGGAAAACCCTTACCAGAATCCGCCGCCCTACGAGAAACTGGTGGGTGACCTGTCCGGCGCCTGCTCAAGGCGAATCAATATCCAGCATCGCCTGGTTTACCAAGTGCTTGAAGAAAGCCGGACCGTAAAAATAATCAGGATGTGGACGCACTACGAATAATTTCCGAAAGAACACGCCAATCGCCATGGAACTTACCGCCCTTACCGCTTTATCTCCGCTCGACGGCCGCTACGGCCGCAAGATTTCCAGCTTGCGCCGTTATTTCAGCGAATACGGCCTGATCAGGCATCGCGTGTTCGTGGAAGTGGAATGGCTGAAGGCACTGGCCGCCAATCCCAACATCGCCGAAGTGCCGGAATTCTCCGCCGCGGCCATCGCCTTCCTCGACGGCATCGTGGAAAACTTTTCCGAGGACGATGCGGCACGGGTCAAGGAAATCGAGTCCACCACCAACCACGACGTCAAGGCGGTGGAATACTTCCTCAAGGAACGCTGCAAGCAGAACGACGAAATCCATCGCGTGGGCGAGTTCTTCCATTTTGCCTGCACCTCGGAAGACATCAACAACCTGTCGCATGCCCTGATGCTGAAGGGCGCGCAGGAATCCCTGCTCGCAACCGGCCTCACCGCCATCATCGACAAGCTGCATGCCATGGCGCACGATCTTGCCGCGCTGCCCATGCTCTCGCGCACCCACGGCCAGCCCGCCAGTCCCACCACGGTGGGCAAGGAAATGGCCAACGTGGCCTATCGCCTGCGGCGCGCGCGCCTGCAACTGTCCGAGGTCGAGTACCTCGGCAAGATCAACGGCGCGGTCGGCAACTACAACGCCCACCTTTCGGCTTACCCAAGCGTGGACTGGGAAGGCTTTGCCGAGAAGTTCGTCACCGGTCTCGGCCTGGGCTTCAACCCCTACACCATCCAGATCGAGCCGCATGACTACATGGCCGAACTGTTCGACGCGCACGTGCGCGCCAACACCATCCTCGTCGACCTGTGCCGCGACGTGTGGGGCTACATCTCGGTGGGTTATTTCAAGCAGAAGGTGAAGGCGGGCGAGGTGGGTTCCTCGACCATGCCGCACAAGGTCAACCCGATCGATTTTGAGAATGCCGAAGGCAACTTCGGCATGGCCAACGCCGTGCTTACCCACATGGCGCAAAAGCTGCCGATCTCGCGCTGGCAGCGCGACCTCACCGACTCCACGGTGCTGCGCAACATGGGCGTGGGCCTGGGCTACACCCTCTTGGGCTACGAGTCCTGCCTGCGCGGCCTCAACAAGCTGGAAGCCAATCCGGCCGCGCTTGCCGCCGACCTCGACGCCAACTGGGAAGTGCTCGCCGAGCCGATCCAGACCGTGATGCGCCGCTACGGCGTGCCCAATCCCTACGAGCAGTTGAAGGAACTGACCCGCGGCAAGGGGGGCATCAACCGCGAGACCCTGCACGCCTTCATCGACGGGCTGGCCATTCCCGATGCGGAAAAGGCGCGCCTCAAGGAGATGACGCCCGCGAGCTACACCGGCAAGGCCGAGGAACTGGCGAAAAGAATTTGAATGAACGCAGAGGCGCAGAGACGCAGAGAACCCAAAAAGCAATTACAGGGAGGTATGGGAGGATAAGGTAGGAAACAGGGAATTACTCTCTTGCCTCCCTTAACCTCTTTGTTAATGAATTTCTCTGCGTCTCTGCGTTAAAGGTTTTTTCATGAACGAACCTACTGAAATCTTGCGTGCCAAGCTCAACGGCGAAACCGCCAAGATAAGCTGGGCGGAAATGCAGCGTCATCACGCGCGCGGGGTCGTGGTCCGCGTTGCCGGCGAACTCGACCTGGTCGCGGTCGCGCTGGCCATGGCGCAGGACGACGGCGCCGCCGTCGGCCGCTGGATGCAGGCGGGGCAAGTGGGCAAGGTCAGCGACGAGCAGGCGCGCGACTGGCTCGCGCGCGATCCCTATTTGTGGAGCGTGGTCGTCGCGCCGTGGGTATTGGTGCAGGAGCGAAGAACCAATTGAACGCAGAGACGCGGAGGCGCAGAGAAAACCAAAAGCACTGACAGGGAGGTAATGAGAGGATAAGGGAGAACCAGTCATTTACTCCCTTGCCTCCCTTAACCTCTTTGTTATCGAGTTTTTTCTCTGCGTCTCTGCGCTCCCGATTTTAAGGAAGTTAATCCCATGTCCGCATTCGATAAAGACGTCGGTCTTGCCGACTTTGAACAGGAAGTCATCCAGGCCTCTTTCCGGCAGCCGGTGGTGGTGGATTTCTGGGCGCCCTGGTGCGGTCCCTGCAAGATGCTGAAACCCATCCTGGAAAAGCTCGCGGCTGAATATGGCGGCAAGTTCGTGCTCGCCAGGGTCAACGCCGACGAGAACCAGGAGCTGTCCGCGCAGTTCGGCGTGCGCGGCATTCCTGCGGTCAAGGCCGTGGTCAAGGGCAAGGTCGTCGACGAGTTTTCCGGCGCGCTGCCGGAGAGTGCGGTGCGCGAATGGCTGGGCAAGATCATCCCGAGTCCGGCCGAGGAACTGCGCCGGCAGGCGCAGGCAAAGCGCGGCGCGGGCGACGATGCCGGCGCGCTGCAATTGCTGGCCCGGGCCTCGCAACTCGATCCCGACAACGAGTGGGTGAGGGTGGACGCCGCCGAAATCATGTTCGTGCAGGGCGAGCTCGAGGAGGCGCGCCGGCTTTTGTCCGGCATACGCAACGACGAAGTAGCGAAGGATGCGCGCACCATGCAGATGGCGGCGCAGATCAAGCTCGCGGAAATGAACGCCGGCGGCGAAAACGAGAGCACGCTGTCCGCCGCCATCGAGGCCGATGCCGACAACCTCGACGCCAGGCTCAAGCTCGCCAACCTGATGGTCGCCTCCGGTCGTTACGAGGAAGGCATGGACCAGTTGCTGGAAATCGTGCGCCGCGACCGCGGCTTCCAGGATGACATCGGCCGCAAGACCCTGCTCGAGGTGTTCAACCTGCTGGGCGGGCAGGGCGAACTGGTGTCGCGCTACCGCCGCCTGCTGGCCAGCGCATTGAACTAGCCGGGCTTGCCCGGCGCCTGGCAGGTTCGGGCGAACGGCTGCGGGCGGCTATACCGGTGTCGAGAGGCGGGTGACGCCGGCGGTCAGCACGTAGCGCATGGCTTCCTCCATGCTCATGTTGAGGGGCTGCACCGACACACGCGGCACCAGCACGGCATAGCCTCCGATCATGTAGCTCATGGGCAGGTAGACCATGACGTAATCGCGCTGAAAGTCCTCCGGCAACTGATCGTCGGCCTGGGTGACGAAGCCGATCAGGCGCATGCCGGTGTCCCCGAACGTTACCGTGACGACCTGTTCGAAATCCTTTTTCCTTCCCGGCGAGAAATAATCCATGAAATCGCGAAAAGCGGCATAGATCGATTTCACCAGCGGCAGCCGGTAGAAGATGCGCTCGCCGCGCAGAAAAAGCTGCCTGATCGGCCGGGTGTGCATGAGCATGCCGACGACGAGCATAGCCAGCAGCGCTGCAGCGACGCCCATGCCGGGAAAATAGATCTCCTGCGGGATCAGTTCGCCCAGCAGGGTTTCGGCGGATAGCGCCAGCCAGTAGAGCAAATACAGCGTGAGGATCACCGGCAGCATGGTGACAAGGCCGGTAAGGATGTATTTGCCAATGTTCTTCATCATATGCTGTCCCTTTGCATTGTCGATGTCCGGCCAGTTTCCCGCAAGGTTATTACCGGAAGTCGAAAGTGGGCAAGCACGAGCAGCCATGCAGCATCCGTCCGTCACCATTCCGGCCGTTCGGCTTTGCCGGAAATTTCATCGCAAAACCGTCCGCCCCCGATCTGCGGAAAAGCCGAACTGCCGCGCGACGCCCTCCGCGCGCCGGCCCGCACGCAGCGGGTCGATCTCCCCGGCCGCACATGGGTTTTGTTACCATGCTGAAACGAGGAGCCGGCGGCCCATTCTCTACGCCCGGCCTGAACCGAAACCCGCGAACCCTGTCATGCGTATGGCATCGCAAAACCACCGATACGCCCCCTGGCCCGGCAAGCTGCGCCTCGCGGGCGAGTACTGCCGCGGCCGCTCGTCCTTCGTCCGGCTCTGCGCCGACGACATCGCCTCCTGCGCCCTGCCGGTCTGCTGACACATGGACGACGCCCTGCTCATCCTCAACGCCGGCTCCTCCAGCCTCAAGTTCGCCGTCTACCGGGTCGGCGCGGAGGAGCGCCTTGCGGCCGTCTATCGCGGCATCGTCGAGGAGATCGGCGCCGCCGCCCGCATGCGCATCGGGCTTGCGCCCCATGCCGCCGAGCGGATCGACGCACCGGTGGCGGCCGCCGACCATGCCGCTGCGATGCGGGTGCTGCTCGATTGGCTAAAGCCGCGGCTGGACGGCCGGAGCCTGCGCGCCGCCGGCCACCGCGTGGTGCACGGCGGCGCCGACTACGCCGCGCCGGTGCGCATCGATGCGGAGGTACTGGCCAGGCTGGAGCGCCTGGTGCCGATCGACCCCCTGCACCAGCCGCACGGACTGGCCGGCATCCGCGTGCTGATCGAGGCGCGTCCCGATCTGCCGCAAATCGCGTGCTTCGACACCGCCTTTCACCGTACCCTGCCCGACCTGGCTCAGCGCTTCGCCCTGCCGCGCGAACTGCACGATGCCGGGGTGCGCCGCTATGGTTTTCACGGCCTGTCCTACGAATACGTCGCCTCGGCGCTGCCCGGGCATCTCGGGGAGCTGGCCGAGGGCCGGGTGATCGTCGCCCACCTGGGCAATGGCGCCAGCCTGTGCGCCATGCGCAACCGGCGCAGCGTCGAGACCACCATGAGCTTCACCCCGCTCGACGGCCTGCCCATGGGCACGCGCTGCGGCGCCATCGACCCGGCGGTTCCGCTCTATCTCATGCGCGAGCGCGGAATGGATCTCGCCGCGGTGTCCGAGCTGCTGCACAAACACTCCGGCCTGCTCGGCCTATCCGGAGAAAGCTCCGACATGCGCCGGCTGCTCGAAAGCGGCACGCCCGCCGCGCAGGCCGCCGTGGCGCACTTCGCCTATCACGCGGCCAGGGCCGTCGGCTCGCTGGCGACGGCCCTCGGCGGCCTGGACGCTTTGGTTTTCACCGCCGGCATCGGCGAGCACGCCGCGCCGGTGCGCGCGCGCATCTGCGGGCATCTCGCCTGGCTCGGCCTGGCGCTAGACGACGAGGCCAACATGGCCCACGGCCCGCGCATCAGCCGCGCGCACAGCGCGGTCTCCGCCTGGGTGGTCCCCACCGACGAAGAACGCGTCATCGCCCGCCACACCTATGCGCTGGGCGCCGCTTCACCCCGCTGAAATATCGCCTGCCTATGCTTACCATAATTGCTGCAAGCTTGCGGCCGACACGGCCGCACAACCTTTGTCCCGGGACGCGCATGGACACCATGAACGAAAGCAGTACCCCGCTGCAGAGCGAGGAATTGGAGCGCCTGCATGCCTTCTGGCGCGCCTGCAATTACCTTGCCGCGGGCATGATCTACCTGCAGGACAACCCGCTGTTGCGCGAGCCGCTCAGGCCCGAGCACATCAAGGAGCGGCTCCTGGGCCACTGGGGCGCGAGCCCGGCGCTCGCCTTCGCCTATGTCCATCTCAACCGGCTGATCGTCAGGCACGACCTCGACGCCATCTTCATCGCCGGACCCGGCCACGGCGCGCCCGGGGTCCTGGCCCCGGCCTGGCTGGAGGGTACCTACTCGGAGGTCTATCCGGAAAAGGGCGAGGACGAGGCGGGCCTGCGGCGCTTCTTCAAGGAGTTCTCCTTCCCCGGCGGCATCGGCAGCCACTGCACGCCCGAGACCCCGGGCTCCATCCACGAGGGCGGCGAGCTGGGCTATTCGCTCGCGCACGCCTTCGGCGCCGCCTTCGACAACCCGGACCTGCTGGTGGCGGTGATGGTGGGCGACGGCGAGGCGGAGACCGGGCCGCTCGCCACTGCCTGGCATTCCAACAAGTTCCTCAACCCCGCGCGCGACGGCGCGGTGCTGCCCATCCTCAGCCTCAACGGCTACAAGATCGCCAACCCCACGCTGCTCGCCCGCATCCCGCGCGACGAGCTGGAGGCCCTGTTCCGCGGCTACGGCTGGACACCCCATTTCGTCGAGGGCGAGGAGCCCATGGCCATGCATCGGGCGATGGCCGCCGTTCTCGAGGACAGCTACGCGGCGATCCGCGCGATCCAGGCGCAGGCGCGCGCGTCGGGCGAGACTGCCCGGCCGCGCTGGCCCATGATCGTGCTCAGGGCCCCCAAGGGCTGGACCGGCCCGCAGACGGTCGACGGCCACCGCGTCGAAGGCACCTGGCGCGCCCATCAGGTGCCGCTTGCCGGGGTGCGGGAGGATGCCGGGCACCTCGCGCAGCTCGAGGCCTGGCTCAAAAGCTACCGGCCGGAAGATCTTTTCGACGCGGCCGGGCGATTGCGCCCCGAACTCAAGGCCCTCGCGCCCAAGGGCCCCCGGCGCATGAGCGCCAACCCCCATGCCAACGGCGGGCTCTTGCGCCGGGCGCTGCACCTGCCCGACTTTTGCGACTACGCGGTGGCGGTGGAGGCGCCGGGTGCGGCCCGCGTCGGCAACACCCGGCCCCTGGGTGCGTTCCTGCGCGACATCCTGCGTCAGAATCCGGACAACTTCCGCGTCTTCGGCCCGGACGAGACCGCCTCCAACCGCCTCGACGCCGTGTACGAGGCGAGCAAGAAGACCTGGCTCGCCCAGATGCGCCCGGAGGACGCCGACGGCGGCGAGCTCGCCCCGGATGGCCGGGTCATGGAGATGCTCTCCGAGCACACCCTGGAGGGCTGGCTGGAAGGCTACCTGCTCACCGGACGGCACGGCTTCTTCTCCACCTACGAAGCCTTCGTCCATATCATCGACTCCATGTTCAACCAGCATGCCAAGTGGCTCACCATGTCCAGGGAAGTGGCATGGCGGGCGCCGGTGTCCAGCCTCAACCTGCTCATCACCTCCACCGTCTGGCGCCAGGACCACAACGGTTTCACCCACCAGGACCCCGGCTTCCTGGACGTGGTGGTGAACAAGAACCCCGAGGTTACCCGCATCTATCTGCCGCCCGACGCCAACTGCCTGCTCGCCGTGGCCGACCACTGTCTGAGGAGCACCGACAACGTCAACATCATCGTCTGCGACAAGCAGGAGCACCTGCAGTACCTGGATCGCGAGGCGGCCATCCGCCACTGCGCCCAGGGCATCGGCATCTGGGACTGGGCGAGCAACGACGAGGGCGTGGAACCCGACGTGGTGCTGGCCGCCTGCGGCGATGTGCCGACCCAGGAGGCCCTGGCCGCGGTGTGCCTGCTGCGCGAAGCCTTCCCGGCGCTCAGGATCCGCTTCGTCAACGTCGTCGACCTCTACCGCATGACGCCGGAGAGCGAGCACCCGCATGGCCTCTCGGACCGCGACTTCGACAGCCTCTTCACCGTGGACCGGCCCGTCATCTTCAACTTCCACGGCTACCCGTGGCTGATCCANNCACGTGCGCGGCTACAAGGAGAAGGGCCACATCAACACGCCGCTGGAGCTTGCCATCCGCAACGAGATCGACCGCTTCAGCCTGGCCATCGACGTCATCAACCGGGTGCCCGGGCTGCTGGTGGCCGGGGCCCACGTCAAGCAGCGGCTGCGGGACGGGCAGGCCGACTGCCTCGAATACGCCTACGCGCACGGCGTGGACCGGCCCGACATCGCCGCCTGGACCTGGCCGAAGACCGGAGGCTAGCAGCCCGTCAAGGCCGATCTGCCGCGCCGGGGGAACGGAGCGTTTTTTTCCCGCTTTCTCGCGGCACAAGTCCACCATGCGCCTCGAAATCGTGTAAAACTGTCCTCGCCCCCTCGCTCGGCTCGCCATGATTGCTCATGTCCGGCAGGCTGCAGGCTCGTTTGTTTCGGAACCACAGGAAAATGCCGTACGAGTGCTTCTTCACCAGGGCGACACGATGCTGACCTTCATCGCCATGTTCCTGCTGGTCTACGCGGCCATGCATTTTTATCTCGCCGGCAAGATATGGTTCGCCTGCCCGCACTCGTGGGGGCTCGCCGCCACCCTCATCGCCGCAGGCGTCATCCTGAGCTTTGCGCCGCTCCTGGTCTGGTTCATGGAAAGGCAGGGCTGGCACCGCGCCGCCGCCGTCGCCGCCTGGACGAGCTATGGCTGGATGGCCTATGTGTTCCTGTTCGTCTGCGTGGGTCTCCTGTTCGACCTGGGCTTCATTCTTGCCAGCCCGCTGAAGGGGGCCTGGCCGCTGACACCGCAATGGACGCTCCGCATCGTGGCCATGCTGTCTCTCATGCTGCTGGTCTACGGTTTCTTCGAGGCGCGGCATATCCGCATCGAAAAAATCGACATCGTCACGCCCAGGCTGGCGAATGGCCGCGTCAGCATCGCGCAGATTTCCGACCTTCACCTCGGCATCATGCAGGGCAGGCGGCTGCTGGACCGCATCCTGCCGAAACTGGCCGAGTTGCAGCCTGACATCGTCGTGGCGACCGGCGACATCGTCGACGGCCAGGGCGATGATTTCCCCGAGTTGGCGCGTCGCCTGCGCGCCTGCAAGCCGCCGCTCGGCGCTTATGCCGTCACCGGCAACCACGAATACTACGTCGGGCTGGAACATTCGCTCGCGTTCATGCGCAACGCCGGTTTCACCATGCTGCGCGGCGAGTCCGCCAGGGTGGGCGGCATCGTGCTGGCCGGCGTGGACGATCCCAGCGTGACCCAATCCCTGCAGCAGGCCAATGCGCAGGAAAGCAGCGCGCTCGCCTCGGCCGCAGGAGACGCCTTCGTCGTCCTGCTCAAGCACCAGCCGCGGGTAAATGAAGGCTCGCCATTCGACCTGCAGATATCGGGGCACATCCACGGCGGGCAGATTTTCCCCTTCGTCTATTTCACCCGCCTGGCCTACAAGTTCCGCACCGGCCTCACCGAACTGGCCGATGGCCGCAAGCTCTATGTCAGCCGCGGCGCCGGTACCTGGGGGCCGCCCATCCGCCTGTTCGCGCCGCCGGAGATCGCGCTGATCACTATAAAAAGCGCAAACAAATGACGTGCCCTCGGGTTCTTGGTTCGCTTTTAGATCAGTGTCGCCTTGGTTCGCCGCATGGCGTGCGTGCCATAGACCGTCGAATCGAGTCCGATGGCGGCAACCCACTGATGCACGATGCGGGCGTACTGACGGTTAGAAACATGAGGCGATTTAGCCAGGCGACTGGGGAACAGATAGTGTTCCGGCTTCAAATTCGCCTTTTCTATCCATGCCGAGACGGCAGACCTTGTCGGCTCGGTCAGTTCGAATTGCACCGGACGCCGGGTCTTTCGCTGCACCGCCATCGCACGAGGCAATATCTGGCTGCCATGCGTCACGTCCCGAACGCGTAGGGTTACCAGATCGCAGCCCCGCAACTTGCTGTCGATCGCCAGGTTGAACATGGCCAGGTCGCGAACGCGATGTTCGTTTTGAAGGTGGATACGGATGGCCCAGATGTCCTTGGGCTTGAGTGGCGGCTTTCCGGCAAGATGCCATATGTGTGCGGCCAGCCAATTGACGTCTTCGCTGAGATGGTGAATCTCACCACCCTGGCCCCGGACATCGTGGCCGCCATCCTCGACGAGACCCTGCCGCCGGAGGTGGCGTTGTTCGACCTGGCGTCGGGGACGCCGTTGTTGTGGGAGGAGCGGCGCAAAAGAATCGGTGGCACTGAACAATCTGTCCGACCATGGGGTTAAAGAAAAGGCTGTCCGGAAGCTGCTGTGAAAATTGCCGGCATAGTACCCACCTTGGTCGAGGGAGGGAATGTTGAAATGAGCTGTGCGTCGCCGCCCGACCCAACACCGGCCGCCACAGTAGAGGGCACCAGCTTCCACACGTCGGCCATTTCAGCCGGTCAAATATGTCTGCCAGCCAGGGGAGGGTCGGTGAAGGGCCGAGTCGGTGGCTTCATCCACCCTGCGCGTTCTGCGTCGATGGCGGGTGAGGCATGGCGTCACTTGCCCGTGGCGCCGCAGGCGCGCGCCCCCGGCGCATCATCAGCGCCGGGACGAGGGCGACCAGGAAGATCGCGCCGACGATGAAGAAGCTGTCGCGATATCCCAGCATGTTGCCCTGGGGGTAGATCACGCGGCCGAGATAGTTCAGCGCCCCGGCCTGGCGAATCGCTTCCGCCACGCCGTCCTGGGCGAGCAGGCCGGTCACGTCGCGCAGCAGCCAGGCCGTCGCGCTGTTGCCCGCGTCCTGCGCCGCGGTGAAGCTGTCCACGTAAAACTGCGAGCGCCGCTCCAGGGCGATGGAAAGCAGGTTGACGCCGAAGGCCCCGCCGAGTTGGCGCACGAAGTTGATCGCGCCCGAGCCCTGGCCGAGCAGGGCCATCGGCAGCGCCTTCAAGGCGCCGGCGTTCAGGCTGGGCATGATGAAGCCCAGCCCGATGCGGCCCAGCATGATCCACCAGGCAAACAGCCAGAAGGACGCATCGGTATCGACGCCGGTCATCAAAAACGACGACAGCGCGAAGACCGCCAGGCCGAACATGACCATGGCATAGGCCGGCGTCTTGTCGGACAGGCGCCCGGCGATGGGGAAGACGATCCCCAGCACCAGGCCCGCCGGCATCAGCAACAGGCCGGAGCGGGTCGGCGTGTAGCCCTGGATGGTCTGCGCGAACAGCGGAATCAGATAGGTCGAGCCGTAGATGCCCGCGCCGAAGATGAAGGCCACGATGGACGCGCCGGCATAGACCCGGTTGGTGAACAGCTTGAGATTGAGCATGGGCGCGGGTGTGCGCAACTCCCACAGGATGAAGCCGATGCCCGAGACGAGGGCGATGGCGAAGTCGCGCAGGATGGAATCGGACAACCATTCGTCGCGTTGCCCGTTGGACAGGCCGTTGAGCAGGGTGACCAGGAACACGGTCATCAGCCCGAAACCGATCCAGTCGAATTTGCGCGGCGATGCCGAAGCGTCCCGTCCCGGCAGGAAGAGGGTGGCGAGGAACAGGCCGACGATGCAGAACGGCACGGCCAGGAAGAACACATAGCGCCAGCTGAAGCTGTCCACCATGATGCCGCCCAGCGTGGGGCCCAGCGCCGGGGCCAGCACCACGCCGATGCCGTAGATGCCCATGGCCGAGCCGCGTTTTTCCGGCGGGAAGACCTGGAAGATCACCTGCATGGCGAGCGGCTGGAGGATGCCGGCCGCGCCCCCCTGGAGCACGCGGGCCAGGATCAGTACGCCTTCGGCCGGCGCCAGCCCGCCCATGACGGAGGCGGCGATGAAGACCGTCACCGCCAGCATGAAAGTCGCGCGCTGGCCGAGCCTTTCGACCATCCAGGCGTTGAGCAGCATGGTTCCGGTCATCGCGGCCAAAAAGCCCGTGGACAAAAGCTGCGCCTTGTCCTGGCCCATGCCGAAGGCGCCCATGATGTCGGGCAGGGCCACGTTGACGATGGTCGCGGTCAGGATGGTGGCGATGGTGCCCATCATGACCGTGGCCGTGACCAGCCAGCGATAGGCGGGGCCGTAGCGGGCGAACAGCCCCTCGACGCTGTCCGGGGGCGGCGCGCTAGTCACCGGTCCCGGCCTCCAGCTCCACCATCATGCCCGGCTTGAGCGCGCCGCCCGCCTGCCGCACGGCGATGCGCACCGGCAGGCGTTGGGTGATCTTGGTGAAGTTGCCGCTCGGATTCGGGTTGGGCAGCAGGGCGAACTCGCTGGTCGCCGCCTGCCCCACGCGCACGACCGTGCCCTCGAAGCGCCGCCCCGGCAGGGCATCGACCGTGATCGTCACGGTCTTGCCGGGGCGGAAGTAGCGGATGTCGGTCTCCTTGACGTTCGCCTCGACGCGCACGCGCTCGGGATCATGGATCATCAGCAGGCGCTGGCCCGGGGTGACGTATTCGCCCTTGTCCACGAAGGTCTGGTCCACCACGCCGGCGAAGGGCATGACGATGGTGCGGTCGGCCAGATCGAGCGCCGCGCGCTGCCGTTGCGCGCGCAGCCGCTCCTCTTCCGGATCCAGCTCGGCCAGCTGGCGCTGCAGCACCACGAGCTCCTGGCGCGCCGCTTCGGCCTCGGCCAGGGCGGCGCGGGCGTTTTCCAGGTTCGCCTGGGCGCTCGACACCTGTTGGCTCGCCGTCTCCAGCGCCGCCCGCGTCTGGTCCAGGCGCTCGCGGGAGACGGCCCCGAGGGGTGCCAGTTCCTCGGACCGATCATTGTCCAGTCCGGCCAGATCGCGTTGCGCCGCCGCTGCCGCCAGCGCGGCCTTCGCGGCCCTTGCCGCCGCCTGTTGGGCGGCGATGCGGCTTTGCGTCTGACGGTCGATGAGCGTGATGCGGGCTTCGATCTCCTCCCGGCGGCGGGGGATTCCCGCCAGTTGCGCATCGAGTTCCTGCACCAGCAGGCGGCTTTCGCGGTCGTCGATGCGCACCAGGACGCCGCCTTTGCGCACGGCATCGCCGGCAATGAACTCGCGGGCGGCGACCCAGCCGGGAACCCGGCTGCTCACGGCAACGACGTCGGCTGCAACGCGGGCATCCGTGACGAAGACGTGGGTGAGTTGTTGCCACAGCCACCAGGCGCCGGCGCCGAGCACCAAAAGCGCCGCCAGGATCGCGCCATACCGTCGCCACGGCCGGATGCGGGCGGGCGGGGAAAACGCTGCCGACACGGGCTCCGTCTCCTGGTCGCGGGCTGTTTGCGGATCGTTCTGCAAAGCGCCGCTTGGGCGCTCCGGCTGGCTTGCATGCGGGTCCATGGCTTTAGCTGTCCTTCGGGGTTTCGTGCGCAATGTGCATCGCTTTTGGTGTGCCGCCCAGCTTGCCGATGATCTGCTCGAAGACCTTCAGGCAGGTCGCCACCTCGCCCGGGGAAAGGCCGGCGAGAAGCTCCGCGCGCACCGCCGCCAGGGTCGTTTCGATGCATTCCAGAACGGGGGCGGCCTGCGCGCGCAGGTGAACCGACTTGGTGCGGCGGTCACAGGCTTCCGGCCGGCGCTCGATCAGCCCCTCGGCTTCGAGCCAGTCCAGGGTGTGCACCAGGGTCGGCCCCCGCACCCCCACCGCATCGGCCAGTTCGCGCTGGGTTGCCGTTTCGGCCAGGCGGTAAAGATGCAACAGCGTCAAGCCGCGGGATTCGTTGAGGCCGAAGGCGGCCAGCCGCCGGTCGATCTCGGCGCGCCACAGCCGGGCGGCCAGCCCGAGGTGGAGGCCGAATCGTTCCTGATCGCTGAGAGGCCGTTTCATTCAATCATTGCCGGAATAAATTTTTCATAATAATATGATAATTAGCTATCTATCGAATGTCCAGACGGATTGAACCAGACTGACTGAAACTGACTGAATGTGAATGGAGACAAAGCCCGAGCGATCGCTTTGTCCGCAACCTGGCGCGGGAACGCTTTTTCTCGGGCCAATACCTCAAGGAGAACCACAAAATGTACCGGACGATCCTGCTGGCCTATGACGGCAGCCGGCAAGGCCATGAGGCGCTGCATCAGGGAGCCGAGCTGGCCTTGCTTTGCCAGGCCCGTGTCTGTCTCCTCGCCGTCGTCGCCCATGAGCTGGGTGTCGCGCTCGCCGAAGCGGCGGCGCCCTCGGACGTGCCGGAGCGTGAATATCAGGAAGTGCGCCGCGTACTGACGGAGGGCGCGGAAGAGTTGCGGCGGGCGGGGCTTTCCGTCGAAACGCGCGTTGCCGCAGGCAACCCCGCCGAGGAGATCGGCCGCATGGCGCGCGAGGTGGGGGCGGACCTGATCGTGGTCGGTCACCGCGAACAGAGCGCGCTGGCCCGGTGGTGGCGCGGCTCGGTCGGCGCCTCGCTGCTCGCCCACGCGCCATGCAGCCTGTTGGTGGCCGTTCCGGGCACGACGGCCGGGTCAGGGCGCACCACGACATCATCCCCCTATTAATTCAAACGAACGTTCAATACAATGCTCGCTCCATACCATCCAGACAACTCCCGCTCCATGACCCACAACCCTTTGAAAGACCAGGAACGCCCCCGTGTCGACAGGCGGAAACCGCGGCCAGGAATGCGGTCTGCCTGCCTCGGCCAAGCCATTTGCGGAGATCAACCGATGCGAATTCCCAGAACGCCGTTTCACCGAAACGCGGTTTTCCTGGTGTTGTCGGCCGGCTTCATGCTGGCGGGCTGTGACAAGGCGCCACCGCCGGCGCCACCGCCGGCGCCACAAGTGGCTGTGGTCACGATCCAGCCTCGCGCGGTCGCCTTGACGACCGAATTGCCGGGGCGCACCTCTCCCTTGCGTATTGCCGAAATCCGCCCCCAGGTCAACGGACTGATACTGAAGCGTCTGTTCACCGAAGGCGCCGAGGTCAAAGCCGGGCAAATGCTTTATCAGATCGACCCGGCGCCGTTCCAGGCGGCGTTGGACAACGCCCGCGCTGCATTGGCACGGGCCGAGGCCAACCTGCCGTCGATCAGGGCCAGGGCGGAAAGATTCAAGGAATTGCTGGCGGACAAGGCGGTCAGCCAGCAGGACTACGACGACGCCTCCGGCGCCTTGAAGCAGGTGGAGGCCGACATCGCGTCATGGAAGGCGCAGGTGGAGTCGGCGCGCATCAACCTGGGATATACCGCCATCCGGGCCCCCATCACCGGACGCATCGGAAAGTCCGACGTGACCGAAGGCGCCATCGTCACCGCCTATCAAGCGGCGGCGCTGACCACCATCCAGCAACTGGATCCGATCTACGTGGACGTGCCCCAATCCACCTCGGACCTGCTGCGTCTGAAAAGGCGCATGGAGGCGGGCGGCCTGAACCAGGGCGGCAACGGCCAGAACAAGGTAGGGCTGTTCCTGGAGGACGGCTCATCCTACGCCCACGCCGGCACCTTGCAGTTCCGGGACATTTCGGTGGATCCCAGCACCGGTTCGGTGACCCTGCGCATGGTCTTCCCCAATCCCCAGGGAACGCTGTTGCCCAAGATGTTCGTTCGGGCCCAGGTCAAGGAAGGCGTGAAGGAGCAGGCCATCCTGGCGCCGCAACAGGCAGTGATGCGCAATCCGAAGGGCGAACCCTACGTCATGGTCGTCGAGGACGGGGGCAAGGTGGGCCTGCGCATGCTGACCCTGGAGCGGGAAATCGGGGACCAGTGGCTGGTCGTTTCGGGCCTTGCGGCCGGCGACCGGGTCATCGTCGAGGGCCTGCAGGTCTTGCAGAGGCTGCGGCCGGGCACGCCGGTGACCGTCAAGGCCACGCCGTTCGGGGGAGCTGAATCGGGCCCGGCCAGGGCGCGCCCGGCCGCCGGCGGAAAGTAAGGGGCAAGCGATGCTATCCAAATTCTTCCTGGCCCGTCCGGTGTTCGCCTGGGTCATCGCCATCGCCATGATGGCCGCGGGCGGCCTGGCCATCCAGAACCTGCCCATCTCCCAGTATCCGCCCATCGCCCCGCCGTCCATCGCGATCGATGCCTTCTTCCCGGGCGCTTCGGCGGAAACGGTGGAAAACACCGTCACCCAGATCATCGAACAAAAGATGACCGGCCTCGACGGCATGCTGTACCTCTCGGGCGTCAGTTCTTCCTCGGGCTCCTCCCGCCTCGAACTGACCTTCCAGGCCGGTACCGACCCGGACATTGCCTGGTCCCAGGTGCAGAACAAGCTCCAGCTCGCCCTGGCCAGCCTGCCGGAGGTGGTGCAGCAGCAGGGCGTGAAGGTGAGCAAGTCCACCCGCAACTACCTGATGATCGTCGGACTCATCTCCGAGGACGGGAGCATGAGCGGCGAGGACCTGCGGGACTATGCCCAGTCGAACCTGGAAAAAATTCTTTCGCGGGTGCCGGGCGTCGGCGAGGTGGAGAACTTCGGAACCCAATACGCCATGCGGGTCTGGGTGGAGCCGGACAAGCTGACCAATTTCGGCCTCACCCTGGAAGAAGTGCTCGGCGCGCTGCGCTCCTACAACGTGGAGGTCTCCGCCGGCCAGTTTGGCGGCGCCCCCGCCCTGCCGGGCCAGCGCATGAACGCGGCCATCGTCGTGCAGCATTTGTTGCAGACGCCGGAGGAATTCGCCGCCATCCCCATCCGCACCAACGCCGATGGTTCCGTGGTGCGGGTCCGCGACATCGGCCGCACGGAATTGGGCACCGAGCGCTACGACATCGTCGCCAATTACATGGGCAAGCCCTCCGCCGCGATGGCCATCCGTCAGGCCTCCGGGGCCAACGCCCTGGAAACGGCCGACAACGTCAAGAAGAAGCTGGCGGAGATGAGCCAGTTCTTCCCCCCCGGCATGAAGGTCATCTATCCCTACGACACCACGCCCTTCACCAAGGTGGCCATCGAAGAAGTGGTCAAGGCCCTGTTCGAGGCCATCGCCCTGGTGTTCGTCATCATGTGGCTGTTCATGGGCACCTTCCGCGCCACCCTGATTCCCACCATCGCCGTGCCGGTGGTGCTGCTGGGCACCTTCGCCGTGCTGGGCCTGTTCGGGTTCTCCATCAACATGCTGACCATGTTCGCCATGGTGCTGGCCATCGGCTTGCTGGTGGACGATGCCATCGTGGTGGTGGAAAACGTCGAGCGCATCATGAGCGAGGAGGGCCTGTCGCCGCGCGAGGCCACCGCCAAGTCCATGGAACAGATCACCCCGGCCCTGATCGGCATCGGGGTGGTGCTGGCGGCGGTATTCCTGCCCATGGCCTTCTTCCCCGGCTCCACGGGCGTCATTTACCGCCAGTTCTCGGTCACCGTCGCCGCCGCCATGTTGTTGTCGGTGGTGGTGGCCCTGGTGCTGACCCCCGTGCTGTGCGCCACCTTCCTCAAGCCCGTGGCCAAGGGCCACGAGGCGGCCGAAGGCGCCATCTGGTTCCTGCGTCCGTTTTTCGTCTGGTTCGACCACACCTTCTTCCGGTTCCGCGACTGGTACGTGCGCGTGGTCGGGCACGTCCTGGCCAGAAAGCTGCGCTACGTGGTCGTCTACGTCATGATCGTCGCCGGGCTGGGCGTCCTGTTCGCGCGCATGCCCACGGGTTATCTGCCGGACGAGGACCAGGGCATCCTGCTGGTGCAGGCCATCCTGCCGGTGGGCTCGACCCTGGAACAGAGCCAGGCGGTCATGAACCGGGTGCGCGACCATTTCCTCACCAACGAGAAAGAGACGGTGAAATCCTTCCTGGGCGTCGCCGGCTCCAGTTTCTCCGGCCAGGGACAGAACGTGGCCTTCGGCTTCGCCATGCTGAAGGACTGGGATGAACGTCAGCGGCCGGACCTCAAGGTCAAGGCCATCGCCGGGCGGGCCATGGGCGTATTCTCCCAGTACAAGGACGCCATGGTGTTCGCCTTCCCGCCGCCGTCGGTGATCGAGCTGGGCAACGCCACCGGCTTCGATTTCCAACTCCAGGACCGGGGCGGCCTGGGCCACCAGCAGCTGATGGCGGTGCGCAATCAGGTGCTCGGCATGGCCTCCCAGGATCCGCGCCTGACCCGGGTCCGGCCGAACGGCATGGAGGACGTGTCCGAATATCGGGTCGACGTGGATTGGGAAAAGGCCGGCGCCATGGGGGTGCCGATCAGCGCCATCCACAACACCATCGCCGCGGCCTTCGGCGGTTCCTACGTGAACGACTTCGTCCAGGCCGGCCGGGTGAAGAAGGTTTACCTGCAGGCCGACATCCCCTACCGCATGCTGCCCGGCGATCTGGAAAGGCTGCGGGTGCGCAACCGGGATGGCAAGATGGTGCCGTTCACCGCCTTCGCCAGCGGACGCTGGACCCAGGGTTCGCCCAAGCTGGAACGCTTCAACGCCTTTCCCTCCATCAACATCTGGGGCGAGCCCGCGCCCGGCTACAGCACCGGCGACGCCATGCAGGCCATGGAGGACATCGTCGCCAAGCTGCCCAGGGAGGTTGGCTACGACTGGACGGGGCTGTCCTACCAGGAACGCATCGCCGGTTCCCAGGCTCCGCTGTTGTATGCCTTCTCCGTTTTCGTCATCTTCCTGTGCCTGGCGGCCCTGTACGAGAGCTGGCCGGTCCCCATCGCCATCATGCTGACGCTGCCTTTGGGCGTCATCGGCGGCGTCATCGCCTCCGGCGCCCAGGGGATGGCCAACGACGTCTATTTCCAGATCGGCCTGCTGACCACCCTGGGCCTCACCACCAAGAACGCCATCCTGATCGTGCAATTCGCCAAGGCGCGAGTGGAGGCCGGCGCCGGCTTGGTCGAAGCGACGCTGGAGGCGGCGAAACTGCGGCTGCGGCCCATCGTCATGACCTCGCTGGCCTTCGGCATCGGCGTTCTGCCCCTGGCCCTGACCGGCGGCGCCGGCTCGGGCGCGCAGAACGCCATCGGCGTGTCGGTGCTGGGCGGCATGGTGACTTCCACCCTGCTGGTGATTTTCTTCGCGCCCCTGTTCTATGTGCTGATCTTCAAGGCGCTGGGCAGGCGGAACAAACCCGCCGGCGGCGCCACCGTGGCCGCATCCGAAGGAGAAGCCCATGCGTAAGTCGATCCTGCTGGCCGCCTGCGGCGCCGGACTCATCCTCGGCGGTTGCTCCCTGGCCCCGGAATACCTGCGGCCGGCGACCCCGGTGCCAAGCCAGTGGCCCGCCGGCCCGGCCTACCGGGAGCCGGCCGCGGATGCCCCGTTCGCCGGTGACTTGCGCTGGGGAGAATTCTTCGCCGACGAAAGCTTGCGACAGATCATCGGCATGGCCCTGGAGAACAACCGCGATCTGCGCCTGGCAGCCCTGAATGTGGAGCGGGCGCGGGGCATGTACGGCATCCAGCGCGGCGAACTGTATCCTGCGTTCACCGCTCAGGGCACTGCGGGACGGTCGCGCGATTCCGAAGATCTCCTCCAGCCCGGACAATCCCGCACCTCGGGCAATTACAGCGTCGATCTGGGCTTCGCCGCGTGGGAACTGGACTTTTTCGGACGCATCCGCAATCTTTCCGAGCAAGCGCTGCAAGAGTACCTGGCCACCGACGAGGCCCGGCGCAGCGCCCAGATCGCCCTGGTGGCCGAGGTGGCACGGGTCTACCTCACCCTGGCGGCGGATCGGGAAAACCTCCTGCTGGCCCGATCCACCCTGGAGAGCCAGCAGTCCGCCTATGACCTGGTCAAGAAGCGCTACGACATCGGCGTAGCCACCGAGCTGGACCTCAAGCGCGCGCAAACGCCGGTCGATTCGGCGCGGGTCGAGCTGGCCCGCTTCACGCAGCTGACGGCCCTGGACCGCAACGCCCTGGACCTGCTGGCCGGAGCCCCCGTGCGGGACGAATGGCTGCCGCCGGATCTGGGGGGCGTGGCGCCGCCCAGGGAGATCGCCGCCGGACTGTCTTCCGAGGTGCTATTGCGGCGGCCCGACATCATCGCCGCCGAGCATCGCCTCAGGGGGGCCTATGCTTCCATCGGCGCGGCGCGCGCGTCCCTGTTCCCGCGTATCTCCCTGACCGCCGTGGCCGGTACCGCGAGCGATCAGCTTTCCCGCCTGTTCGAGTCGGGGACGGGGACATGGGCCTTCACGCCCCAGTTCGTCCTGCCGATCTTCGACACCCGTTTGTGGGCGGCCTTGCGGGTCAGCAAGACCGAGCGGGAAATCGTCCTGACCCAGTATGAAAAGGCCATCCAGACCGCATTCCGCGAGGTGGCCGACGCCCTGGCGGTGCAAGGCACCATCGACGATCAAGTCGCCGCCCAGCAATCCCTGGTGAGCGCCTCGGCGGACACCTATCGTCTGGCCATGTTGCGCTACGACAGGGGCATCGACAACTACATGAGCGTGCTGGACGCGCAACGCGCCCTTTTCGCCGCGCAACAGGGGCTGGTTTCGTTGCACCTTGCCAAGGTCGCCAGTCAGGTCCGGCTGTATGCGGTATTGGGAGGAGGAGCGGACGCGGGGAATGCCATGTCTGACCGGACGAATACCGCGTCCAGACCGTGAGCTTGCACCCTTGCCGAAGTCCTATCCAGAGGCTCATGCTCTCCGGCGGCGTGAACGCGGCGCGACACCGAATAGCGCCATGAACGTGAGCATGACACGGTGCGGGCGAGCGCGTTAACAGGCTGTTGAAGAACTCCACGGGGCCGCGGTGTGGCTTTCCGGGATGGCTCGCGCAACGTCGCGCCTCGGGACGTGCGCAGTGAAGCGAGCCGTAGCAGCGCCTTCAGAGGCCGGCGCGAGCCGTGTTCACCTCCGCTGCCCACGTGCCGAGGGGCAACGCTTTGGCGCTGCATGCGCGAAGCGCCGCGCGGCAAATGGCCGCACCCCTTTGCAAGCGGCGCGAAAACGAGCCTGCGCAGGCAGCGCCTTCGGGCGAGTTTCGGCGTAGCCACAAAGCAGACCGCCCGGAAAGCCACACCCCGGAGGGTTTGCACGAAAACGAGCGAAGCGATGTTTCGAGCTTGCGGCCAAAACGCCCATCTGCGGCGTTGCGCTCCTTGGTTCGTATGTCGAATACGACCTTCGTCGCGCGCCTTGCATCTGAGCATTTTTCGTGCAAACGCGGCTCCCGGAGAGTTCTTCAACAGCCTGTTAAAGCGCAGGGGACTGTGGGCCAGCGTGACGAGGATCAGCACCGACCATTTGTCCCCAGCCGGTCGAGCACGTCGCGCACCGGGCAGCTCTCGCCGTGGGCGGGCAACGGCAGTGGCGCGTGCACGTCCGGGGAGGCCTG
Organism: Thiobacillus sp. UBA2186; assembly: GCA_002327405.1. Lineage (GTDB taxonomy): Bacteria > Pseudomonadota > Gammaproteobacteria > Burkholderiales > Thiobacillaceae > UBA6918. The sequence goes on along the minus strand of DCVO01000132.1, from coordinate 35,453 downwards.
AACGGTTTCATCGCCGTAACCTCGTGACATGAACGTGCCTTCTTGTGCAGTCGGATTCAGGTTCCTACTATTCATTAACTAAAGGAGCTTTCATGGACTTGCAACTGCACGGCAAAAGGGCGCTCGTCACCGGCAGCACCGCCGGCATTGGTTATGCCATCGCTGCCAGCCTGGCGCGCGAGGGCGCCGAGGTGATCCTCAACGGTCGCACGCAGCAGGGTGTCGATCAGGCAATCGAGCGCCTGCACGCCGACACCGGCGTGTCGGGGCTGGGTTTTGCCGGCGATCTGGGCAGCGCCGAGGCCTGCGCCGCGCTGGCAGCCCGGCATCCGGAGGTGGACATCCTGGTCAACAACCTGGGCATCTTCGACACCAAGCCCTTCGAGGACATCCCGGACGCCGACTGGCTGCGTTTTTTCGAGGTCAACGTGATGGCCGGCGTGCGCCTGGCGCGCGCCTACCTGCCGACCATGCGCGCCCGCGACTGGGGCCGCATCGTGTTCGTCTCCAGCGAGAGCGCCATCAACATCCCGGCCGAGATGGTGCACTACGGCATGACCAAGACCGCCCAGCTGGCGGTGGCGCGGGGTCTCGCCGAGTCGCTGGCCGGCACCGGCATCACCGTCAACAGCGTGCTGCCGGGGCCGACCCGCTCGCGCGGCGTGGCCGGATTCCTGGAAAAGATGGCCGCCGAGGCCGGCCAGCCGGTGGCCGACATCGAGCGCGAGTTTTTCACGCGCGCCCGGCCGAGTTCGCTGATCCGCCGCTTCGCCGAGCCGGCCGAGGTGGCGGCCATGGTGACCTACATCGTCAGCCCGCTGGCCAGCGCCACCACCGGCGCCGCCCTGCGCGTGGACGGCGGCGTCGTGCGCAATCCGTTTTAGCGCGGGAAGCGCCGAACCATTCGGCGCTTCCCGGTTGAGGCAGGATGCCGGAGTCTGTCGTTTTCGTGGCCTTGATCACCGCCTGCCGTGGTGATCGACCGGTAGTTGGAGTTTCCCGTCCGGCTTGATCTACCCCGCCTGTACCGGGTTCTCCGCCACGGCTTGCGCTCCGAAAGTCGCGCGGGCGGCGGCGATCCTTGGCTGGTTTTCCCCTGCCCATTTGATGAGGGCGGTGAGCGGTGGCAGGAGGGAGGCGCCGAGCGCAGTGAGGCCGTAACTCACCGCCGGCGGTGTGGCGGGGGTGACCTCGCGCCAGACCAGGCCGTCGCGTTCGAGATGGCGCAAGGTCTCGGCGAGCATGCGGCGGGAGATGTCGGGCACGGTGCGGGCGAGCGCGTTGAAGCGCAGGGGACTGTGGGCCAGCGTGACGAGGATCAGCACCGACCATTTGTCCCCCAGCCGGTCGAGCACGTCGCGCACCGGGCAGCTCTCGCCGTGGGCGGGCAAGGGCAGTGGCGCGTGCAACTCCGGGGAGACCCGAACGGTTTCATCGCCGTAACCTCGTGACATAAACGTGCCTTCTTGTGCGGTCGAGTTCAGGTTCCTATTATCCATCAGGTAATCGAAAGTAACTACAAGGGAGGCTCCATGGCCGATTTTCGCACCGCTCGCATCCTCGTCACCGCCACCTCGGGCAGGCTCGGGACCCGGGTTCCGGATGCGCTCGCCGCCCGCGGGGCGAAGCACGTGAGCGCCGGCAGCCGGGATCCGGCACGTATCGGCGGGCCGGCCGAGGCCGGGCTTCGCGTCGATTTCGACGATCGGGCAAGCCTCGATGCCGCCCTCCGTGCGGGTCCCATGAACGTGGTCTCGGATGCGGTGGAACGACTCCCGGGCCGCAAGCCCCGGGCGCTGCGTCACGGGTTCGGGGTGAACCGCCAGGCCTTCACGGGCTGAAGCTGTGTGCCAACCCGCGCTTTTCATCCCCCACGGCGGCGGGCCCTGCTTCTTCATGGACTGGAACCCGCCCGATGCCTGGGCGCGCCAGCGCGCCTTCCTCGAACGGCTCCCGGAGGACCTGCCGGAGCCGCCGACGGCGCTGCTGGTGATCTCGGCGCACTGGGAGGCGCCGGTATTCACTTTCCAGACAGACCCCGCGCCGCCCCTCTTGTTCGACTACCACGGCTTTCCGCCGCACACCTACCGGCTGACCTGGCCCGCGCCGGGGGCGCCGGCGCTTGCCGAACGGGCGGCGGATCTGCTCGCACTCACTGGTATCGAAACCGCCTTCGACGCGCGCCGCGGTTTCGACCATGGCGTGTTCGTCCCGCTCAAAGTGGCCTTTCCCGCCGCGGATATCCCCTGCGTGCAGATGTCGCTCAAGGCCGGACTCGATCCCGAGGCGCATCGGGCCGCGGGCGCCGCGCTCGCCCCGCTGCGCGACGAAGGTGTGCTCATCCTCGGCTCGGGCAACAGCTTCCACAACCAGCAGGTGCTGATGGCGGGCATGGCCGGACGCGCCCGCGGCGTGGCGGGGGAGGATTTCGATGCCTGGCTGAGTGAGGCCGCCACCCACCCCGATCCCCGGGAACGCGACCGTCGCCTGGCAGGATGGCGTCGCGCCCCCGGCGCGCGCCATGCCCACCCGCGCGAGGAGCATTTGTTGCCGCTGATCGTGGTGGCCGGCGCGGCTGGCGCCGATCGGGGACGAAAGACCCTGGAAGATCACGTCATGGGCGCGGTGGAAAGCGCCTTCCAATTCGGGTGATTTAACTTCAAAAGGAGAAAGAGCATGAGTCGTGACGATCGGGATTTGTTCTCGCCGGCAACGGTTGCGGGTCTTCCGTTGCAGAACCGCATCGTGATGGCGCCGATGACGCGCAACCGCGCCACCGGCAACGTTGCCAATGCCCTGATGGCCGAATACTACGGGCAGCGCGCCTCGGCGGGCCTGGTCATCACCGAAGGCACCAGCCCTTCGCCCAACGGCCTGGGGTATCCGCGCATCCCCGGCCTGTTCTCCGCCGCACAGGTCGAGGGCTGGAAGCCGGTCACCGAGGCGGTGCACGCGAAGGGTGCAAAGATCTTCGCCCAACTCATGCACACCGGCCGCATCGCACACCCGAACAACCTGCCGGCGGGCGCGCGGGTGGTGGCGCCTTCGGCCATCGCCGCCGCCGGAGAGATCTACACCGACACCGCCGGCCCGCAACCGCATCCGGTGCCCGAGGAGATGAGCCTCGATGAGATCGCCGCTACCCGCGAGGAGTTCGTCCACGCAGCGAAAAACGCGATGGCGGCCGGTTTCGATGGGATCGAGCTGCACGCGGCCAACGGCTATCTGCTGGAACAGTTCATTCGCCCCACCTCCAACCGGCGCACGGACGCCTATGGCGGGCCCATCGAAAACCGCGCCCGCTTCGTGCTGGAGGTGGCCAGGGCCTGCGCCGAGGCCATCGGCGCCGCGCGGGTCGGCATTCGGCTTTCGCCTTGCGGGGTGTTCAACGACATGCCGCCCTATCCCGAGATGGACTCGGACTACACGTATCTGGCCGGGCAGCTCGGCAAGCTGGATCTGGCCTACCTGCACATCGTGGATCACTCGGCCATGGGCGCCCCCGAGGTGCCGGAGCCTATCAAGCAGGCCATGCGCGAGGCTTTCAAGGGCCCGGTCATCCTGGTCGGCGGCTATGACGCCCAGCGCGCCCAGGCCGATCTCGATGCCGGCAAGGCGGAGCTGATTGCGGTGGGCCGGGACTTTCTGGCCAATCCGGATCTGCCCGCGCGCTGGCGCAAGGGCCTGCCGCTCAATGCGCCCGATTTCGACACCTTTTATACCCCCGGTGAGAAAGGCTATACCGATTACCCGACCCATGGGGATCCATCGTAAGCGGAGTCATGAAGCGCCGGCCCGTGTGGTTTATCCCGCGCGGCGCGGCGCCACCAGCCCCGCCAGCGCCACCAGCGAGAACGCGGCACCGGCGTAGAACGTCATCGCGGGACCTGCCCACGTCCACAATCCGCCCGCGATGACGCTGGCGGCGAGCAGCGCAACCCCGCTCACCAGGTTGAACACGCCGAAGGCGGTGCCACGCAGATCGGCCGGCGCGGCGCCGGCGACGAGCGCCGAGAGCAGCCCTTGCGTTGCGCCCATGTGCAGGCCCCAGATCGCCGCACCGAGGCCGACGGCCCAGGCGTTGGCGGCGAGCGCGAGAACAATGTCGGCCGCGATGAGGAAAATCACACCCCAGACCAGCAGGGTACGGCGGCTGACTTTGTCGGAGAGCGTGCCGAAGGGGTAGGCGCTGGCCGCGTAGACGACGTTCATCACGATCAGGATCAGCGGCACCCAGGTCGCGGCAAGGCCCACGTTTTCGGCGCGCAGGAGCAGAAAGGCTTCGGAGAAGCGCGCCAGGGTCAGCACCGCGGCAAAGGCCACCACCCACCAGAAACGGCTCGTAAGCCGCGCCAGACCGGCGCGCGTGATGGGAAACTGCACCTTGGCCGCGGAGCGCGCAGTTTCGGGCTCCTCGACGACGAAGGCGATGAGCAGCACGCACACGACGGCCGGAATGACCGCGACCCAGAACACCAGGCGGAAATCGTCGTGGCTCGCCGCCATCAGGCCCATGGCGGCGAGCGGCCCGGCGAACGCGCCGAACGTGTCCATCGCCTGGCGCAGGCCGTAGGCCGCGCCGCGCTGCGCCTCGGGCGTGATGTCGGCGATCAGGGCATCGCGCGGGGCGCCGCGTATGCCCTTGCCGATGCGGTCGAGAAAGCGCGCGACGAGCACGGCCGAGACGCCCGTGGCGAGGGGGAACAACGGCTTGGTCAGCGCCGCCATGCCATAGCCGATGAGCACCAGCGGCTTGCGGCGCCCCACCCAGTCGGAGATCACGCCGGAGAATATCTTGGCGATCGAAGCGGTCGCCTCGGCGATGCCTTCGATGAAGCCGACCGACANNCTATGGATCATCTCCGAGGAGAGGTCCATGGTGAGGCTCACCAGGCCGAGTGCGACGACGCCCCTGGGCAGTTTCATACGCATGGCATCAATCCCCCGTCGAATCCGACCCGAACTTGCCCTTGGGCACCACGATGGCAGAGCGCGCCCCGCTCTGCGTCCCGAAAAACACGCTCAACCGTACAGGCGCCTGAATCCCCACATCGACAGGCCGAACATCGCGGAACCCAGCGCCGCGATCCCCAGGATGTCGTGCCAGACATAGGCGAACCCGTTGCCCTTGAACAGCACCTGGTAGCCGAAGTCCATGAAGTAGCGCATGGGCGATATCAGGCTGGCGTACCTCATCCAGGGGCTCGTCTGTGCTGTCTTTACCGGTTCCTGTTCGCAGAGTACTGCGGAGGCGCGGAGCGGACAAGGCATTGCTCTGGGGCGGCTCCAGAAGTGCCTGGCGAAAATGTAGCCTCACTTGAAATAAGCCTTGGTGATGTACTGTGACAGCATGCGCTCGGTGTTGAAAAACGATGCATTGAGCGCGATCGAATGGCGCATGACTTCGGCATAGCGCTCCGGCTCGTTGATGAACATGGGCAGGATGATCATCTCCAGTTTGTTGTACAGCGCGCGCGCGTCTTCAGCCCGCGTGTCCTGACTTTCAAGGCTGACATCCTTGTCTCCGCCTATTGCCCAGCCTGTTACACCTTCGATACATCCTTCGCCCCACCAGCCGTCCAGTATGCTGAACGACGGGATGCCGTTGACGGCGGCCTTCATGCCGCTGGTGCCTGATGCTTCGAGCGGGGGTTGCGGGGTATTGAGCCAGAGGTCTACGCCTGAGGTAATCAGTTTCGCCAGATCGATGCCGTAGTTCTCAAGGTAAACCAGTTTGATTTTTCCCTTGAGTGTTTCCTTTACTTCGTGGATGCGGCGTATGACTTCCTTCCCCGCCGTGTCCTGCGGATGAGCCTTGCCTGCATAGATGAGCTGGAACGGGCCCGCATTTTTCGAGATTTCGATGAGCCTCGCTGTATCCCAGAACAGCAGCTCCGCACGCTTGTAAACAGCCGCCCGTCTCGCGAAACCGATGGTGAACACCTCAGGCTCCAAGCCAGCTCCGGTGAGCTGCTTCACCTGTTCGATGAGTGCTCCCTTCGCCTGGCGATGTGCTACCCAGATATCCCGTTGGGGGATGTTAAGCGCGTAACGCAGGCTGGAGTTGTCTTCACGCCAGCCCGGAATATGCTCGTCAAATAGTTTGGCGATGGGAGATGCGGCCCAGGTAGCCACATGCACGCCGTTGGTGATGGAATGAATGTCGTACTTGGAGAACATCCGCCGTGCCACATGCCCATGGCTTTTCGCCACACCGTTGATGTAGTGGCTGTTGTCGAGCGCGAGTTGGGTCATGTTCAGCACGTTGTCGGGACAAAATTCCTTCTCGCGCTCCGCAAATGCCCCCTGATAACCGGTTATCACCTGATGCACCATATCCAGAGAGAACTTGTCCTGCCCCGCAGGCACCGGAGTGTGGGTCGTAAAAATACACCTGGGCCTGACCAGATGCACCATCTCCGGTGTGATGGAGTGTTTTGTCTGCTCGTAAGCCATGTCCCAGGCCTGGCTGGATAACTCATACGCAAGCTCCAGGGTCAACAGCGCGGCATGCCCTTCGTTCATGTGAAAGCGTTTGATTTCGCCGTGGCCCCTGCTTCCACCATAACCCAAGGCGCGCAGCATCCTGACCCCGCCTATGCCCAGCACGGCCTCCTGGCAAAGCCGGTAACGCAGGTCGCCGCCATAGAGGTGATCCGTGATGGCTCGATCGGGTGCGGCATTCTGCTCGATATCCGTATCCAGAAAATAAACCGGCACGCTATAGCCGCTCATGCCTTTGATTTCATACTTCCATGCCCGCAGCAGAACTTCTCGCCCTTCGATCTCGATCGAACAGCGCGGCTCCATTTCCTGCAGCAGTTCGGCTACCGGCCAGGCGGCGTCCTCTTCACTTTGCCAGCCCGAGGCGTCGAGCCGCTGGCGGAAATAGCCCTTGCGGTGGAGCAGGGTCACGGCGACCATCGGGATGCCGAGATCGGCGGCGGAACGCACGGTATCACCGGCCAGAATGCCCAGGCCGCCCGCATAGGTCGGCATGGTCTCGACCAGGCCGATTTCCATGGTGAAGTAAGCGATGTAGTCCTTGCCGTCCATATCTTGCGCCCTTCAGCCAGCAGCTTTCGGAAAGGCCCGGCTATTTCGCCTTCAGGCGTTTGGCGATCTGTGCGACATGGCGGCCCTGGAAGCGTGCGATCTCCAGTTCATTTTCGCTCGGCATGCGCTTGCCATCGGCACCGGACAGGGTCGAAGATCCATAAGGCGAACCACCGGTGATTTCGGTCATTACCGTGAGTCCCGTGCAGGAATACGGTACGCCAACAATCACCATCCCATGGTGCAGCAACGTCGAGTGAAAGGATGTCACCGTTGTTTCCTGACCCCCGTGCTGCGTGGCGGAACTTGTGAAAACACTGCCGACCTTGCCGATCAATGAACCATCCATCCACAACTTGCCGGTTTGATCCAGAAAATTACGCATCTGGGCAGCCATGTTGCCGAACCGGGTCGGGGTGCCGAAGATGATCGCGTCGTAATTTGCCAATTCTTCGGTAGTTGCAATGCCTGCCTTCTGGTCCAGCTTCACACCCATGATGCGCGCCCGGTCTTCGGGAATGATTTCCGGCACACGCTTGACCAATACCTCGGTGCTCTCCTCCATGCGCACTCCCTCGGCTATGGCGTCCGCCATCCTTTCGATATGCCCATACATGCTGTAATACAAGACGAGTATTTTTGTCATTTTTAAGCCTCCTGTAGTTTCATGATTAACGTGATCAAAACGTGCCAGGTGGCGAGAACCGGATGGAAATAATGAGGCTCCGTTTGGAAATAATGTTCCATTGCATACGAAGGTACTATCGGAGCTTAGCATTGGATAAAGGAAAGGACTATCCAGTGCTCAAGTACACATCCTGACAGTACGTCCCCGATAGTGGCGCTCACAGTTTCAGAGACCTGAGTGGAGAGCGGTGAGGCCATGGCATCAATCCCCCGTCGAATCCGATTCGAACATGCCCTTGGGCATCACGATGGCAGAGCGCGCCCCGCTCCGCGTCCCGAAAAAACACGCTCAACTGTACAGGCGCCTGAATCCCCACATCGACAGACCGAACATCGCGGAACCCAGCGCCACGATGCCGAGGATGTCGTGCCAGACATAGGCGAAGCCGTTGCCCTTGAACAGCACCTGATAGCCGAAGTCCATGAAGTAGCGCATGGGCGATATCAGGCTGGCATAACTCATCCAGGGGCTCATGCTCTCCGGCGGCGTGAACGCGCCCGAAAGGAACATCATGGGCATGAGGATCAAAAACAGCATCATCATGGCCTGCGCCAGGTTGCTGGCGAACACGGCAACCAGCAGCCCCAGCGAGGAAACGGAAAAGACATAGACGGCCATCACGCCGTAGAACAACAGCAGGTTGCCCCGGATCGGCGTGTGGAACACGCCATGCACGACTCCGAACAGCGATATGAACGAGAGCACGACGACGATCGCCACGGTCGGCAGGATCTTGGCGACGAAAAGCTCCATGGGCCGCAAGGGGCTGACCAGCAGCTGTTCCAGCGTGCCGTAGACCTTCTCGCGCACCATGGCCGCGGCGGTCAGGAGGGTGGAGACCATGGTCGCCATGTTGAGCATTTCCAGGAGGCTGGTGAACCAGGCATTCTCCACGTTCGGGTTGAACGCCACCCGCTGCCGGACGTCGATCTGGGGAAGCCGTTCCAGAGCCCCGGCGCTGAGGTCCAGCCGTGCCTGAAAGAGCTCGAGATTCATCCGCGCGGCGATCTGCGCGACGTAGCTCGTCGCCAGGATGGAGCTTTGCGTGATGGTGCCGTCGGCGATGAGCTGGAACCGCCCGGCCCCCTCGGCGACAAGGCGTTCGAAATCGGGGGGGATGACGACCACGAGGCTGGCCTCCCCCGCGTCGAGGGCGCGCACCAGCGACCTGTCGCTGTCCACCAGGCCCACGAACTTGAAGTGGGGCGCGCGGATACGGGAGACGAGATCGCGGCTCGCCGCGCTGCGCGAGAGGTCGTAGACCGCCACCGGGTAGTCGGAGACCTCGACGCGCGCCGCGTGGCCGGCCACGTAGATCGCCCCGCTGAAGGCCCAGACCAGGATGAACAGGATGGGCCAGTCGCGCAGCAGCTGGCGGAACTCCTTTTTGACCATCGAGGCCAGCCGGCGCCACATCAGCCGATCCTCTTTCTGAGAAACAGCCAGGCCAGGCCGTAGACGACCACCGTATAGACGGCCAGGGCCAGGAGGTCGGGCCAGAAGAAGTCGAAGCCAAGACCCTTGAGATAGACGCCGCGCACCATGCCCATGAAATAGGTCGCCGGAATCAGGTGGGCGATGAACTGGCCTACGGCATCCATGCTGGCCACCGGACTGATGAAGCCCGAGTAGTTGAAGGCCGGGGTCATGGTGGTAAGAAACGTGATGAGCATGGCCGCGAGCTGGGTGCGCATGAGCACCGAGAACATGACGCCGATGCCGATGGTGCAGGCGGAATAGAGCAAGGCGCCGGCGGAGAGCACCCAGAAGCTGCCGACGAAGCGCACCTGAAAGAGCCAGATGCTCATGGCGTAGATGATCAGGTAGTCGAGGAAGGCCACCGCGATGTAGGGCAGCGCCTTGCCCAGCACGATCTCCCAGCGTGCCGCCGGGGAGACGTAGAGGTTGAAGATCGTGCCCGCCTCCTTCTCCCGCACCACGACCAGGGCGCCCAGGATCGCCGGAAAGAGCATGAGGATGAGCACGATCATCCCGGGCACCACCATGTTGTTGCTCTCGAGCGAGGGGTTGTACCAGACGGACAGGTCCATCGTGAGCGGCTGGGCCAATCCGCCCCCGGCGCCCAGCCGATCGGCATATTCTGACAGCAGCCGCTGGTTGTACTGGGCGCTGACGGCGGTGACGTAGGCGATGATGACGTTGGCGCGGGTGGGGAACGAGCCGTCCACGGTGACGCCCACCGCCACCGGCCGGTCGCCCGCCAGCTTCCTGGCGAAATCGGGCGGGATGTCGACGATGACGCGCGCCCGCCCCGAGCGCAGCCAGTGGTCCGCCTGCGCGGCATCCTCCGCCAGCCCGATGAAGTCGAAGTACTCGGAATGGATGAAGCCGTCGATGTAGTCGCGGCTGTAAGGCGAGCGGTCGTGATCGATGAAGACCACGGGCAGGTGCTTGACGTCCAGCGACAGGCCGTAGCCGAACAGGAGCAGGAGCACCACGGGCACGATGAAGGCCATGCCCAGGTAGACCGGGTCGCGCAGCAGCTCCCGGGTCTCCTTGCGGACGATGGCGCGGCTGCGCTCCAGCATGGCTATGCCTGCGCCTCCATGAAGCTGACGAAGGTCTCCTCCATGGTCAGTCCCTGCTGCCACGCCTGCGCTTCGATGCCGGCTGCCGCCAGAAGGCGCCGCGCCTGCTCCAGGTCCGCCTCCGGGTCGGCGCTCTGCCACTGGATGCGACGGCCGTAGAGCATGGCGCGCGGGAACGTCTCGCGCAACAACTGAAACGCCTCGGCGAAGGCCCCTGCACGCACCACAACGGTGGGGCCATGGCGCGCCTCGGCCTCCGCCTTCAGGCTGGCAGGATCGCCCACCGCCACCAGCCTGCCGTCCTGCATCAACCCCAGGCGGTCGCAGTGCTCGGCCTCGTCCATGTAGTGGGTGGAGACCAGCACCGTGACGCCCTGGTCCTGGGCCAGCAGGTGCACGATGTCCCAGAACTGGCGGCGCGCCACGGGGTCCACCCCCGAGGTGGGCTCGTCCAGGAACAGCACCGGCGGCGCGTGCAGCTGCGCGCAGGCCAGCGCCAGCCGCTGGCGCAGGCCCAGGGGCAGCGAGCCCGTGAGCCGGTCGCGGTAGGGGGCAAGCCCCAGGCCCTCGAGCAGTTGCCCCCCGCGGCGCGCGCGCTCGGCGGGTGAGAGCCCGTACAGCCCGCCGTAGAGCTCGACGTTGTCCCGCACCCGGAGGTCCCGATACAGGGAGAAGCGCTGCGACATGTAGCCGATGCGGCTGCGCAGGGCCTCGCGCTCGCGCCGCACGTCGAAACCGCCCACCCGCGCCATGCCCCCGCTGGGCGGCTGCAATCCGCACAGCATGCGGATCAGGGTGGTCTTGCCCGCCCCGTTGGGGCCGAGCAGCCCGAAGATCTCGCCCGCGCGCACCGAGAAACGCACGGCGTCCACCGCCACGAAGTCGCCGAAGCGGCAGCTGAGGTCGACGACCTCCACGGCCTCGTCCGCGTCCGGTTTTTCCAGCCCGGCAGGCACGGGATCGGGCGCCGGCGGTTCCGGGTCGGCCGCCACCATGCGGTGCACGAACACGTCCTCCAGCCCGGGCGGAATCTCGCGCACGCCAGCCGCGCCGAGCCCGGCCGCGCGCAGCCGTTCGGAAAGCCCCTCCCCGCTGTCCCCGAGCAGCACGTGCACCTCGGAGCCGAACAGGGTCACCGATTCCGCGCCTGTCCAGCCGCGCAGCGCGGCGAAGACCGCCCGGGGCGGGACGCCCTGCACCGCCACCAGCCGGCCGGGCAGCCCCGCCGTCAGGGTCTCCGGCGCCCCCTCGGCGATGATCGCCCCCTCGTGCATCAGCGCCACGCGATGGCAGCGCTCCGCCTCGTCCATGTAGGCGGTGGTGAGCAGCACGGTGACCTCCCTGCTGGCGACCAGTTCGTGGATGATGGTCCAGAAATCCCGGCGCGAGAGGGGATCCACGCCCGTGGTCGGCTCGTCCAGCAGCAGGATGTCGGGCAGGTGGATGAGCGTGCAGATCAGCGCCAGCTTCTGGCGCATGCCGCCCGAGAGCTTGCCCGCGGGGCGGTCCAGGAAAGGCGCCAGGCGGGTCATGGCGAGCAGGCGCTCGCGGTTCTCCCGGTACGCATGCTCCGGCACCTGGCGCAGGTCGCGGAAGAACTCGATGTTCTCCGCCACCGTCAGCGTGTCATAGAGATTCAGGCCCAATCCCTGGGGCATGTAGCCGATCAGGGGCTTCACCGCCTCGGGGTGGCGCAGCACGTCGATGCCGGCCACCTCGGCCTTGCCTGCGCTGGCCGACAGCACCCCGGCCAGGATCTGCAGCACGCTGGTCTTGCCCGCGCCGTCCGGGCCGATGAGTCCGAACACCCGGCCCTTGCGCACCTCGAAGGAGACGCCCTTGACGGCCTGCACCCGGCGGTAACGCCTTTGCAGCGCCTCGACCCGGATCACGATCCGGTCATTCAACATGAATGGCTTCTCGGCATCCCTCGACGCGTACGCCGCAGGGATGGCGCTCATGGTTTGATCCACGGCGCGCCTTCCTGCCAGCGGATCACCGCGTCTGCGGGCATGCCCGGCTTCAACACCCCGCCCGGGTTCTCCTCGAGATTGAGTTCCACCGCGAAGACCAGCTTGACCCGCTCCTCCCGGGTCTCCACCATCTTGGGCGTGAACTCCGCCTGCTGGGCGACCTTGCTGAGCTTCGCCCGGAAGAAGCGGTCCGGATAGGCATCGACATGGACGCGCGCCTCCTGCCCCAGGGCGAGCTTGCCGATGTCCGGCTCGGGGACATAGACCTTCAGGTAGAGCCTGTCGAGGTCGACCAGCGTGAAGAGCGGCGTGCCCGGGTTGACCCGCTCGCCCGTTTCGACATTGCGGGTGAGGACCGTTCCTTTCAAGGGGCTCGCGATCCTCAACTCGGTCACGTAGCTCCTTTGCTCGGCGAGCGCCGCCTGCGCCTGCATGGCCTGGGAACGCAAGGCGTCCAGCGCGGCGGACTGCGCACGAATCTCCTCTTCGCCCAGGCGGCTCAAGGCGAGTTGTTTCTCGGCGCGGACGAGCGCGGCTTCCTCTTCGAGCACGGCGCTTCTCGCAGTCTGCGCTTTCAGCTTCGCGGCCTCGGCGGCCTGGGGCGACGCAAACTTCTGCCTGACGAGGTCCTCGGCCCGCTTGGCATCCCGCTCGGCCTGCAGGTATTCGGCGCGCCTCTTTTCCAGGCGGGCGGCGGTCTCCCTCAGCGCCGCCTCGGCCTGGCGGATCTGCAGCGGCACCTGCTTGCGCAGCGCCGCGAGCCTGGTTTCAGCGCCGCTTGACTGGTGGCCCAGCACGGCGAGGTTTTCTTCGGCGGCGCGAAGGCGCTCGCGCAGGGCCTCGTCTTCCAGCGTTGCCAGCAGCGTGTCCACGGCCACGGTCTGCCCTTCGTCGACGGCGAACGCCACCACGCGCCCCGCCACCTTCGGCGTCACCGTGGTGATGCGCCCCTCGATCCGGCCGCTGGCCACGAGCAGGCCCGGCGGCAGGCCCGGCCTGAGCAGCTGCCACAGCACGATGCCGATGACCACGACCGCCGCTGCCAGGCCGATGCCGACGATGATTCCGCGTTTACCCATTCTTGTTCGCCCTTCGTCTGTTTTTTTCATTGTCCACCCTAAAGCCGCTTTCCGGCAACGGCGTGTTGCGCCACATCGGACAGGCCCCTTCGGCTTGAACATGGCTTTCGGCGCGCCAACGCAGGGAGACGATGCCTTTCCAGTCGAAATCGAGAAATCTCGCCGCCAGACCGTCCAGCTTTCCCGCAACGAAGATGGCCCCGATCAAGGCCCCCATGCTGGTGCCGGCGATCACGTCGATTTCGATGCCCGCCTCCTCGATGGCGCGCAACACGCCGATGTGCGCGAGCCCCGCGCCGACCCGCTGCCCAGGGCCAGGCCGATGCGGGGCCGCGCTGGCGATGCGATGCCCTCCACTGCGACAGTGTCGGCCGGCTGCCCCTTCATTCGTTTTCCTTTTTGTTTTCCCCGTGACCCGAAGACCGCTGCCGCCACCAGATGCGCCGGCGCAGACACCTGATGCCGCGCCGCAGTGAGCGCCGGAGCGCCGCTGGCCGTACCAGTCGCGCTTTGCGGAGACGGCTGGGGAATTCATACCCCACGGCGGCTTCGAAGTCCTGGAAGTGTTTGAGATAGGCCTCGATTTCCGGACGCCACATACGCCATGCGCCGATCCGCCCATACGCGTCCATGAGCTCGGTAAACATCGCTCGCAGGCGCCGCGCCCCCCGGTCTTGCAGAACCTCATCCGCCCGCTCGGTGGCGATGCGTGCCAGTTGCAGGGTGCGGCCCAGCAAATACCGGATTTCCCGAGGGCCCTCAAAGTCACCCAGGCGCTCGACCTTCTGCCGCAGCCGTCTGTCCTGAGCCGCCAGCAGATGCCGCAGGTCGGACACCAGAGCGTTGGCCAGGTTGCGCTGCACGCGGCTGAAGTGTGCCGGGTCAGCCGCATGGACCATTGCCGTGCGATCGAGCAGGTACTCAAGCTCAAGACGGCGGTCGCCAAGACTGATCACTTGCCGGGACACAGCCGCTTCGAGGGGATCGCGCGGCACATCATCGAGCACCCGCGCAGCCGAGCGCAGCGGCTGTCCGAGCGACAGTGGAAAACGCGAAAAGCGATAGGTGGCCTGGGCGCCCGGCACTTGCCGGTAGGCCACCAGTTCCATGCGCAAGGACGCGTCGTCCTCGAAAAACCGTCTGGCCTCCTCGAAAATGTCCAGCGGCATGCGCGGCAGCCACTGCCGCCCCAGCGGTGGCGACCAGTCATAGCCGGCAGCGCTCAGCATCCGCACCACCACATCGGCGCAATTGAACTCACTGCGGTCCCACAACAGGCTGCCTTGCCTAAACTCCTCCTCCATCCGGTGCGCCTCGGCGACCATGGCCGCCTTGCGCTGCGCTGCCACGCCCGCCACCCGCAAACCGAGAGTTTCGCGGCCGTAAGCCATGCCGTAGGTATTGGTGTGCACCTGCGACGGCGATGGCGGCTGCACACCGTAGAGATAATCGGACAACGTCACGTGCTGCAGCAGATTCGGGTCGCGCTCAGGTTCGGCGACATAATTCGCGCTGTAGACGGTGTCGTCGACGCGGATGGCGATGTGCCCGAAGGGGTTTTCCAACACCACACGCTGCGGCGTTTTGGCCGTCGAATAGGAGAGCAGCAGCTCGATGTCGCAGGGTGACTGGGCATCGAGCTGCGCCAGCGCCACCTCGATGTCGGTGATGGGGCTGCCGTACTCGGCGCCGAAGTCCGCTGGCAGGCTCACCGCCGGCAAGCTCGCATCGAGCGCGAAGCGGGCAATGGACGCGATGTCGACGCTTTCCTGAAAAATTCGCTGGGCGCGGCACATTGCCTCCCGCCGCTCGGGGCTGGAAAGCACGGCGGCGGCCAGTTCGCCGGCGTGCGCCGGATTGTCGGCCAGTTCGGCCACCCCCAGCCGGGCGAAAAAAGCGGCATTTTCCCGCTCATGGCCGCTCACCACGTTGAGCAGGATCGTCGGCGTCCCCACGGCAAAGGCCTCGGACGGCGTCAGGCCACCGGCCTTGGTGACCAACAGATCCGCGGCGCGCATCCAGTCCATCAGATCAGCGTGCGGCACGAGGCCGCAGACCTTCAGCGTCACCGGCTCCGGCAGATGTTTTTGCAGTTTCGCCAAGAGTGCCTGTTGCCGCTCGTTGGTACCGCAGACGGCGATGATCTGGATGGCGCCGGTGTGGTGGCGGGCCAGGCTCTTGATTACGGCCGCGTAGTCGCCGACCCCCTCTTTGCCGGAGGCAATGAGCACGGTGGGCACTTCCGGGGCAAGACCCAAGGCCTTGAGCGCCATCGCCCGGGTTCTGCTTTCTTCGGCCGGGGCGCGCACCGGCATGCCGCTGGTGGCGACCTTCTCGGGCGCGACGCCGGCGGCCAGCCAGCGTGCCTCCAGCTCGGGGTGGGCGAGAAAGGTGCGATCGAGTCGTTTCGAGATGCGCGGGAAATAGCCCTCGAAGTAGTCCGTATGCAGCCACCCGATCTTCACCTGAGCCAATAGCCCCCGCTCACGCAAAGCAGCGAGCACCTGCGCCGATCCGTAATGCGTGGCAACAATCGCGTCGGGAGCCTGCGCCTCCAGGAAGGCGAGCACTTTGTCCTGTAGGTAATCGTTGGCCAGACGGGCCAGCGACGGCACCCGCTTGCCGTGAGCCTGCATGGTAAGAAACAGGGCGTCGAAGCTTTCCGGGAGATTTCCGGCGATGAACCAGTAGAGCCGCTCGTCCACCCAGCGCCAGAGCGGGTGCATGAACTCGCGGATATCCTGCAGGACCACACGCGCGCCAGGCGACAGCCGGCCGATTTCCTGCTCGATGACATGGGCAGCACTGATGTGGCCGTAGCCGATGGACGAGTAGAAGATGACGATCTTGCGAGGCCGGGCAGTCCCGACATCGCCCGCGGCAGGCACGTCCGATGCCGGGTGACGCGTCCGGTGACGCCACCGCACCAACGCAAGCCAAGCCAAGACAGCCAGCAGGGTGAGTGCGACCAGCAGCGCGATGGGCGGGTCAACGCCCAGCAGCTGATCTGTCTTCAGCCCCTTCAATTTCTGCCCCCGCCGCGCCAGATGGACAACAACACCCAGAGGCCGCCGATGACGGCGGCGATGAAGCCGAGCAGCCCGAAGGCGGGCAGGCCCGGCAAGGCGGGCTCGCGCTCGACGGTCATGACGATGGCCGAACCGATGATCAGCGCGGCAGTGACGATGCTGATCGCCAGGCGGCTGGCGGCGCGGTCGAGCCGTTCGCCGAATTGTTTGAGCGGCAGAACATCGACCTCCACGTGAAGTTTGCCGCGTCGCGCGGATCGCAGGAGCTGGCGCAGGTCTTGCGGCAGCCCGGCGACGAGGGCGAGCGCGCTGCCCAGGCTGCGCCAGCCGCGCCGAACCAGAACGCCGGGCGCTGGAGGATCCCGGCGCACGCGGGCCGGCGGCTCCAGCCGCGCCAGCGCCTCCGGCTCGTGCCAGCGCAGGGCGCGTCCGGCACGTTCCAGGGCGCCCGCCATGCCGATCCGCCGCACCAGATCGCCAAAGCCATAACGGATCAGGACGGAGGCGATGTCATGCAGGCGCCCCAGGTCGCGGACGGCGCCGATCGCGTGCCAGAGCATCAATCTTCCTTTTCCACGTAACGACTCTGCATTGTCGCACCCACCAAGGGTCGATCGTAAGACGCACCGTGGATGCCTGGGTCAGTAATGACCGCGGCACGAATACCCCGCCCGAGGCCATGCTCAGGGGTATTTCGGTGCAAACAGTTTTGCGAATTCCGCCAGCGCGGCAACGAGCGCCCCGAGCCCGGCCGCGAGCAGGAATTGAGTGATCCCCACCACCTCGAAGCGCAGCGCCTCGCGCAGGAACGGCAGATAGACCACTGCGAGCAGAAACGCGAGCGCCGTGAGCGCCCAGAGGTTCATCACGCGGTTCGTGAACACGCCGCGCCGCAGGAGTATCCACTGCTCGTCGCTGCGCGAGACGAAGGCGAGCACCACGTGTCCCGCCATCCACGCGGCGAAGGCGCAGGTCTGCACCGCACCCGGCGCGAGCCCCTGGCTCCGGGCGAACGCGTAGGCCGCCATCACGGCGGCGAACAGCAACGCGCCCTTGAGCAGGATCGCGCGCACCGTGGCGGCACCGAGGAGTCGTTCTCTCGCGCGCCGCGGGCGGCGGCGGTAGATGTCCTCCTCCGCCGGCTCGGCGACGAAGGCGGCCGAGGCGGCGAGGTCCATGAACAGCTCGAGCACGATGATCTGGATGGGCGAGAACGGCAGCGGCAGCCCGAGCAGCACGGGCAGCAGGAAGATGGCGATGAGGCCGGCCTTCACGGAAAGATAGTAGGTGACGCCCTTGCGCAGGTTGTCGAAGAACTTGCGCCCCTCGAACACGCCGCGGGCGATGGTGACGTAGTTGTCGTCGGCGAGCACCACCTGCGCCGCCTCCTTGGCGACGTCGGTGCCCTTGATCCCCATGGCGATGCCCACGTCGGCGGCCTTGAGCGCGAGCGCGTCGTTGACCCCGTCGCCGGTCACGGCCACCACCTCGCCGCCGCGCTGCAGCGCCTGGACCAGACGGTACTTGTGTTGCGGCGTGGCGCGCGCGTAGACCGACACCTCGTGCACCGCCTGGGCCAACGCCGCGTCGCTCAGCCGGTCCAGTTCCGCCCCGGTCAGCACCCGCGAGGCCTGGATGCCGACCTCGCGGGCGATCGCGGCGGCGGTCGCCGGGTGGTCACCTGTGACCATGACGGTGCGGACGCCGGCGGCGGCGACGCGCGCGAGCGTCTCCTTCACGCCCGGGCGCGGCGGGTCGGCGAAGCTCACCAGACCGGCGAGGCCGAGACCCCGCTCCAGCGCCTCGAACGGCCGATCCGACTCCCGGGCGTCGAGCGCTCGCGTCGCCGTGGCGATGACGCGCCGTCCGAGCGCCGCTTCCGCGGCGAGCTGTTCGGCCAACTCGGGTGGCACGTTCTCGCAAAGCGCGAAGATCTCCTCGGGGGCGCCGGAGACGTACAGGTGCAGCTCCCCGTCCGCACGCCGGATCACGGCCTTGGTCCGCCGGCCGTTGCCCGGCTGGCGCAACCGCGCGATCTCACCCGCGGGCGATGGCGCGCCGAGGGCGTGTGCGCGTTCGGCGATGGCCCGCTCGAGCGGATCGAGCACGTGCGCCGACAGCGCCCCGAGCGCAACGCCGATGACCCGTGCCTCGCCCTCGGGCGGATGGACGACGGCCACGCGCAGACGGCTCTCGGTGAGCGTCCCGGTCTTGTCGGTCACGATGACCGTGGCGTCACCCAAGGTCTCGGCGGCGCGCAGACGCTTGACCAGGAAATTCTGGCGCGACAGCGCATAAGAACCGAGCCCCAGCACCATGGTGACGATGATGGGCAGCTCCTCGGGGATGGTGGCGAAGGCGAGCGACAGCCCGGTGAGCACCATCTCCCGGAAGTCCCCGCCGCGCAGCCAGCCGATCAGCGGGATCGCGAACGAGAAGAACAATGCCACCCACACGAGCTTGCCGGCGAGCGCCTTCATGGCGAGCTGCAACGGTGTCTTCGGCGGCTTCACCTGCGCAAGCTCCGCCGCCATTTGACCCAGGCGCGTCGCCGCGCCCGTGGCCGTCACCTCGGCCTCGGCCTCGCCGGCCACCACCAGCGTGCCGGCAAAGACGGCCTCGCCCGCGTGTTTTTCCTGCGGAAACGATTCCCCGGTCAGCGCCGACTCGTCGAGCGCCAGACTCATGGACTGGGTCAGGCGCGCATCGGCGGCCACGCGCGTGCCCGGCAGCAGTACCAGCACGTCGCCCGGCACGATCTGCTCGGTGTCGATTGCAGCGACTTCGCCATCGCGCCGCACCCGCGCGCGCGGCGCGGCGATGCGATCGAGCGCGGCGATGGCGCGTTTGGCGCGGAACTCGTTGCCGACCTCGACCGCGACCAGCGTCAGGATGATGGCGAAGATGGTGAGCGCATCGCCCAGCTCGCCCCATAGGCTGTAGAAGAAGCCCACCACGAGCAGGAGCAGGATCATCGGCTCGGTGATCTCTTCGGCGGCGATACGCCAGAAGCGCACCGGCGCAGGCATGAACAGGCGGTTCGGGCCATAACGCGCCAAACGCGCGGCGGCCTCCTCTGCATTAAGCCCCGAGTCGATCGCGGTGACGGGCGGATTCTTCTGAGCAATGGATTCCGGCGTCGCAGTCCGGCCGGAGGTGGATTTAGCCTTGGCCATGGTCGCTGTTCCTTTTAAGGGGTGAATCTGGAAAATCCGGCCTGAGCACCTGCCACAGCACGATGCCGATGACCACGACCGCAACTGCCAGGCCGATGCCGGCGATGATTCTGCGTTTATCCATGCTTGGTCGACCTTCGCCTGGATTTTTTTCATTGTCCACCCGGAGGCCGCTTTCCGGAAACGGCGTGTTGCGCCACATCGGACAGGCCCCCTCGGCTTGAACACGGCATTCGGCGCGCCAACGACGGCCCGATCCCAAGGCGCCGCCTCGCCGGTCAGCCCGGCAAGGCGGCCTCAGCGGCTCATTCTTCTTCGCGCTCCCTGGCGAGAGACGCATCGATCTCCTTTTCCGCCTCAAGCCAGTCCTCAAGCTCGTGACCCTCTGCGAATCCCCTGTGCTCCGACCGGTAATAGGCGGCGACGGCGATCCACTGCGGCCGCTGCGATGTTGCGGGTTCGGCGGCGGTAGGCTCGGTTTTGCTGCTGCGCGTGTGCTTTGACATGATACGACCTCCTGTTGCGTCCATAGGACTGCTGCCCGCGACCGGCACGTCGTCGGGCACAAACAGTCGCAGCCGGTACCGGCTGCGTCCTGCCGTCACGCCCTGGGGCGCAACGGTGACGTGACGGGTGCTGCCGCCACGAAACCCTATTTGACCCGGCGCCGGACCTGGGCTTCCGTCCGGGCGATGCCGATATCGGCTTGTTCAATCGGCTTGTTCAATCGCCGGCGCCTCGTTCATGGGGGCCCATGCCTGTTTCAGCGCTTTCGCCGCTCAGCGCGGCCTTCAGCAGCCCCCACACATGCCGTGCGAGGCGATCCGGCCGTCTGTGCTCAGGGCGCCAGCCGGGCATGAAGCGAAGCATCGGCATGGCTTCGAGGTGGTACATCACCAGCCCGATGGCCGACTGGGCAAGCAGGTGGGCATCCCGATCCGGTGCGATTTCTTTCATTACGCCCATCAGGGCGACAAAAGGCGCTTCGAAGACCTCCTTGACCAGGAGCCTCTGACGCTCCTCGTCGCCCTCCAGTCGTTCACGCTGCAACAGCAGGAGCAGATCGGGATTGCCGCTCAAGTCTTCGACCAGCTTGGCGACAAAACACTGGAGTCGAACGAGGGGCGGGGCGCTTCCATGCAGCGCGGCAGTCGCGCCGGCCAGCCGGTCCGTAACGGCATGAGCCATGACGGACAGATACAAGCTCCGCTTGTCGGGAAAGTGGTAGTACAAGGCCGGCGCCTGGATACCTACGCCGGCCGCGATGGCGCGCATGGATACGCCTTCATAACCATGGCGCGCAAACAACCGTACCGATGCCGTGAGGATATCCTCGCGTGTCGATCTCTTTACAATGGGCTGGCGCATCGCATCCGACCGTGGGTTCATTCAGTAAGCGAATTTCTAATTAATGTTAGTTCAAATTTCAATCTAGCAATGCCGTCACCCAACCGCTTGATCGGTCAGCACGTAACTTGTTGATATTGATGGGAGCCGCCGACGGCCTTTGCGGACTTCGGCTCTTCGGCAGGGAGCAAGGCCGGAGAGAAAAACGGCGCGGAGAGAGCGAACTGCGGCCCGATGTAGGCGAGATGGCCGGAGAAGGAAGTCCGCAGAATCCGCAGGAATCCCCGCGAACACGCGGGAGCGCGCAAAGAAAAAGGCCAACCGAGAACGGTTGACTTTTATATATTGGTGGAACGCGCGGGAATCAAACCTTCGTCTGCTGCATCTGCACACCACGCAATGGCGGCTTTCTGGAACCCAAAGAGTCGCCTTTGGGTCGAGAGTTCGCATTCGTCAGATCGAAAAGCTGCTGCTCAGCACGATTCACCGCCGAGGGGCAGCTAAGGAAAGCATTCCAGACCGGGCTAATCCGACTGCCAGGTGAAGGTCGGCTCCGGTTGATAGCTGAACTCCGACTTTTCTCGCAGGGTTTGTGTTTAAAATCCGCGGATGCTCGCCCTGCGCATCCTTTCCATCGTCTTCCCGATCTTTGCCGTCATCGGCATCGGCTACCTGTATGGACGCGTGAAGCGCCCCGACATCGGCGTCACCAACCAGATCAGCATGGACGTGCTGGTGCCGGCGCTGGTATTCGCGGCGCTGGCCTCCAAGGATTTCGATTTCGCACATTACTGGCAGCTCGCCCTGGGCGGGGCGCTGGTGATCCTGGGCTCGGGCCTGCTGGCGTGGCCGGTGGCGCGCATGCTGAAGGTGGAGGCGAAGACCTTCGTGCCGCCGATGATGTTCAACAACTCCGGCAACATGGGCATCCCGCTCATCGTGCTGGCCTTCGGCGAGGCGGCACTGCCGGCGGCGATCATCCTGTTCCTGGTGGAGATGGTGCTGCACTTTTCCATGGGGCCCTACATGCTGGCGCACCGCATGAACCTCTTGCAACTGCTGAAAACCCCGGTGATGGCGGCCACCGTGCTGGGCGTGGTAGTGAGCCTGTCGAGTACCGTGCTGCCGGACGCGCTTTACACCGCGATCAAGATGGTGGGCGATGCCTCGATTCCCATGCTGCTGTTCGCGCTGGGCGTGCGGCTCAACCTGGTGTCGTTCAAGGACTGGCACATCGGGGCGTGGAGCGGGGTGGTGTCGCCCCTGACCGGCATCGTCATGGTGCTGTTGCTCACGCCTTTTCTCGACCTCGATCCGGTGCAGCAGTCCATCCTGCTGGTGTTCGGCGCGCTGCCGCCGGCGGTGCTCAACTACATGTTCGCCGAGCGCTACAACCAGGAACCCGACAAGGTGGCCTCGATGGTGCTGATCGGCAACCTCGCCGCAGTGGTGTTCCTGCCGNNTGATGGCCGAGCAGTACCGCCAGGAGCCGGAAAAGGTCGCCTCCATCGTGCTGCTCGGCAACCTCTCGGCCTTGGCGGTCATGCCTGTGGTGCTGGCGTTCGCGCTTGACTGACGGCCTGGCCCACCTTGGCCGCGTACTGCGCGCGCTGAGTCGCCTGCCTGCCGGCGAGCGCGAAGCCCTGAAGCAGCCTGCCGTTGTCGAGGTGCAGCGCACAGATGCCGTCGTCGAAGCACTCCACCTGCCAGCCGCCTTCGGCGCCTGGCGCCGGCGGCAGCACCGCCAGCGGCAGGGCGGGGGTCTTCACCACCACCGGCATGACCGGATAGCGCACTTCGGTGGTTTCGCCTGCAAGGGTGGCGGCAAGCGCGCGCGCCTGCTGCATCAGCGGCAACACGTAGGGCAGCACCTGGCCGCCGACTTCGGCGCAGTCGCCTGCTGCGTAGACATCCGCTGCCGAGGCCTGCAGGGTCTTGTCCACGACGATGCCGCGGTTGACCTGGAGGCCGGCGCTGGCGGCAAGCTGCGTGCGCGAGCGCAGGCCGATGGCGGACAACACGATATCGGCTTCCACCCGGCTGCCGTCGTCGAGGGTGAGGCCGATGCCTTCACCCACCGGCTCGATGGCTTTGGCGGTGCGGCCGAAATGCCAGGCGACGCCTTTCTCCGCCAGCGCATCGGCGAGCGCGCGCCCCACCTGTTCCGGAATCAGGCGTTCCAGCGGCCAGGGGCCGAGGTGCACCACTTCGACCTTGTGGCCGGAAGCGGCGAGGTCGTTGGCGAATTCCGAGCCGATGAGGCCGCCGCCGAGGATCGCCACCTTGCCGCCGGGTTTGAGCGCAGCGCGGAAGGTCGCGTAATCCTGCAAATCGTTCACCGCGAACACTTTTTCCGAACCCGGGCCGGTGAGTCCGTGCGGAATCGCGTCGGCGCCCAGGGCGAGAACCAGCTTGCTGTAGCCGGTTTCGCCATCGCCCCGGCGCACCTTTTTGCCGACGGTATCGATGGCGGTGACGCGGGTATTGGCCAGGATCTCGGCCTTGAGGTCGGACGCCATCTTCTCGCGCGGCGTGTTCACCAGCTGTTCGGCACCCTTGCCCGCCGCCAGCGCGTTGGACAGGTTGGGCTTGGAGTAGAAGTGGCCGTCGTCCGCGCAGATCAGCGTGACCGGCGTGGCCTGGTCGCGTTTCCTGAACTCGCGCAGCACGGTGTAGCCCGCGAGGCCTGAGCCGATGATGACAATCGGTCGGTTTGGGCTCAGCGTTTGCCCACTCTCCGTTAAATCTTTCTCAGCCTTGTCCCCCTCTCCCTCTGGGAGAGGGCGGGGCGAGGGCTGCGAAGCCGGGGAGAGGCTTGGGGTGAGGGCGGGTTGCATGGTTTTCCTTGATTACTTTTATTTACACAGAGGCGGCAGAGGAAACAGAGGAAATCAAAAGTCATTACTCTGATACCTCTGTTCCCTCTGTGTTCATGCCTTAGGCAGCTTCGACCTCGACCATCTCGAAATCGGCCTTGGCCACGCCGCAGTCCGGGCATTCCCAGCCTTCCGGCACGTCTTCCCAGCGGGTGCCCGCTTCGATGCCGTGCTCGGGGTCGCCCTTGGCTTCGTCATAAAGGTAACCGCACACGATGCATTGCCAAACTTTCATGATGTTTCCTTTCAAAAAAAATATTCACAAAGAGGTAAGAGAGGTACGGGAGGAAGGGCGGAGTAAATATAAGACTTACTCCCTTAACCTCCCGCGCCTCCCTGTTAACAAGGTTCAAGCCGCGATCCGGTCCTTCTGCGCCTGGTAGTGGCTGGCGTGCTTCTCTTCCACCCTGGCCAGCGCGGCGAAGCGCCTGGCCGCCTTTTCCAGCACGCTTCGGAACATGGCCGCGTGTTCCTTCGACTCGGCGATCTGCCCGTCGATTTCCTTCACTGCGGCGTGATGTCCTTCTTCCATCGCCTCGTGGCGGAACCTGGGATACATCTCGGCGTACTCGTAGGTTTCGCCCTCGATGGCGTACTGCAGGCACTTGGCCGGGGTCATGGTCTCCTGCGCGAACAGGAGTTCGGCGTGGCCGAAAGCGTGCAGGATTTCCTGGTCGGCGGTGGCCTCGAAAACTTTCGCGGTTTCCTCGTCGCCGGCGGCGCGGCAGATCTTGGCGAAGTAGCGGTACTTGGCATGGGCCATGCACTCGCCGGCGAAGGCGGCTTCCAGGTTCCGGATGGTGGGGGATTTGATGTCAACAGCCATTTCGTTTCTCCTTAAGTAAAGTCGGTCGGTTTCAATCTCTTGGCCTCGCCGGTGAACTCACTGCGCTGGCCACGGATGCAACTTTACGGGCGGGGTAACGATAGGTCTAATTGATTGTCGCAATTTACAAGATAGTTTTTGTTAAAGTAGTTGGGCTAAGCCCCCAGGCCCGGAAACAGCCCGGCCAGCCCGCGCGCGATCATCTCGATGGAAATGGCGGCGATGATCAAACCCATCAGGCGGGTGACCACGTGGATGCCGGTCTTGCCCAGGCGCCTGGCGATGCCGGGGGCTGCGCGGAAGACAATCCACACCGACAGCGCCACCAGCGACACTGGAATCAGCAGCGCGGCCTGGTGCACCATATCGGCCGGCGCCTGCCCGGCGGCGACGATGACGTGGGTGATGGCGCCGGGCCCGGCCAGAAGCGGCACGCCCAGCGGCACCGCGCCGACGGCTTCCTTTTCCTCGGCTTCGACCGCCTCGTCCGGCGTTTGCCTCAAGGGACTCACGTGCGCCTGCAGCATGGACAGCGCCAGCATCAGCAGCAGCAGGCCGCCCGCCACCGAGAAGGCCTCGATGCGGATGCCGAAGAACTTCAGCATGGGGTCGCCGGCAAAAGTGAACAGCACCAGCACCAGCCACACCGTCAGCGCCGAAATCCACGCGGCGTGATGCGACTGCTCGCGCGAGAAGCCGCGCGTGGCCAGCAGGAAGATCGGGATCACGCCGACCGGGTCGACGATGGCGAACAGCGTGAGCGCGGCCTGGGTCAGTGCGGCGAAGTCCATGGCTGAATCATACGCCGGCGGTAAGCTGCAGTCGCGTTTTGCTACCGGGATGATTCTGCGTGCCTCAGGGCGTGCGCCCAGGAAGTACTCGGCGGCGACTTGCGCAACTGTCGGGCGGCTTCCACCATGTTCCCGAGCGAGGCCAGGGTTTCCGCCCAGCCCCGGGTTTTAAGCCCGCAGTCCGGATTGACCCAGAGGTTTTCCGGCGGGATGACCGCTGCGGCCTTTTGCATCAGCCGCACCATTTCCTCGACGGCGGGCACGCGCGGAGAGTGGATGTCCCACACGCCAGGCCCGATCTCGTTGAAGCAGCGCCGCGAGGCCGCCGCGTCCCCCTCTCCCCCGGGGAGAGGGCCGGGGTGAGGCTGGGTTTTGTTGAATTCGCCGAAGCCGCGCAAGAGTTCCATGTCCGAGCGGCTGGTCTCGATGGTGATGACGTCGGCATCCATCGCGGCGATGTCCGGCAGGATGTCGTTGAATTCCGAGTAGCACATGTGGGTGTGGATCTGGGTTTCATCGGCCACGCCCGAGGCGCTGATGCGGAAGGCGCGCACGGCCCATGCGAGATACTCCTTCCATTGCGCGCGGCGCAGCGGCAGGCCTTCACGGATGGCGGGCTCGTCGATCTGGATGACGGGAATGCCCGCAGCCTCCAGTCCGGCGACTTCATCGCGGATCGCCAATGCGATTTGCAGGCAGGTTTCCGAGCGCGGCTGATCGTCGCGCACGAAGGACCATTGCAGGATGGTCACCGGCCCGGTGAGCATGCCCTTCATCGGCTTGTTCGTCAGCGATTGCGCATGGCGCGCCCATTCCACGGTCATCGGACGCGGGCGCGACACGTCGCCGAAAATGATGGGCGGCTTGACGCAGCGCGAGCCGTAACTTTGCACCCAGCCGTTGCGGGTGAAGGCGAAGCCCTCGAGCTGCTCGCCGAAATATTCCACCATGTCGTTGCGCTCGGCTTCGCCGTGCACCAGCACGTCCAGGCCCAGTTCCTCCTGGATTCTTACGGCCTGGGCGATTTCCCGCTTCATCGCGGCCTCGTAGGCTTCCGCGCTCAGCTCGCCGCGCTTCATGGCCGCCCTGGCGGCGCGAATCTCCGGCGTTTGCGGAAACGAGCCGATGGTCGTCGTGGGGTAGGCAGGCAGTTTGAAGCGCGCGCGCTGCTTGGCCTGGCGGATGGGGAAGGGCGAGTCGCGGCGGTCCGCCCTGGAGTCGAGCGTGGCGGCGCGCTGCTTGACCGGCGCGCAATGGACCAATGGGCTGGCGCGGCGGGCAATCAGCGCGCGGCGGGCTTCGGCCAGTTTTTCCGCGACCGCGGCCTCGCCTTGCAGCAGCGCGGTCCTGAGCACGGCAAGCTCATCCAGTTTTTGCCGGGCGAAAGCGAGCCAGGATTTCAGTTGCAGATCGAGCGCAGTCTCCAGATTCAAATCCAGCGGCACGTGCAGCAGCGAGCAGGACGGCGCCAGCGCCAGCGAGCGCTTCTCAGCCAGCGGCTTCAGGACGGCCAGCGCCGCGTCCAGGTCGGCACGCCAGACATTGCGGCCATCCACGATGCCGACGCTGAGCAGCTTGTGGGCGGGAAGCCAGTCGGCGACCTGCGCGAGTTCCTGCGGCGCGCGCACGGCGTCCACATGCAGCCCTGCCACGGGCAGCTTGCAGGCAAGCGATAAATTTTCCTGCAAAGGGCTGAAGTAGGTGGCGAGCAGGAGTTTGGCCCCGGCGGCATTCAACCGGTTGTAGGCCGGTTCGAAGGCATTGCGCCAGGCGTCCGGCAAATCCAGCCCCAGGATGGGCTCGTCGATCTGCACCCATTCGACGCCCTGTTGCCTGAGGCGGGCAAGCAGCTCGCCGTAGACCGGCAGCAGCCTTTCCAGCAGATCGAGGCGGTTGAAAGGTTTTACTCCCTCTCCCTCCGGGAGAGGGGTGGGGTGAGGGAAGGCGTGCTCCGACAGGCGCTCAGCCTTGGATTTGCCCAGATAGAGGAAGGTCAGCGGGCCGACCAATACGGCCTTGGCCTGGTGGCCCAGCGCCTGCGCTTCCGACACTTCGTCGAACAGGCGTTCCGAGCCCAGCCTGAATGTGGTGTCCGGATGGAATTCCGGCACCAGGTAGTGGTAATTGGTATCGAACCACTTGGTCATTTCCAGCGCCCAGGTGCTGTGCGACCCGCAGCCGCAGCCTGCTTCATGCGCGCTAATCTGCCCGCGCGCCATGGTGAAATAGCGCGTCAGTTCACCCTCATTGCCAAACCCGAAGCGCGCCGGCTCGCAGCCCAGCAACTGGACATGGTTGAGCATGTGGTCGTAATAGGCGAAGTCGCCGACGGTGACGAAATCCAGCCCGGCGTCCCTCTGCGCCTGCCAGTTGCGGGCGCGCAACTGCCTGCCGGCAGCTTCCAGCGCCTGCCCGTCTATTTCGCCGCGCCAGAATTTTTCCAGCGCGAATTTGAGTTCGCGCGTTTCTCCCATGCGCGGGTAGCCAAGTGCATGCGTAACGATCGGGGCGGGTGCCATTGTTTTTCTCCATGAGGCAGTTGCGATGGCGCCATGATGCGGGTAGCCTTGACATGAATAAAACGAATTGTTTTCAACTTATGTTGAATTTAATTAATGATAGAAATCCGCCACCTTAAATTTCTTGCCGCCGTACGCGAAACCGGCTCGCTCACCGCCGCCGCGGCGCGGGTCAATCTCACCCAATCCGCCGCCTCGCACATGCTGGCGGGGCTGGAGCATTATCTGGACGTGCGCCTGGTCGAACGCGGCAGGCGCGGCGCGCGTTTCACTCCGGCGGGCGAGCGCCTGCTGCTGCTGGGCGAGCGCGTGCTGCCGGAAATGGAAGCCGCGCGCACGGAACTCAAGCAATTGTCCGGCGAGCCCTCTGCCGAGCATCTGCGCATCGCGGTGGAATGCCATACCTGCTTCGAGTGGCTGATGCCCGCGATGGATGCATACCGGGAACTGCGCCCCGCGGCGGAGCTGGATCTGGTCGGCGGCTTCCATAGCGAGCCCCTGAGCCTGCTGCTGGAAAACAAGGCCGATTGCGTGATCGTTTCCGAAAACAGGAAGCAGTCCGGCATCGCCTGTTTCCCGCTGTTCCGCTATGAGATGGTCGCGCTGCTGCCGCTGGATCACGCGCTGGCGAAGCGCGCCTATCTGAACGCCCAGGACTTCGCGGAGTCGACCCTGATCACCTATCCCGTGCCGGACCGCATGCTGGATCTGGTGCGCCGCGTGCTCAAGCCCGCCGGCATCAATCCGCCGCGCCGCACCGCGGAACTCACCATCGCCATCCTGCAACTGGTCGCCTCGCGCCGGGGGCTGGCCTGCCTGCCCGGATGGGCGGTGGAAAACTACGTCGAGCGCGGCTACGTGCTGGCGAAGCCCATTGGGAGAAAAGGCTTGTGGGGCGAACTGCATATGGCCATACGCAGCCGCGAAAAAACTGCGCGAGCAGATTTCGCGCAAACGCTCAGGCAGACCGTGCGCACAGCCTTGCCGGGGATCAAATTGATCGATGCGGATTAGGGCGCTTCATGATTTGCCGCGCCCGGGTCGGATTTTCTCCACGCAGGGCAGGTTGGCCGCGAGCACGGCCTGGCGCACGGCCTCGATGGCGCGCGGACGCGGAAAGCTCTTGCGCCAGGCCAGGCTGACCACGCGCGTGGGCGCCGGTTTTGAAAAAGGCCGGTAGGCAAGCAGGCTGTCGGAAGAAGAATGCAGGCGCGTCGCGGTGCAGGGCAGCACCGTGGTGCCCATGCCCGAGGCCACCATGTGGCGGATGGTTTCCAGCGAACTGCTTTCCAGGGTCTTCTGCAGGCCGCCGCTGGCCGAGCGATTGAGCGCCGGGCACACCTTCAGCACCTGGTCGCGGAAGCAGTGGCCGCTGCCCAGCAAGAGCAGGCTTTCCTGTTCCAGTTCCGCGCTGTCGACAGTCTTCCTTTTCTTCCACGGGTGGGTGGCGGGCACGGCCACCACAAAAGGCTCCTCGTACAAGGGCAGCGCCAGGATGGAAGAATCTTCCACCGGCGTGGCCACGATCATGGCGTCGAGCTCGCCCTTCTTCAGCTTCTCCGTCAGCACCCGCGTGTAGTTCTCTTCCAGCAGCAGCGGCATGTGCGGCGCGCGCTCGTGCAGTTGCGGAATCAGTTCCGGCAGGAGATAGGGTGCGATGGTGTAGATGGCGCCGAGCCTGAGGGGGCCTTGCATATCGTCCTTGGCTTCGGCGGCCAGGTCCTTGATGCCGTCCACCAGCTCGAAGATGTGCGCGGCCTGTTCCGCCACGCGCTCGCCCGCCGGGGTGATGCCCAGCTCGCCGCCGCCGCCGCGCTCGAACAGGGGCACGCCCAGTTCCTCCTCCAGCTTCTTGATCGCGACCGACAGCGTGGGCTGCGACACGAAGCAGGCCTCGGCCGCGCGGCCGAAATGCTTTTCGCGCGCGACGGCCAGTGCGTATTTGAGTTCGGTGAGGGTCATGATTAGTCAAAAGCTATCGGAAGCTTGGAAAAGAAATATTAGAACCAGTCTAAATCATGGGCTTGAATAGGAACATCCCGCAAGCGAACGGGAACCCCTTAACCCAAGAGGAGAGTACGTCATGTCCGAAAGCAAATGTCCCTTCCATGTCACCGCCGCAGGCGGCGGCACCCCGACCGTCCACGACTGGTGGCCGAACCAGCTGAATCTGAAAGTCCTGAGCCAGTTCGTCCCGCAGACCAGCCCCATGGAAGCTTCGTTCGATTATGCCGAGGCATTCAAGAAGCTCGACATCGCGGCGGTGAAGAAGGACCTGTACGCGCTGATGACGAATTCGCAAGACTGGTGGCCGGCCGACTACGGCCACTACGGCCCGCTGTTCATCCGCATGGCGTGGCACGCGGCCGGCACCTACCGCATCGGCGACGGCCGCGGCGGCGCCGGCATGGGCCAGCAGCGTTTCGCACCGACCAACTCGTGGCCCGACAACGTCAACCTCGACAANNGGGCTTCAAGACCTTCGGCTTCGCCGGCGGCCGCGCCGACGTGTACGAGCCCGACGAGTCGGTGTACTGGGGTTCCGAGAAAGACTGGCTGGGAGACGAGCGCCACGGCACGCAGCCCGATTTCGAAAATCCGCTGGCTGCGGTGCAGATGGGCCTCATCTACGTCAACCCGGAAGGTCCTGGCGGCAAGCCCGACCCGCTGCAATCGGGCAAGCTGGTGCGCGAAACCTTCGCGCGCATGGCGATGAACGACTACGAAACCGTGGCGCTGACCTGCGGCGGTCACACCTTCGGCAAGTGCCACGGCGCCGGCGACGCGGCGCTGGTCGGCCCCGCCCCGGAAGGCGCCGACATCGAGAACCAGGGCTTCGGCTGGATCAGCAGCCACGGCAGCGGAAAAGGCGGCGACCAGATCGGCAGCGGCCTGGAAGGCTCGTGGACGCCCACGCCGACCAAGTGGGACATGAGCTATCTCGACATGCTCTTCAATAATGAATGGATCCCGACACGCAGCCCCGCAGGCGCCTCGCAGTGGACGCCGCTGCGGCACACCGACGCCAACATGGCGCCGGCCGCGGACGACGCGTCGAAAAGGGTGCCCATCATCATGACCGACGCCGACATGGCGATGCGCTACGACCCCGAATACGAAAAGATCGCGCGCCACTTCCACACCCATCCCGAAGAATTCGCCGACGCCTTCGCGCGCGCCTGGTTCAAGCTCACCCATCGTGACATGGGTCCGAAGGCGCGCTATGTCGGCCCCGAAGTGCCGAAGGAAGACCTGATCTGGCAGGACCCGATCCCGGCGGTCAACCACCCGCTGGTCGATGACCAGGACGTGGCCGCGCTCAAGGCCAGGGTCATGGCCTCCGGACTCACGGTGTCCGAGCTGGCCTATACCGCGTGGTCCTCGGCGGCGAGCTTCCGCGGCAGCGACAAGCGCGGNNTGGCGCCGATGAAGGACTGGGAGGTCAACCAGCCGGCGCAGCTCGCCAGGGTGCTGGGCAAACTCGAAGCGATCCGGGACGAGTTCAACGGGCAGGCCGCCGGCGGCAAGAAGGTTTCGCTCGCCGACCTCGTCGTGCTGGCCGGCTGCGCTGGCGTTGAAGCCGCCGCCAAGGCGGCGGGTGTCGAGGCCGCCGTACCCTTCCTCCCTGGCCGCATGGATGCTTCTCAGGAGCAGACCGACGCCGCTTCCTTCGCACCGCTCGAGCCGATCGCGGACGGCTTCCGCAACTACCGCAGCAGCCGCTTCCCCGAGGTCCCCGCCGAGGCGCTGCTGGTGGACAAGGCTCAGCTGCTCACCCTCACCGCGCCTGAAATGACGGTGCTGATCGGCGGCCTGCGCGCGCTGGACGCGAACTTCGGCGGCGCGAAGCACGGCGTGTTCACCGACCGGCCGGGCGCGCTGACCAACGACTTCTTCNNGACCTGGTGTTCGGCTCGAACTCGCAACTGCGCGCCATCGCCGAGGTGTACGGCCAGAACGACGGACAGGCGAAGTTCGTCCAGGACTTCGTCGCGGCCTGGACCAAGGTGATGAACCTCGACCGCTTCGATCTCGCCTGATCGGCAGGCTTGAGCAAGAAGTACCCCGCGCCATGCGAATGGTGCGGGGCATCGAAAGGAGGGTGGAAACATGAATTTCGCACACGACCTGGCTGCAGTGCTGGCGATGTTCGGCGCAGGCTTCGAAGGCATGGCCCTGGAGCTGGCATGAGCCGGCCCGCCGTCTTCATGCGCGCGCCTGCAGCGGTCCCGATTCGATCGGCGCAGGCCGCGGACATCGCAGCTCTAAACGGCGTGATCGAGCGCGCGATCTCGACCTGGAACCTGCCGGAAAGAGTGAAGCGCCTGACGCTGCCGAGCTACCGCTACCAGGAACACGACCTCGATCACCTGCACATCGTGGTGGCGGAGGATGAGACGCATGCCATCGTCGGCGTCGCCGCCTGGGAAGAAGCCAATCCGCGCGACCTGCCGGCAGGCAAGCGCGGCCTGCTGCTGCACGGCATCTATGTCGACCCCGCGAAACAGCATCAGGGCGCGGGCAGCCGCCTGCTCGATGCGGCGCAACGGGCGGCGTGCAAGGGCGGCTACGACGGCCTGCTGGTCAAGGCGCAGAGGGAGGCGAACGCATTCTTCGCCGCGCGCGGCATGGCGCGTCTGCCGGTGGAAAACCCCGAACGCGACTACCCGCACCGCTACTGGCAGGCATGTTCGTGACATTGTCAATTGCTATCGCGAGTATTTATTAATTCAATTTTATTAATAACTAAAAATACCGTGTAATGAACCCAAGGCACGATGTGTCGAGACCGATAAATCCAGGCCGCGCAAGCGCGGCGCAAAATATAGGAGAATCATCATGGCATTGAGCTTGTACAGCGTTTATAAAGCCTGGCGGCGCGATGTGGCGGCCGAGCGCGCTGCCGCGGAAGCGGAGGACGTGTCGATCGGCTACTGTTGAATAACTGATAGGGGCAGGGCGAACATGGAACTTGCGCATCGGGAGGAGCCGCTGAACTGGCGTGCGGCCTGGGCGAACCAGGCGCACGCACACCCCTACACTACGCTGGGGCTGGCCGTGGCGCTGGCGGCGGTCATGCTGCTGCTCATCACCAGCATCTGGCGCGTGGCCGCGGGCGAGGCCGATGCCGCGCTGCGCCTCGGGCTGCTGGGCGGCCTCGCGGGCTTTGCCGCCACCGCAATCGGCGCCCTGCCGGCGCTGTTCCTGCACAAGCTGTCTACCCGCACCGAGGACACCATGCTCGGCCTGGCTGCGGGCATGATGCTGGCGGCGAGTTCCTTCTCGCTCATCCTGCCCGGCCTTGCGGCGGGCGAGGAAATCACCGGCAGCACCGGCATCGGTGCCATGACCGTGGTCGCTGGCCTCGGCCTCGGCGTGCTCCTGATGCTGGGGCTGGACCAGTTCACCCCGCACGAGCACGAGCACGGCGGACCCTGCGGCGCAGGCTGCGGGCGCGTCTCGCGGGTATGGCTGTTCGTGTTCGCCATCGCCCTGCACAACCTGCCCGAAGGCATGGCCATCGGCGTGTCGTTCTCGCAGGGTGACCTCAGTGTCGGCCTGCCGCTCACCAGCGCCATCGCCATCCAGGACATGCCCGAGGGCCTCGTCGTCGCCATGGCCTTGAAGGCCGCCGGCCTCACCCCTTCGCGCGCGGTATTTATCGGCGCACTCAGCGGCTTGATGGAGCCCGTCGGCGCGCTGCTCGGCATCGGGCTTGCGAGCGGCCTGGCGCTGGCCTATCCGATCGGCCTCGGCCTCGCGGCCGGCGCCATGATCTTCGTGGTCTCGCACGAAGTCATTCCCGAAACCCATCGCAACGGCCACCAGACCCCCGCCACCATCGGGCTGATGGCGGGCTTCGCGGTGATGATGGTGTTGGATACCACGCTGAGCTGATCGCACCTGACATCGCGGCCTTTTGATTTATTCGGCCGCCGTCTTCCACCAACGGACATGGCGACTGCGCCCACCCGAATCATGAACGCAGCAGCCGCCGTGTCCGTTCCCTCTCCCCGGCCCTCTCCCCGTGGGAAAGGGGGACGGGGAAACGCTTCGCGTCGTTTCACGATAACATTGGGCCATGGCGTTTACAGGTAAAACCATGCGCGTCGCCCTTTTCGTTTCCTGCCTCGTCGACCTGTTCCGGCCCAGTGCCGGCTTCGCCGCCGTCAAGCTGCTGGAGCGCCTGGGCGCCGAAGTGGTGGTGCCGCCGGCGCAGACCTGCTGCGGACAGCCCGCCTACAACAGCGGCGACTTCGACACCGCGCGTGCCATAGCACGCCCATTGATCGATGCGCTGGGGATGTACGAGCACGTGGTCGTGCCTTCCGGCTCCTGTGCCGGCATGCTGATTACGCACTACCCGGAACTGTTCAGGAACGAGCCGCTGTGGCAGGCCAAGGCCGAAACCCTGGCTTCCCGCACGCGCGAATTGTCGGCCTTCCTCGCCGAGCACGGCGGCGAGGGGCTGATCGACGCGAGCTTCTCCGGCAAGGTGGCGATGCATGATTCCTGTTCGGCGCGGCGCGAGCTCGGTGTGCTCGCCCAGCCGCGTGCGCTGCTGGGACAGGTGTCCGGGCTCGAACAGGTCGAACTCAGGGACGCGGAAACCTGCTGCGGCTTCGGCGGCACCTTCTGCGTGAAATATCCGGACATCTCCGGCCGCATGGTGACCGACAAGGCCGAGGCAGTCGCAGCCAGCGGCGCCGACGTGCTGGTCTCCGGCGACATCGGCTGTCTGATGAACATCGCCGGGCGCCTGAAGCGCATGGGCAGCCCGGTGCGGGTGTACCACCTCGCGGAAGTGCTGGCCGGCATGGCGGACACGCCTGGAATCGGCGAACCCGACAAGCCATGAAGCCGACTTCGCACGCCTTCTCGAACAACGCTCATCGCGCCCTGCACGACAAGACTTTGCAGCAGGCGCTGGCCAAGGCCGGCGTGGGCTTCGTCGACAAGCGCCGCGCCGCCATCGACGGCCTGCCCGAATTCCAGGCGCTGCGAGAGGCGGGACGGCGGATCAAGGACCACACCCTCGCCAACCTCGACCATTATCTGTTGCGCTTCGAGCAGCAGGTAAAGGCAAGCGGCGGCAGGGTGCACTGGGCGGAAACGCCGCAAGAGGCCTGTGCCGCGGTGCTCGACATCTGCAAGCGCGCCAACGCGAAAATGGTGGCCAAGGGCAAGTCCATGGTCGGAGAGGAGATCGCCGTCAACGACGCGCTCGAAGGCGCGGGCTACGAAGTGGTCGAGACCGATCTCGGCGAATACATCATCCAGATCGCGCACGAGCCGCCCAGCCACATCATCGCGCCGGCGGTGCACAAGACGCGCCAGCAGATCGCCGACCTGTTCCAGGACCTGCACCACCGGCCCGGGCTGACACGACCATTGGAAACCGTGCCGCAGATCGTGGACGAGGCGCGCCAGGTGCTGCGCGGGAAATTCCTCGCGTCCGACGTTGGCATCACCGGCGCCAACTTCCTCATCGCCGAGACCGGCTCCACCGTCATCGTCACCAACGAGGGCAACGGCGATTTGTC
>DCVO01000034.1:6124-6279 GCA_002327405.1 Thiobacillus sp. UBA2186 | reverse complement strand
ACGGGGGGCACGGGGAACACGGGGGAAAGAAAAAATCAAACAGCGATGAAAGTCGATTTACCGCAGAGTTCGCAGAGTTTTTTTCTTGCATTCCTCTGCGAACTCCGCGTACTCCGCGGTTAATTACGTTTTTCCCCGTGTTCCCCGTGCCCCCC
>DCVO01000034.1:5300-6100 GCA_002327405.1 Thiobacillus sp. UBA2186 | reverse complement strand
GCAGCGGGCTTGAACAGCTTGGACTTGTCGACCAGGTCGTAGTGCTTGCGCTTGAAGCAGGTCCACTTCTTGGTGTCCTTGTCGTACACGGAGTTCACGAAGCACTTCCAGTTTTCTTCGTCCACGAAGTTCTTGTCCATGCGGTAGTAGAAGCCGGGGTAGCGGCTTTCCTGACGGAACAGGATGTGCTGCAGGTGGGCTTCCGCCGTCAGGATGCGGTGGTAGTTTTCCCAGGCGCGCAGCAGTTCGTGCAGGTCCTTGGCACGCATCTTCATGGCGTCTTCCTTCAGCATGTCCAGCTTCTCCTGCGCCACCTGGAGCATCTTCTCGTTGGTGGTGTAGTAGGTGGCCACGCCCGCAACGTACTCGTCCATGATCTTCTGCAGGCGGAACTGCAGCATCTTGGGGGTGATGTAGTTGGGGTTCACGTCGATGGCCGTGGTGTAGTCCTTGAACTCCAGGTAGGTGCGCACCGGACGGTAGATTTCTTCCACCAGCACGGCGGGATCGGTGTCCAGCTCGGGCTTCATGTCCTTGTTGTCCACGCAGTACTTGACCATCGCCTTGGCAGCCATGCGGCCTTCGGCATGTGAGCCGGAGGAGAACTTGTGGCCGGAAGCGCCCACGCCGTCGCCGGCGGTGAACAGGCCCTTCACCGTGGTCATGCCGCGGTAGCCCCAGTTCCAGCCTTGCGGCAGGTGTGCGGGGATCTTGTCCTTCTCGGCGTGATCTTCGGTGGTGGGGGCGCCGACGTCGGTCGGGCCGGAGGTCCAGATGCCGCAGCAGCCGGAGTGCGAACC
>DCVO01000034.1:4710-5289 GCA_002327405.1 Thiobacillus sp. UBA2186 | reverse complement strand
GGAAGTCTTCCCAGGCTTCGGCTTCGAGGTGCTTCACCTCGCGCGGAGACAGGGTTTCGCGCAGCTTGGCCAGCGCGGTCACGGTGTCCATGTAGATGGGGCCGCGGCCTTCCTTCATCTCCTTGAGCATCAGGTGGTTGCGCAGGCAGGAAGCGGGAACGGCAGCCTGGCCATAGGGCGGGTAGTCGTTCAGCATTTCCTTGTTCTTCTGCATGTACACTTCGCCCAGCGAGTTGGTGGCCTGGGCCTTGAACAGCAGGAACCANNGGAACCAGGCGCCGACCGGGCCGTAACCGTCCTTGAAGCGGGCGGGCACGAAGCGGTTTTCCATCATGGTCAGCTCGGCGCCGGCTTCGGCAGCCATGGCGTAGGTGGAACCGGCGTTCCACACCGGGTACCACGCGCGGCCGGTGCCTTCACCCACGGAACGCGGACGGAAGATGTTCACGCAACCGCCGGCGGCCAGCAGGATGGCCTTGGCCTTGTACACGATGACCTTGTGGTCGCGGGTGGAGAAGCCGACAGCACCGGCGATGCGGTTCTTGTCGTTCTTGTCGTTGACCAGCTTGACGATGAAGA
>DCVO01000034.1:0-4696 GCA_002327405.1 Thiobacillus sp. UBA2186 | reverse complement strand
GCACGGGCTTGCCGCCGTCCTTCAGCGCGGGCAGGCCCTTGGAGCCGTCGTGGCGCTCGCCGTTCTCGTCGGTTTTCCAGATGGGCAGGCCCCATTCTTCGAACAGGTGCACGGAGTCGTCCACGTGACGGCCCAGGTCGTAGGCCAGGTCGTCGCGGGTGATGCCCATCAGGTCGTTGGAGACCATGCGGGCGTAGTCGGCGGGATCCTGCTCGGAGCCGATGTAGGTGTTGATGGCGGACAGGCCCTGGGCCACGGCGCCGGAGCGGTCCATGGCGGCCTTGTCGACCAGCTTGATTTTCAGGTTGACGCCGGATTCGGCCGCGGCCGCATCAGCCCAACGCTGGATTTCGAAAGCGGCGCCGCAGTTGGCCATGCCGCCGCCGATCATCAGGATGTCTACTTCTTCCTGAACGATTTCCGGATTTCCAAATTCACCAGCCATTTCTATACCTCTTTTCTTGAACTCTGATTACTTGCGGATCAGCTCGGCAGGGTTGCCGGCACGATAGCCCTTGGTCACGCCGCCGTCAGCGCTGCCGGTGAAGAAACCGGAGGCTGCAATGTTGGCCATGGAGGCGCCGGGCTTGCCACCGTAGGGATCGATGGAGCCTTCGGGGGTGGTGCGGATCGGGAACTTGAAGCGCTTCAGGGTGCCGTTGCGGAACTTGATGGTCCACATGATGGAGTCGGTGCCGCGCAGGGGTTGCACGGAACCGCCCAGGGGCACGATGTCGGCGTAGTGGCGGGCTTCGATGGCCTGCTGCGGGCAGATCTTCACGCAGGAGTAGNNCGTGCGGGCAGATGTACATGCAGGCGGTCTTGTCCTGACCCTTGCAGCCATCGCACTTGTCGGTACGAACGTAGGTTGGCATTGGTTAAGTCTCCTAGCTAGCTAAAATCCGCGATCGTCGCGGTCCGTATTTCGAACTTCCACCTGACCTTGGCCGGGGCGTATCGCGAATCCGCTTCCGGCAGGTTTAAGTCCTGTTATTCCGGTCGGCATGGCCGCCGTAATAACTCTCCGGATTCGAGCGCACGCTATGCGGCGCTCAATCCGGAGGGTCTGGGTTACGCTGCTGAATGGCCTTTCAGTTCGACCTTCACGTTCTGCTCGGCGGAAAGACCCGCGTAGTACTTCTGCAGTACCTTGGCGACCTCGGGGCGGCTGAATTCCACCGGCAGGTCCTGGCCTTCGGACAGCATGGCGCGCACCTTGGTGCCGGACAGCAGGATGCGGTCGTCCTTGGTGTGCGGGCAGGTGCGCTGCGAGGCCATGCCGCCGCACTTCTTGCACCAGAAGGTCCAGTCGATGTTCATGTTCCTGGTTTCGAGGGCGTCCTTGGGGATTTCGTCGAAAATCTTCTGGGCGTCGAAGGGGCCGTAGTAGTCGCCGACGCCGGCGTGGTCGCGGCCGACGATCAGGTGCGAGCAGCCGTAGTTCTGGCGGAACAGGGCATGCAGCAGGGCCTCGCGCGGACCGGCGTAGCGCATGTCCAGCGGATAGCCGGCCTGGATCACGGTATTGGGGGCGAAGTAGTTGTCGATCAGGGTGGCGATCGCCTCGGAGCGCACTTCGGCGGGGATGTCGCCGGGTTTCAGCGCGCCCAGCAGGGAATGGACCAGCACGCCGTCCATGGTCTCGATGGCGATCTTGGCCAGGTACTCGTGCGAGCGGTGCATGGGATTGCGGGTCTGGAAGGCGGCGATCCGGGACCAGCCCATCTTCTCGAAGGCGGCGCGGGTTTCGGCCGGGGTCATGAACTGATCGCCGTATTCTTCCTTGAAGTTGCCGGTGGACAGCACCTTGACCGGGCCGGCCAGGTTGTACTTGCCCTGGGCCATGACCATCTTGACGCCGGGGTGCTCCATGTCGGCGGTCTTGTAGACCATCATGCACTCGTGCGCCTTGTCGATGGTGTACTTGTCGGTCACCTTGATGGTGCCCATGATGGCGCCGGTTTCGCCGTCCACGAGGGCGATGTCGTCGCCTTCCTTGATGGATTCGTCGTCGGTGGAGAGGGTGATGGGGATGGGCCAGAACAGGCCGTTGGCCATCTTGTAGCCGTCGCACACGCCCTGCCAGTCGGACTTGGTCATGAAGCCGTCCAGCGGGGTGAAGCCGCCGATGCCCATCATGATGAGATCGCCGGTCTCGCGCGAGGACATCTTGAGCTTGGGCAGGGACTGGGCGCGGGCCAGTTCGGCCTCGCGGGCTGCGCCTTCCAGCAGCAGGGGTTTGAGCTCGCCGCCGCCATGGGGCCGGACTAACTTGGACATGCTATCTCCTACGAAATCAATGCTTGTATTTGGAGCGCCGAAGCATAGCAACCTGTTGCAGGGCTGATAAATTGTTTGTTTTTATTAAGAGATAAGGGATTCTTGTTTATAGGGGCTAGGGGCTAGGGGCTAGGGGCTAGGGGCTAGGGGTGAGGGGTGAGGGGTGAGGGGGGAGGGGTGAGGGGTGCAGGGGTGAGGGGTGAGGGGGCAGGGGTCGTGCGGCCATAGGCCGCGTTTATAAAAGCGCGAAGCCCATTCCCCAACCCCTGAATCCCGGAAAAACAAAAAAGCCCGGAAAATCCGGGCCTTAGAGGTTTTTTTCCGGGAAAAAACTCAGGCGTCGAAGAAAGCCGGCATGTCGGATTTCTCGACCTCGATCACGTCCACCCAGCAGGGTTTGTTGGCGCCGCCGGCCGCCGCCAGCTTCCTGGTTTCCTCGTAGAGGAACTTCCAGCGGTTGTAGAGGCAGTCGCTGACCTTGTGCATGCCGGCATCGAAGTAGGAATTGTGCAGGTCGCCGATGGTGCGGGCGAACGATTCCAGCTGCTCGAGCTGGTTGTGCGGATAGCCCTGGCGCTGCGGGTCGACGTACTTGATCTTCTCGCGCTTGACGGCGCGCATGAACACTTTCTGGCCTTCGGTCAGGTCGGACTCCTTGCGCGGTGCGCCGCCCAGGTTCATGACCTCATGGATGAAATCATCCAGGCGCTGGCCGAAGTTGTAGTTGCTGTAATCCACTGCTTGCATTTCACATCTCCTGTACTTCTCGACTGTACTTGCGGCATAAGAAATTTATTGGCGCCTTACGGCTTTCTTATGGGCATATCGTGCGCCTCGCAGGGAGAAATGTCCAACAGTCCATTCGGCAATTCTAATGTGCCCATCGGCCAGGCGTTGATTCAGCTGCAGCAGCCTTTTCCCTTTCCCTCTTGAATGGATGGACATGGCGCGTCGCCGTAGGAGCAGAACACGCAGCAGTCGCCGGGTTTCGGCCGCAGCACGGCATGGCAGTGCGTGCATTCGTAAAACCACTGGCAGTGGTCGGTGGGCATGGTTTCGGTTTTGGCCTGCCCGCATGCGGGGCAGGTCAGCGTCGATTTCGCGATGATTCCATTCAAGATTTTTCCTTTGAAAAGGCAAGGCGGGCGTTTGATGGCCCGCCAGTGTCGGCTTATTGCATTTTCTCGATCTCGGTCACGGTGAGGTTGCCGCCGATCTCCTCTGCGCGGAACTTGACCATGTCTCCGGCTTTCAGATCGTTGAGAAGCTCGGGCGACCGCACGCGGAACACCATGGTCATGGGCGGCATGTCGAGGTTCATGATGGGGCCGTGCTTGAGCGTGATCTTGCCCACAGAGGGGTCGATCTTGCGCACGACGGCATCGCTCATCATGGCTGTAGAGGATTGCATGGGAGCGTTCGGCATGGGGCTTGGCTGCATCGTCGAGCCGTCCATCATGGCTCCGCCATGCATGGAGTCTTGCTGCATGGAGTCTTGCTGCATGGTGCCGGGCTGGACATTCTGGGCATGCAGGGGAGCAGCGAACAGGGTTGCGGCAAGCAGGGGAAGAAAACGGGTTTTCATGGAGTTTCCTTTCATGGTTTAACGTGGGGTGACGGTGATGGCGCCGCGCATGCCGGCCTCGTAATGGCCGGGTATGAGGCAGGCGAATTCGAATTCGCCGGGGCGGTTGAAGTGCCAGACGATTTCACCGGCCTTGCTGGAAGCGACATGCACCATCCAGGGCTCGTCGTGTTCCATGTTGGGGAACCTGGCCATCATGGCGGCATGTTCGCGAAGTTCTCCGGCGCTGCC
The DNA here is from genome assembly GCA_002327405.1 of Thiobacillus sp. UBA2186. Classification (GTDB taxonomy): domain Bacteria; phylum Pseudomonadota; class Gammaproteobacteria; order Burkholderiales; family Thiobacillaceae; genus UBA6918. Next base: position 600 of record DCVO01000034.1, on the reverse strand, counting down.
GATGACCATTTCGTGCAGCATGCGTCCCTTGTTCTTGACGACGAAGCGCACGGTCTCGCCTTCGTTTACCGTGATCTTGTCCGGCGTGAAGCGCATGTTGTCGGTCATGGCGATGGCGATGGTGCGCGTGACGGCGCGCTTGTCGCCAACGATGCCCCAGTCCTTCTGTTCGGCCTGGTAGTCCGCGGCGGGCGCATGCTTGTCGCCGTGCGCATGGGCGGTGGCAGCGCACAGGGCCAGCAGTGCGGCCAGAATCCGTCTTCTTCTCATAAGGTGCTCCTTCCGTGATCAGTGATGGCCGCCATGGCCGTTGGGTTTTCGCACGACCAGTTCGACATCGCCGGCCTTGCCTTGCGGCGCGGCGGATTGCGGCGCGCGCATCGGTTCGGCAGGCGGGCTGACTTCGCGCGCCATCGTGCCGGGCGGGTGCCTGAACCAGCCGGGGTCGGAATAGTCGCCGCGCTTCTGGTCGCGCCGCACTTTCATCACCGAGAACATGCCGCCCATTTCCACGGGCCCGTACTGCCCCTGTCCGGTCATCATCGGCAGGGTGTTGTCGGGCAGCGGCATTTCCATCTCGGCCATGTCGGCCATGCCGCG
>DCVO01000164.1 GCA_002327405.1 Thiobacillus sp. UBA2186 | reverse complement strand
GATGTTGGTGAGCTGGAAGGCCAGGCCGAGCTCGTGCGCGTATTTCAGCGTTTGCCGGTTCCGATAGCCGAAGATTTCCGCCGCGACCTGGCCGACCACGCCGGCGGCGCGGTGGCAGTAGAGCAGCAGCGATCTGTAGTCTTCGTAGCGCTGCTGGTCGAGGTCCATTTCCATGCCGTCGACGATTTCCTCCAGCCATTCCCTGGGAATGTTGCGGCTGCGGGTTGCCGGCAGCAGCGCCTGGGTGACGGGATGCTCGGGATGGCCTTCATACAGGCGGCCGATTTCCGTGCGCCACCACGCCAGCTTGATGCGCGCGACCTGCGGATCGCCGCATTCGTCGACCACGTCGTCCAGTTCCCGGCACAGCGCATAAAACGCCGTGATGCCCGCGCGCACTTCCGGCTTCAACGCGCGAAAGCTGTAATAGAAGCTGGAGCCGCTGGCGGCGGCCTTGTCCTGGCAATATTGGTCGGGCGTCATGTTATTTCTTGAAAGCGGCTCGCAGGATGATAACAGCCCAGTCCCAGGCATTGAGCTTGATCCGGCGCTTCAAGGGTGCGAGCGGATCGTTGTAGAGCTTTCTCAGGATGCGGTCGCCGCCGGCGATGATCATGCGCGTTTCGAAACCGATGCGGCCCTTCAATACCAGTCCAAGCGGCGCGCTGGCCTGCAGCATGTTGCGCACGCGATTGATCTGCGTATGCATGAAGCTGCGAAAACGGTCTTTCGGCGCGGATACGGCAGACACCACCGGGATGCCGCCCAGCGGAGCGAGCGCGGGTGCCGGCGTTTCGGGGAGCGCTTCCCCGCACAGCACGCCCAGCAGCGCATCCGACAGGCCGGCGCGCGCGAGTTCGTCCTGCGGGAGGTACACGCGCCCCCTGCGATAGTCGATGGCGACGTCCTGCAGGAAGTTGATCAACTGCAGGCTGCTGCACAGCCCGTCCGAATAGGCCAGGTGGCGTGTGTCGACTTCCTCGAACAAGGCCATCAGAAGGCGCCCGACCGGATTGGCCGAGCGCCGGCAGTAGTCCATGACCTCGCCGAAATTCGCGTAGCGCGTTTTGGTCACATCCTGGCGGAAGGCGGAGAGCAGATCCCTGAACGGCTGCAGGGGCAGCTTGTGTTCTCGCACGACCGCGGCGAGGTTTCCGAACAACTCGATGCCGGGCGGCCCGCTGCCTTCGATCCTGTCCAGTTGCGACGCATATTCATCCAGGGCGGCTATGCGATCGGCCGGGAGGGCGTCGCCCTCGTCGGCGAGATCGTCCGCAGTCCTGGCAAAGACATAGATCACTTCGACAGGTTGACGCAAATGACGCGGCAGGGCGAACGACGCGACAGGGAAATTTTCGTAATGGTCGACCGGCACGGCGGAGAAATGAGGAGAGGAGAGGCGAAACGGCCTGTGAAATGGCTAAAAGCTGGCAGCAAGAGGCTGATTATATTACTATTGCCGCCCCAAAACCGGTTTGCACCAAGGCCTGCAAACCGGCCACACTGCGGAAGTGGCGGAATTGGTAGACGCACTGGATTTAGGTTCCAGCGCCGCAAGGCGTGGGGGTTCGAGTCCCCCCTTCCGCACCAGACATGGCTCCAGGCAGGCAATCTCGCCTCGGTCGGCACCGGCTCTCGCAAAACCCGAGCATTGATTCGCAAGTTCCCGTTATTGTTCGACAAGCTCTCCGCCTGTTTATTTGGGCGCGATGCGGTCTGATATTTCCGTACTGCAAACATGGTTGTAAAGCACCATTGTCGCTTCGTGCCCGCCCCCTAGCAGCCTGTCGGACTTGAGGCTGATCTACTGCGCCGGTGGGAAGAGCGGTCCATTTTTGGCTTGCGCCGAAACTCGCAAGCTCGTTTTCCCCGATTTCTCGTTGCATAGGCCCGCTATGCGCCTCGAAATCGTGAAAAACTGTCCTCGCTCTCCCACCCGGCTCGCTACGATCGCTCAAGTCCGACAGGCTGCTAGAATCAATAAAGAACAATAATCAAACATAAAAAATTACCAAAGAGGAGTCGGATCATGCTGCATCATGTTTCTTCTGCCGTACCCATTCCGGGCCCCGGCATCCATTCCCGCTCCGCCTGATGCACCCGCGCACCCCCGATCGGGGTGCGCACAATTTTTGTTTTGTGGATTTACCGGATTGGCCATGCCGAGAGGCGGCTGTCCTGCGCAGGAGGTTTATCCGGATTTTGTAAACCGGCAGCACGAGTTTCAACCTTGGCAGTGGTCATAAATCAAAAGCAACAAGCAAAGGAGGAGTACATGGAACGCAGAAGTTTTCTTAAAGCGGGCACGGCGGGCATCGCCAGCCTGATGTCGGGAGTGGGGTTGTTGTCGTGTGCGCCACGCGCGGAAGCGGCAACCATCAGCAGGACCTTTTACATTACCGGCGGCAACAAGACCATGCCGGATGGTGTTTCGGTGTACTTCAAGGGCTACAGCGATTCCGCAGCTGACCTCGACATCCCGGCCACGCCCATCATCTGCCAGGAAGGCGATACCCTGCAGATCACCATCATCAATCGGCTCTCGGCCACGCACAATTTCGTCATCGGCGGACTCAAGGCCAGCAATCCGCCGCTGGCCAGTTCCGGCGACCAGGGAATGCTACGGGCGCGATTCAAATTGAGACCAGACTGGAACACGGAATTTCCTCTATCCTTCAACCTGTTACATGAGCCCGGCGCTGTGATGTTGGGACACTACTGACCAGACCTATAACTTTAAAAAAGAACGGCGTCAGTTTCCACCACGCCGTCGAGTTGCTGCGCGAAGGTTTGCCGGCTTCCTCTTTAGCTGCTGAGCCGGGCAACGTGAAGCGCTCGACCGTGCGCGCTTTGCCGCCGCCGGTGTCGTTCGACGCCGACGACCGGGCGCTGCTCAACCAGGTCGTCGGCTACTACCACGAGACCCTGAAGCAGAGCCCCGAAGCCCTGGGGTATCTCAAGGCGCGCGGTCTCGACCATCCCGAGCTGGTCGAGGCCTTCAAGCTCGGCTACGCCAACCGCACCCTGGGCCTGCGCCTGCCCGAGAAGACGCGCCGCGCCGGCGCCGACATCCGCGCGCGGCTCACCAAGGTCGGCCTGTACCGCGAATCCGGCCACGAGAACTTGAACGGCTCGCTGATCGTGCCGGTGTTCGACGAAGCCGGGGACGTGGTCGAGGTCTACGGCCGCAAGCTCCTGGACAACCTGCGCGCCGGGACCCCGAAGCACCTGTACCTGCCCGGCTGCTCCGGCCGCGGGCGCGGCGTGTTCAACCTGCCCGCGCCCACTTGCGGAGTCCCCCGGCAGAGCCGGGGGTTTGCCTCACTGAATTAATTACTTTGGGTTTCGCCCCCCACATCAAAACTTCCCTCCATAACGGATGCGATATATCGCCCCCGCCTTGTCGTCCGACACCAGCATCGAGCCATCCGGCATCAGTTGCAGGTCGACGGGCCGCCCCCAGGCGCTGACGCCCTGCAGCCAGCCTTCTGCGAAGGTTTCGTAGCTGGCGGCACGGCCGTCGCGCAGCCTGACCAGGGTGATGCGGTAGCCCAGCGGCGGGACGCGGTTCCACGAGCCGTGCTCGGCGATGAAGATCTGGTTGCGGTAGGCGGCGGGGAACTGGCTGCCGGTGTAGAAGCGCATGCCCAGCGAGGCCGCGTGCGGGCCGAGTTCGATGGCGGCGGGGGTGAATTCGCTGCAGGCGCGCTTGCTGCCGAATTCGGGGTCGCGGATGGCTTTTCCATGGCAGTAGGGATAGCCGAAGTGCATGCCGGCTCTGGGCGCGTGGTTGAGTTCGTCGGGCGGGGCGTTGTTGCCCATCCAGTCTCGGCCGTTGTCGGTGAACCAGAGTTCTTTGGTCTGCGGGTGCCAGTCGAAGCCCACGGTGTTGCGCACGCCGCGCGCGTATTGTTCGAAGCCGCTGCCATCGGGCCTGATGCGGAAGATCGCGGCATAGCGCGCAGGGTCGGGCGCGCAGATGTTGCAGGGCGCGCCCACCGGCACGTAGAGCAGGCCATCGGGACCGAAGCGGATGAATTTCGAGCCGTGGTGGCCGTCGCTGGGGAAGCGATCGTAGACCACGCGCGGCGCCGGCGGGTTGGCGAGGCGCGCTTCGATGTCGTCGAAGCGCAGCACGCGGCTGATTTCCGCAACGAACAGCGCGCCATCCTTGAAGGCGACGCCGTTGGGGCTCCTGAGACCGGAAGCCAGGGTGTAGAGCCTGCCGTCGCTGACGGCGTAGACCTTGTCGCCGCGCGTGCCCACGAACAGCGTGCCCTTGTCGCCCAAGGCCAGCGAGCGCGCACCCGGCACCCGGGCGTGCAGGCTGATGTCGAATCCGGGCGGCAGCCTGATCCTGTCGAGCGGCAGTTCCGCACCGAAGGCGGGCAGCAGGGCGAAGGCCAGGAGCAGGGCGGCGAGAAACCGGAACATGGCTATTTCCTTGTCGACGGCATGCGTTCATTCTAGAACCTGCATTTCGACTGGTGAAATCGAAAGCCGTTCTAGTCCGCTGACGGCGGGCGGATTTTGTGTCAGATTCTCGGCTGAATTCTTGTTCTAAATTTCCCCATGCCTCACCAAAGCAACCCCATCGCCACGCGCATCTGCTTCGTGCGCCATGGCGAAACCGACTGGAACGTGGAAAAGCGCATCCAGGGCCTGGCCGATATCCCGCTCAACGAAAAGGGCCGCGCCCAGGCGCTGGCCATGGCCTTCAACGCCGCGCATTTCAGCTTCAGGGCCATCTACAGCAGCGACCTCGTGCGCGCGGTCGATACCGCCAGGGCGCTGGCCGAGCGCGAAGGGCAGGAGATCAAGCTGCTGCCGCAATTGCGCGAACGCAATTACGGCATTTTCCAGGGCATCACCGCGGCCGAGGGTGAAGCGCGCCATCCCGAGGCCTGCCGGCGCTACGCGGCGCGCGACCCGCACTACGATTTCGAAACCGGCGAGAGCATGCTCGACTTCGCCGCGCGCGTCGCCGAGGCAGTGGACTGGATGGTGCGCCACCACGCCGGCCAGACCATCGCGGCGGTGACGCACGGCGGCGTGCTCGACATCCTGTTCCGCAAGGCCACCGGCCGGCCCTTGCATACGCCGCGCGACTTCAAGATTCCCAATTGCGGCCTCAACTGGTTCCGTTTCGATGGCCGGGGCTGGCACCTGGAAAGCTGGGGCGACCGCCATCACCTGGAAAGCGTGCTCACCGAAACGCCGGAGTAGGGTACTGGCCATGGAACACGTGCTGGTCTTGCTGCGCCACGGCCACAGCGAATGGAACCTGAGCGACCGCTTCACCGGCTGGACCGACATTCCCTTGACCGAAGTCGGCCCGGCCGAAGCGAAGTCGGCAGGCGAGCGCATGATCGATGCCGGACCATTTTGACGAAGTACACGTCTCCGTGCTCAAACGCGCGCGCCAGACCGCCGAAGCGGTGCTCGCCGCCATGGGCACGTCCGAAGTGCCGGTGTATGCGACCTGGCGTCTGAACGAGCGCCATTACGGCGCGCTGCAGGGCCTCAACAAGCAGGAGATTTTTTCCACCTGGGGCGAGCAGGAATCGCGTAAGTGGTGGCGCGGCTATTACATGCCGCCGCCGCCCGTGGAAATGGACGACCCGCGCCATCCCCGCTTCGATCCGCTGTATGCCGACCTGCCGGCAGAGTGGCTTCCGGCGAGCGAAAGCCTGCAGGACTGCCAGCGCCGCATGCTGCCATACTGGTACGAGGTGCTGCTGCCGCGCCTGAAGAAAGGTCGCAGGCTGCTGGTCATCAGCCACGGCAACACCCTGCGCGGGCTGGTCATGTATCTCGAGGGCCTGAGCGCGGAAGTCATGGAACACGTGGAAATCCCCTCCGGCGTGCCGCTGGTCTACCGGTTTTCTCCCGAACTCGAATGGGAGAGCAAGGAATGGCTGGCGTAGGGCCGGGCAGGCCGTGTGCTATACAGAGCGCTGTGGCTGATTCGCTCTCTGCCGACTGTTTCCCGAAAGAGGTTTCGCAATGCTCAAGAAAACGCTTCCGGCCCTGGCGCTGACCATTATGCTTGCCGCCTGCGGTGTCAGCCCGGAAGCGAAAAGAAAGCCCGGCATCCATTCCTTCGACTGGCCCGGGGAAGGTGTCCGCGCCACGCTCGAATACCGCACCGTGCAGGCGCCGCCGGCCGCAACCACCTGCGCCGGCAGCCTGCGCATCGAAAACTACGGCAAAAGAAACTACAGCGTGCTGCTGTTCAATGTAAAAGTATTCTCGGCCTCCGGCGAGTTGATCGCCACCGACAGGTTTTCCCTGTCTTCCAGCCTGAACCCTGGCAGCAGGGCCGAGATAGCATTCGATTCGCACAACCCGCTCAATCCCGTCGTGCTCACGAAGCGCTACAGCGAATGCCCGAAGGAAATGGCGTTTCTGGATGTGAAGCTGGAAGCTTTTTGAGTCGGGCAGACCTGGCTAGCAGCCTGTCGGACTTGAGCGATCGTAGCGAGCCGGGTGGGAGAGCGAGGACAGTTTTGCACGATTTCGAGGCGCATAGCGGGCCTATGCAACGAGAAATCGGGGAAAACGAGTTTGCGAGTTTCGGCGCAAGCCAAAAATGGACCGATCTTCCCACCGGCGCAGTAGATCAGCCTCAAGTCCGACAGGCTGCTAGAGCTTTATCCCGCTGGAATTCAGGATCGACACCATGAACAAATAGCAGCCGGCGGTGATTGCGATGGAGATGCCCATACTTAGATAGAAGTTCAGCCCCAGTTTCAGCAATAGCGGCAATGCCAGGAACAGAGCCAATGAGGGCAGGACAAGCCAGAACACGCTCGACGCAAGCGCACTGACTTTGGCGACATCCTTCGTGTCGATATAGAGCCAGAGCATGGCGAGTACGGAGACCAGCGGGATCGACGCCAAAAGCGCACCGGCAAAAGAACTGCGCTTGGCGATCTCGGAAATGGCCACAATCAGGATTGTCGTGACGGCAATTTTGATCAGATAGTAGGTCAATTCATGTTCTCAATGCATGGTCGCTCATGGGGCTGCTACCGCAAAACGGGGCCTCCCCCGGGGTGATACTACATCGCCGGATCCCATATCCGCACGCAATTCTTTCCTGCGGTTTTTGCTGCATACATGGCCTTGTCGGCATGGTCCAGCGAGGCTTCGACGGGAATCGCCTGATCCAGCATCACCAGCCCGAAAGATGCGGTGACATGGACAGGCTGCTTGGTGCCGATGTCGATGGGCATTACTGCCAGGCCCTGGCGCAGTTCTTCCAGCTTCTTGTAGCCATCCAGCCGTGTGGTGTGCGGCATGAAGAGCAGCAGTTCTTCTCCTCCGTAGCGGAATACCTTGTCGTAGGGCCGCAAATGCTCGATGAGGTAATGGACGACCGCGGTCAGCACCTGATCGCCGGCAAAGTGCCCGTGCAAATCGTTGATGCGCTTGAAATCGTCCAGGTCCATCATGGCGATGCAGGATTGATGGGTTTCGCGCTTGATCAACTCCTGCTGCTCGCGCAATGCCGGCAGGATGCCGAAGCGGTTGATCGCGCCGGTAAGCGAGTCGTGGTTGTAAAGCGAATCTTCAAGCTCGCGCTCCAGGGCGGAAATTTCAAGGCGCATGCGGTCGAGCGCATTGACGAAGTTGTCGTAGTCGAACGGGGCGATGTGTTTCCTGTTTTTTGCCGTCATCAGCAGGCTTGCGGCCAGCTGGTGCATATGGTGGTGGGCCCTGCCAAGCGCGATAAAACCTTCGTGGCTGCATAATTTCTCGGGTATGTTGCCGTAATACCATTGGCCAAACCGGCATTCCTCGTGCGCAGTCGGGCCGAGGTCGTGCTGATCCGCCTGCAAATTGCAGACAACGCTGCGTATCAGCGAGGCATGCCATTGCTGGTGACTGTAGAGGGCTTGTTCGAGTTGGGCCAGAATGGCTTGCATCTCGTCCCGGCCGATGTCATAGAAAGCCATATACCCCCTCCTTGTTGTTCGTTCTGGGATGGCGATTGCTGAATCATTCACATCATAGAAAACAACTCCGAGAATCAAACCTGGTCGCGGCAGCTTTCCGGTTCCCGGTTCAGCAAATCCGCGGCAGCGGGTCGTCTTCCAGTTCGTCCAGCAGGCGTCGGCCGCCCAGCGAAGTTTCCAGCACCACGCGGCCCTGGCCGGTTTCGACGCGGCCGATGAGGGCGGCATCTTTTCCATTGGGAAGCTTGCGCCAGGATTGCAGAATGTTCTCGGCGGCGTCTTCCTTCGCCACCGCGACGATGCGGCCCTCGCAGGCGAGGTAGTAGGGGTCGTAGCCCAGCATTTCGCATACCGACTGCACGGCGTCGCGCACCGGCAGCTTCGCCTGCTGCAGCACGAGATCATGGCCGCTGGCGCGGGCGATTTCGTGCGCCACGGTGGCGAGCCCGCCGCGCGTGGGGTCGCGCATGAACTTGAGGCCGGGCTGGTGCCAGGCGGCGCGCGCCAGCGGCAGCACCGATGCCGAGTCGGATTGCAGGTCGCCGGAAAGCCCGAACTGTTCGCGCGCGAGCATGACCGCGATGCCGTGGTCGCCGATGGGGCCGGACACCAGCACGGCGTCGCCGGCTTCGATCTGCTGCATGCCGAGTTTTTGCGTGGCGGCGCGCTGGCCGATGCCGGCGACCGACAGATACAGTCCGCCGCCTTCGTTTCTGCGCACGACCTTGGTGTCGCCGGCGGCGACCAGCAGGCCGTTTTCCCTGGCGGCTGCGGCGAAGCTCGCGATCAGGCGTTCCAGCACCGTGAACTCCAGGCCTTCCTCGATGATGGCGGAGAGCGTGGCGTAGCGCGGCTCGGCACCGGCCACGGCGAGGTCGTTGACGACGCCGTGCACGGCGAGCGAGCCCAGGTTGCCGCCGGGAAATTCCAGCGGCTGCACGGTGAAGCCGTCGGTGGTGACCATGATGCCGCCGTCGAGACCGGGCAGGTGCACGGCATCGGCATCGGTGTCGAGCACCGGGTTGCCGAGGTGGCGAGCGAAAATTTCCGAAATCAGCTCGCGCATGTAGCGGCCGCCGTTGCCGTGGGCGAGGAGTATGCGTTCGTCGTTCATCATCAAAATAAGGGTTAAACCGCGTTCGCGGAGAAATACCTGTTACACAGAGGAAGCAGAGGTAACAGGGGAAAACGAAGAGGCTCCTTAGTTTCTGGGCTTTTCTCTGCTTCCTCTGTTACCCCTGTGTTCCGGGCTTCTCAAAACTCCGCGTCCTCCGCGAACTCCGCGGTTAATCTTTGTTTCCGATTTCATGTGGCATGCAGATATTCGATCACCTGGCCCAAGCATACCCCGGCGTCGTTGACCGGTACACGCTGTGGCAGGTGCACCTTGAAATCATGCTGTTCGAGCAGCGCCTTGGCTGCTTCGGTCAGCAGCCGGTTCTGGAACACGCCGCCGGTGAAGCCGACATTGTCTATGCCGCTCTGCTCGCGCAGCTTGAGTGCCTGCTCCAGCAAGGCGTGTGCGAGGCTGGCATGGAACATGGCGGCTCGTTCGGCCTGTGCAAGCCGATGTTCCATGAGCATGGGCAAGAGCGGCGCCCAGTCGCTTTGCCACAAACTTGGCGCCCTCACCCCCAGCCCCTCTCCCCGAGGGAGAGGGGAGACTTCATGTAGCGGCAGGGCGACGGGTTTGGCGTAGCCGTGTTGCTGCGCGGCGGCTTCCAGTTTCATCGGGCCTTCGCCTTCGAAGCTGGCGTGGGTGCAGATGCCGGTGAGCGCGGAAGCGGCGTCGAACAGGCGGCCGATCGCGCGGGTGGGTGGCGCATTGATGCCTTTCTGCCAAGCGTCGTGCAGCAGTTCGGGGGCGAAGGTTGCCGCATGGCCGCATTCCCAAAGCAATGCGGCGGCTGAACGCCACGGCTCGCGCCCGGCCTGTTCGCCGCCGGGGAGGCGGAAGGGGCGGAACGAGGCAGTGCGCTGCCAGTTTCCGGGCGAACCAATGAAGGCTTCGCCGCCCCACAGCTCCTTGTCCTCGCCAAGGCCCACGCCGTCCCATGCGAACACGATGAATTGTTCCGCAGCGGGGAACTCCCAGGCCAGCGCCGAAGCATGGGCATGGTGGTGCAGCACCTCGAACGCGGGCAGACCGCTGTCGCGCACGAAGCGGCGGTAGCCGTAGCCGGGATGGCGGTCGAGCAGCAGGCGTCGCGCCCGCACCTGATAAAGCGCCTGGAGGTCATGCGCGACGCGCGCGAGGGTCTCCTGGCTTTTCAGGCTGGAAAGGTCGCCGATGTGCGGCGAGATGACGACACGATTCTTCCAGGCCAGCGCGAGGGCGTTCTTGGTGTGCGCGCCCAGGGCCAGCACCGGTTCCGGCAATTCGGCGGGCAGTTCCAGTTCCAGTGGCGCAAGGCCACGGCCGAGGCGTAGCGGGCGCAGGTGGCCGGCGAGGCTGCGGTAGACGGAATCGTCCGCCGGCCGCGCGATGGGACGGTCGTGATGCAGGAAACCGTCGGCCACGATTTCCAGGCGCGCTTGCGCCTCGGCGATGTCGGTCAGCACCGGCTCGCCGCTGAGGTTGCCGGAGGTCGCCACCAGCGGCCCGCCGAAGCCGTCGAGCAGCAGGGCGTGCAGCGGGCTGTAGGGCAGCATGCAGCCGATTTCGTTCAGGCCCGGCGCGATGTTGGGACTCAGGATTTCGGGGTGCTTTTTTTGCAGCAGCACCACGGGGCGCTGGGGCGAGCGCAAAAGCGCTGCGCTTTCCGCATCGAGCGCAACGCAGGCCGCGAGTGTCTGTTCGTCGGCGGGGAACATCACCCCCAGCGGCTTGAACGGCCGCGGCTTGCGTGTGCGCAGGCGCGCCACCGCCTCGTCGTTCCTGGCATCGCACATGAGGTGATAGCCGCCGATGCCTTTGACCGCGACGGTGTAGCCATCGCGGAGAAAACCGATGGCAGCGGCGAGCGCGGCTTCGTTGCCGGCGATCGCCGCTTCGCCGGGTTCGACGAATTCCAGTTCAGGCCCGCATACCGGACAGGCGACCGGTTCGGCATGGAAGCGGCGGTCGAGCGGGTTCATGTATTCGCGCTCGCAGGTTTCGCACAAGACGAAGCCCTTCATCGTGGTGTTGCGCCGGTCGTAGGGCAGCGACTCGATCAGGGTGTAGCGCGGCCCGCACTGGGTGCAGTTGATGAAGGGATAGCGATGGCGGCGGTCGGCGGAGTCATTCAGTTCGCGCAGGCAGTCCTCGCACATGAAGAAGTCCGGCGGCACATGGATGTGCGCTTCACCGGCATGGCTGGGGAGAATGTCAAAGCGGCTGTGAGGCTTGCAGGCTGCAGTTTCGGCCAGGGCCAGTTGCGGACGCGCGATGGCGGGTGCCTGGCTGATGAGTCGTTCCGCAAAGCGGTCGAGGTTTTGCGCGCTGCCTTCTGCATGGATTTCCACGCTGCCGGTGACGTTGCGCACCCAGCCGTGCAATCCGAGTTCATGCGCGAGACGATAGACGAAGGGGCGGAAACCGACGCCCTGCACCTGGCCGGTGATCAGAAAATGGCGCGCCTCAGGCTGGCTTGAAGGCATTTTCTGAACCACGGGGCGCACGGGGTACACGGGGAAAACAAAGGCTTCGACGGGACTCCAGAGATTCACCTGTTGGGTGAGGTGCGGCATTTTTCCAATTCATCTATTTACCCCGTGCCCCCCGTGTTCCCCGTGGTTAAAAGCTTTTCAGGTTTATTCGGTCGCCGCTTCCGCCTGTTCGCGCACGCCGCCCGCCCACCATATTCTGCAGGCGCCTTCGTCAGACACCATGCAGGGGCCGATGGGGTGGCGCGGGGTGCAGCCTGTGCCGAACAGGCGGCACTGGTTGGGGTAGATCTTGCCCAGCACGACTTTCGCGCAGTCGCAGCCGGGCGGCATCTGTCCCGCGCGTTTGCGTGCGGCGTCGTTGTGGTCGGGAAATTTCAGGCGCGCGTCGTGCGCGGCATAAGCCGGCTTCAGCGCATAGCCCGAATTGGGAATGATGCCGATGCCGCGCCAGTTGGCGTCGACCACGTCCAGGGTCTGGCTCATTAACCGCTGCGCGGTGGGGTTGCCGCCGGGGTGGGCGACTTCCGGATAGCAGTTGTCGAGAAAACGTTCGCCGCTTTGCAGTTGGCGCAGCACGGAATAGAAGGAAGCGAGCAGGGAATCGGGCGCGAAGCCGGCGACCGCAGCGGGAATATTGTGCTGCTGCACCACGAACTGCCATTCCTCCGGGCCCATTACGGTGGAGACGTGGCCGGGCGCGACCAGGGCGTCGAAACCGGGCGTACCGGAGTCGAGCAGCATGGCCACCGCCGGCCAGGTCAGGCGGCCGGACAACAATATAAACAGATTGTCGGGCACGCCTTCGGCGAGCATGGCGGCGGTGGGCGCGGCGGTGGTCTCGAAGCCGGCGGCGAAGAAGACCACTTTTTTGTCCGGGTTCTGCAGCGCGATCTGTTTGGCTTCTGTCGGGCTGGCGATGGGGCGCACGTCGGCGCCGGCGGCCTTGGCCTGGTCCAGCGAACGCGGCTCGCTTTTCGGCACGTTGACCGGCACGCGCAGCATGTCGCCGAAGGCGACCAGGATGACTTTCTCATGCAGCGCCAGCCGGATGGCCTGGTAGATGTCTTCCTCCGGGCATACGCACACGGGGCAGCCGGGGCCGGGGATGAGCTCGATGTTTTCAGGAAGCGCGCCGCGCAGGCCGGCCTGGGTGATGGAGCGCTCGTGCCCGCCGCACACGTTCATGATCCGGACCGGACGCCCGAAATCGAGCGCGCGAATCTTTTCCAGCCAGGCGCGGGCGTCGATCATGATGTGGTCGCGCCGTGCAGGCGCTGGCCGTCGGCTTGGATCGCGGGCCGGCGCGACTGGCCGATGGCCACGCGCGCGCGCTGGGCGGCGAGCTGCTCGCGCAGCCAGTCAAGCCAGGCTTCCATGCCCAGGCCCTTGCGTGCGGAAAGCTGCATCACCGGCGCCTCGCTGGCGAGGTTGCGCAGGTGGGAGGCGGCCTTGGCCGGGTCGAAGTCGTCCAGTACCGCAAGCAAATCGGTCTTGGTCACCAGCATGGCATCGGCGGCGCGGAACATGACCGGGTACTTGGCCGGCTTGTCGTCACCTTCGGTGACCGAGAGCAGGGTGACGTTNNGCGGTGCCGGTGACGATCTGGTGCGCCGGTACGCCCTGGGCGCGGATGCGCTCGGCGTCGTTTTCGGTTTCCAGGTCGCCCTCGATCACGGCGAGGCCGAATTCGTTTTTAAGGCGCGCGATGGTCGCTTCCAGCAGCGCGGTCTTGCCCGAACCGGGCGAGGACATGAGGTTGACGGCGAGGATGCCGCGCGCGTCGAAGTGGGCGCGGTTGTGCTCGGCCTGGTCGTCGTTCTTCTTGAGCAGGTTCTGCAGCACGGAAACAGTCGTCGCGCCGGCCTCGACGGGTTTGTAGGCGAACTTGCGATTACCAGGTGTCAGATTGCATCCACATGTGTCGCACATACCGAGTCCTCTTCAATTATTACTGCGCAGCCGTCTCAGGCATCTGCAGTTCCACGCTTTCCAGTATCAGTTCGTCGCCGGATATCAATTGAGTATGCCAGTCGCCGCAGGCGCCGCACAGCAGGCGGTTCATCGCCGCCTCGGTTTCCGCGCCGCAGGTCTGGCAGCGCACGCGCACCGGCGCTTGCACCAGCTCCATCGCCGCCTGTTCGACTGCGCTGCCTGCCGCGGCCAGGCTGAAGGCGCTGGTCAGCAGTTCGGGCATCACGCCGGAAAGCGGTCCGATGCGCACCCGGAAGGAAATGGCGGCGTCGGCATGCCGCTCGCGCACGATGGCATCGAGTTGCTCGACCAAAGCCTGGGCCACGGAGAGCTCGTGCATGCTTATTAGCTGGCGCAGCCGATTTCGCCGGTCTCTTCCAGAATCTGGTCGAACAGCTCCCAGGCCGAGCGGGCGTCCGACTCGGTGACCTTCTGGATGGCATAGCCCACGTGCACCATGACGTAGTCGCCGATCTGCGGCGGTTCATCCTGCATCATGAACAGGCTGACATCGCGGTAGATGCCCTTGGCCTGGCAGCGGGCCATGAAGCCGTCGACGCTTTCGATCTGCATGGGGATGGCTAGGCACATGTTTTATCCGTCAATCAGTTGCGTTGTTCGATCTCATCCTGTGGACGTTTGGCCGTCGGACTTCCAGATTCCAAAAATAACAGTCTAGTCGTTTTTTTAATGAGGGTTAATGAAAGCTTTTCCGTGGTGCAGGAATTATGCTGCAATCTGCGCGGCCAACGCGAGTCCGCGGCCGGATGCAGGCTCAATTGACCAGGCGGGTTCCCATAGGGCTGAGTGCGCCATCCCGCAGGCCGACCAGGATGACCTCGCCATTGTCCGCCACCTTGAGTTCGCCATATTTGGCGTCTTCATAAATCATTGCCTGTCCCTCTTCGAAGAAAAAGGATTCGGCCCCGATGCGGACAGCACTGCCACGCTTGCGGAATTGGATCAACGCCTGGTTTGCCTGCAAGGGTGCATTGGCATGCTGCACATGCCTGAAGACGGCGCGCATTTGATCGTCCAGTTCCACCACGGCCAGGCCGTCTGCCGAGCGTTCGTCGAGACTGGTGCGGATATCGCCGGCAAGGCGGTAGTTCAGTGCCATGTAGTCGCCTTGCATCAGCGAGCGCGGGTCGACTGGAGCCAGTTCCAGCAGCACCGTCCTGCCCCCGGCAAGAACCCGTTCCTTTTGCCATACCGCATAGTTCACCACGCCCAGAATGACCAGCGCCATGAGCAAGAGCAGCTTAGTGCGCATGATTCTTCTCCTCGCGCGGCAGCAGCTTCAGCAGTGCCCAGCGCAGGGCGAGAAGCACGGCTCCGCTGCCTGCCAGCGCCGCGGACTTCTGCAGCAAGCTAATCGAAAGGTGGTAGTAGTAGGCAGACAGGAAGGCTGCCAGGAACAGGAGTGCCATTCCGATGAGCAGGCGGTTGCCGCGGCGGAATCCGATCAGCAGGACAATGAGCGCGCCAATCAGCCCGGGCGCTTTCAGGCCTGGCCACATCAGTAGCAGCACGGCGTCATAGCCTGCCCAGGCCAGGGGGCCGAACGGTCGCAGGCCGCGTTCCTTCAAAAACACGTGTACGAGATACAGCAATACGGCGCCCAGTAAGACAGTGCTGAGCCAAAGATGGCGTGCATGCTGGTAAAAAGGGTTGTCGTTGTTGAAAGCCGGCGGAAACATCGATGGCAGCAACAGTCCGAACATGGCGATCACCAGCCCGTAGGCGATGGGCCTGAGGAGACGATCTCTTGTCGGGGTTGAATATGCCGCTCCCTGCAGCCAAAAGTGGGTGAATGCCATGGCAAGCAGGCCGGCAAGGGCGGGCGCTGCGTAGGGCCACTTCCACTCGAAAAACAGCGCCTGGAGGGCTGCAATGGCGACAAGCGTGGACAGCAGCCGGTGCGTTTTGTCGCGGTAAAACGCTATCGTTACGCCTTGCAGGGCAAGCACCAGCAGCGCCATGCCCGTCGCGGACCGGATGTCCGAGCCGAACAGGATGAGCAATTGCCCCGACAGGCTGGCGGCAAAGGCAAGCTGGTTCAGGAAGTCCCCGCGATCCAGCCGGCGTGTCGCGATGGCGGCAATCAGCAAAAGTGCGCCGAAAAACAGTGCGGCCGGCTTCGAATGCGTCAGCAGCGTAAAGAAACCCATGAAGAACACGGCCGCCAGCCACGCGCCGAAGCCAACCATGAAACGCAGGTACCAGGGCGTGGCAAGGGCGGCGTTACCCAATTCGGCCGGTGCCAGGCTGGCCTGGCCCTGCTCGAGCAAGCCTTCCTGCTGAAGCCTGCCAATCACTTCGCCCATGCTGACCGAACTCATGCTTCGGCCTCCCATTTGTGTGCGGTCAGGCGCAGCCAATATGCGGCAGCGCCTGTCATCAGCACCACCAGCAGGCTCAGGAACAGCATGCCGCCCGCGTCCTGCAGCCGCAGTGTTTCCACGAGAAAAGCCGTGACGATGACGATGCCCTCCATTGCCAGCGCAGCGAGCATGAAGAGGTCGCGCCGCCAGTTGCGGTAGGCCCACACGCCGGCAGCGGTGATGCCCAGCCAGGCCAGGGGCGCCAGTTGCACTGATAGCCTGTCGGGGTGCTTGTCGAAAATGGCGTGCAGGACCGGGCCGAGCAGGATTGCAAGTACCGCCAGCATTGCCAGGCGAGGCATCCAGCGGCTGGAAAGCCATTCGATTCTTCCGGCGAGCGCTTCATATGACAGCAGGGCCGCAACATTGAGCGCTATCAGCGTCATCGCCAAGTCGGCATCCGAAAGGGCATATCCCAATCCGAACATGGGCCCAAGCCCTTGTGCGAAGCCCTGCCATTCGGGGGGGCGGTAAACGCCAGTCCACCAGAGCACCAGCGACAGGTTGCACAACACGAGCAGCAACAGCCACAGTGCCGCTGAGCGGCCGATAAGCGCCCAGGGGGCAATCAGCAGCGCCCAGGTCAGGAACAGGCCATAGGGGTCGGCGCCGGTCTGATAGGTTTGTCCATACAGCGCCAGCAGCACGCCAGGGAGCACGGAAGCGCCGATCATGGCCGCGCGCCCTGCGTGGGAATCCGTTCCCAGGCGCCAGGCCAGCGCGACCGTAACGAGCAGTGTGGCTTCCAGCACCGCGAATTTGGCGAAGCGATGCATGTCGGCCCAGTTGTAGGCGAAGAAAAACAGGATGCCGGCCAGCAGCAGCACTGCGCCGAGCCCGGCCAGGAGCCAGTCCAGAAAACGCCGCCATGCGCTGGCGTCCGGCGTAATGCCTGCAATCTCGAGTGCGCGTTCGTAGGCACCGGCGCTCAGAATTCCGCTGCGGTAAAGATGGCGCAGGCGGCTTGTCGTGGCAGGTTGACCGAGTACGTCCATAAGGCTCCTCCCTGTCATGCTTGTTGGTTGTTATTGGACTGGAAATTTACTGCACCAGGACTCGGGATGCCAGACAAATCGGCATGCCGCTCGTGATCCAGGTCACGAAAAATTAATCATACTGGCCTATCTTTTTTGCAAACCGGAAAAATGTTCCCAAGCCCTGTCTTGAGGAGGGAGTATGTTTTTGCCCGGAAGGCAGGAGCCATGGCCGAATCCGATAACAAAAGGCGGGTGGCCCAGGCATTCTTTAAAAAGGGAGCCCGGGCAATTTGCCTGGTTGTAATTTCCCGGCCGTGCATCTAGATTGATGAGGATGAAAACAATCATATTGGGGGTGGGCAACACCTTGCTGAGCGACGAGGGGGTGGGCATTCATGTCCTCGACGCGCTGGCGAGAACCGCGTTGCCGCAGGAGGGCGTCGTCGATCTGATCGACGGCGGCACCCTGTCTTTCACGCTCGCGGTCGCCATCGAAGAGGCGGACGCGCTCATCGTGGTCGACGCCGCCCAGCTCAAGTCGCCGCCCGGCACCCTGCGCCTGTTCCGGGGCGAGGACATGGACAACTTCCTCATGGGCAACCGCAAGTCGAGCGTGCACGAAGTCGGCCTCACCGACCTCATGGCCATCGCCCGGCTGACCGAGCGCTGGCCGGAAAAGCGCGCGCTGGTCGCGATCCAGCCGGAAAAGCTCGGCTGGGGCGATGCGCCCACCGCGCCGGTGCAGTCCGCCATCCCCGAAGCCTGCCGCCGGATCGAAGCCCTGGTCAAGGAGTGGCATGCGCTCCATTAACGAAATACCTATTCATGTGTTGTCGCCCGACCAGATGCTTACCGGGCAGGCCGAGGCCGTGCTGAGCGAAATCGCCGACCTGCTGGCCCGGCTGCTGGAAACGGGCGAGGAGGGCAGCATCGATTTGCGCAGCCTGCCGCTGTCGCCCGCCGACCGCGACTGGCTGGACGGGAAACTGGGCCGCGGCGAGGTGGAAATCGCTCTCGAGGCCGGCGGCCGTTCAACCCTCTATGAAACCGCCTATGCCGGCGTGTGGAAAGTGACGCACCGCGATACCGAAGAGCGCGTGGTATCGGAATTCATCGAAGTGTCGCATGTGCCCGCTATCGTGAAGCCAGCCGGGGCGGACATCGAAAATGCCCATGAAAGACTGCAATCCGATCTGAAACAGATTACCCAGGAGGGGAACGAGCGATGAACAAGGAAGAAACCCTGTTGGACCACATGGAGCGGGAGGGCATGTCCCGCCGCACTTTTCTCAAGTACTGCGCCTCGCTCGCCTCGCTGATGGCGCTGCCGCCCACGGCCGCCGCCGCCATGGCCGAAGCCCTGGGCAAGGCCAGGCGCCCGTCGGTGATCTGGCTGCCGTTCCAGGAATGCACCGGCTGCACGGAGTCGCTCACCCGTTCGCACACCCCCAGCGTCGAGGGCATGATCTTCGACATGATCTCGCTGGACTACCAGGAGACGCTGATGGCCGCCGCCGGCCACCAGGCCGAGGAAGCGCTGCACAACGCGATGAAGGACAACTACGGCAAGTACGTACTGATCGTCGACGGCTCGGTGGCGACCGGGCTGGACGGCGCCTATTCCTGCATCGCCGGGCGCAGCAACCTCGATCTTTTGAAGGAAGCCGCCCAGGGCGCGGCCGCCATCGTCGCGCTGGGCTCCTGCGCGGCCTTCGGCGGCATCCCCAAGGCCAATCCCAACCCCACCGGCGCGGTGGCGGTGTCCGACATCATCAAGGACAAGCCCATCGTCAATATTTCCGGCTGTCCGCCCATCCCCGTGGTCATCACCGGCGTGCTGGCGCACTACCTCACCTTCGGCACCCTGCCCGAACTCGACGGTCTCGGCCGTCCCAAGGCCTTTTACGGCGAAACCATCCACGACCGCTGCTACCGCCGCCCGTTCTACGACCAGGGCAAGTTCGCCAAGACCTTCGACGACGAGGGCGCGCGCAAGGGCTGGTGCCTGTTCGAACTGGGCTGCAAGGGGCCGGTGACCTACAACGCCTGCGCCACCACCAAGTGGAACGATTCGACTTCCTTCCCCATCGAGTCGGGCCACGGCTGCATCGGCTGCTCGGAGCCGGACTTCTGGGACGCCGGCGGTTTCTACAAGGCGCTTTCCACGCCGGCCAATCCGCTCAAGTACGTGGGCGCGGCTGCGGCCGTCGGCGTGGCGGCGGGCGCGGCGGTATCGGTCGCCAACCGCGCGTCCAAGAACGCCGCCAAGGCCGCGCACGAGAAGACTCAGCTCACAGACCTGGAGAAATAAGATGAACGAGATGGAACTCCTGACCTGGGCGCGCGGCACCGCCCTCAACCTCGCCATCGGCCTGTTCCTCCTGGGCATGCTGTGGCGACTGGTCGAGATTTACACGCTGGGCCGCAAGCCCGACCTCGCGCCGCCGCGCAAGGCCGAGGGTGCCACGGGCTGGCACACCATCCTCCGGCGTTCGCTGTCGCCGCCGGGCATGCTGAAGCGCTCGCCGATCAGCTACATCGGCGGCTACATCTTCCATATCGGCCTTTTCATCGTGGTGTTCCTGTTCGCGCAGCACATCAAGCTGATACAAAGCCTGACGGGGCTGTACTGGCCGGGGCTGCCCTCGCAGGTGATCGACGCGGTGACGGTGGTGACGCTGGCGACCATGCTCCTGGTGCTGTTCGACCGCATCAACAATCCGGTCAAGCGCTTTCTGTCGACCTTCGGCGATTACCTCGCCTGGGCGCTGACCTTCCTGCCGCTGCTCACCGGTTTTCTCGCAGCCAAGCACCTGCTGCTGCCGTACACGACCATGCTGGCGATCCACATCCTCAGCGTCGAACTGCTGCTCATCGCGCTGCCGTTCACCAAGCTGATCCACGTGTTCACGCTGTTCGCCTCGCGCTGGTACAACGGCGACATCAACGGCAAGCGCGGCGTACCCGTATAAGGAGAAGTACATGACCGCATCCCTGCAAAAAGGCATCAACGCGCTGAAGGAAGTGATCGACGCGCCGGTCGCCAGTTTCTTCGCCAGTTGCGTGCACTGCGGCCTGTGCGCCGAGGCCTGCCTGTTCTACACCGAAACCGGCGACCCCAAGTACACCCCCATCCACAAGCTGGAGCCGCTGAAGCGCGTGTACCGGCAGGAATACACCCTGCTCGGACGCCTGGCGAAAATGGCCGGGCTGGCCAAGCCCGTCAGCGACGACGAACTGGAGGCCTGGAGCGAGCTGGTCTACGACAGCTGCACCATGTGCGGGCGCTGCAGCATGGTGTGCCCGGTCGGCAACGACCTCACCTACATGATCCGCAAGCTGCGCGAGGGCATGGCGGTGTCGGGCCACGCGCCCGAGGGCATCATCATGGCCACCAAGCGCACGGTCGACCAGGGCGGGCCCATGGGCCTGAAATGGCCGGCGGTGCAGAACGTCATCAAGCACCAGGAAACCGATACCGGCCTCAGTATTCCGGTCGACCAGGCCGGCGCCGAATACATGGTGCTGCTGTCCTCGATGGAAGTCGTCAACTATCCCGAATACCTGGGCGCGCTGGCCAGGATCTTCAACAAGGCCGGCATCACCTGGACCCTTTCTTCGGAAGCCTACGAGGCCACCAATGCCGGCATCCAGATCGGCGCCTCCGACCTTGCGCGCGAGATCGTGTCGCGCATCGTCAACGCCGCCGAGAAACTGGGCGTGAAGAAGGTGCTGTCGCCCGAGTGCGGCCACGCCTACATGGCCATCCGCTGGGAAGGCCCCAACCTCATGGGCCGCCCCTACAAGTTCGAGGTGGTGCACGTGCTGGAAATGCTCGACGAGCTGCGCGCCAAGGGCGTGCTGAAAATGAAGGACAAGCTGAAGACCCCGGTGACGTTGCACGATCCCTGCCAGATCGTGCGCCGCGGCGGTGTCCTGAACGCGCCCGAGGCCCTGGTCAGGGAAGTGGTGGTCGAGTTCCGCCCCATGACCGACCACGGCAAGATGAACTGGTGCTGCGGCGGCGGCGGCGGAGCGTCCGCCATCCACGAGCCGGCGGCCGAGGCGCTGCGCTTTACCGCGTTCAAGCGCAAGAAATCGCAACTGGAGGAAACCGGGGTGAACACCATGGTGACCTTCTGCGCCAATTGCCGCATCACCCTGGAAGAAGCCATCGACCACTACGAAATGAATACGCAACTATTGGGCCTGACCGAACTGCTGGCCGAACACCTGGAAGATTAAGGAAAGCTATCTATGAAACTGGAAAAGGCAAATCAGCCACAGAGAACACAGAGTTCACAGAGAAAATGCAAAAAATTGTGCGCTTGCCTGACTCGCTTTCGGATGATGTCTTTGATATCAAGATTGGTTTTCTCTGTGTTCTCTGTGCCCTCTGTGGCTTGAAGTGAGGTATCAAATATGAACGCTCCCCAACGAGTAGTAGTCGACCCCATCACCCGCATCGAAGGCCATTTGCGCATCGAGGCGGAAACCGACCCCAGCGGCAGGATCACCCAGGCCTGGTCCGCCGGCACCATGGTGCGCGGCATCGANNGGCCGCGACCCGCGCGACGCCTGGGCCTTCGCGCAGCGCATCTGCGGCGTATGCACCCTGGTGCACGGCATCGCCAGCGTGCGCGCGGTCGAGGATGCGTTGAAGTACGAGATCCCGAGGAACGCCGAACTGATCCGCAACCTGATGATCGCCGCGCAGTTCGTGCACGACCACGTCATGCACTTCTACCACCTGCACGCGCTCGACTGGGTGGACGTGGTGAGCGCGCTCAAGGCCGACCCCAAGGCCACTTCGGAACTGGCGCAGAGCATCAGCGGCTGGTCCAAGTCCTCGCCCGGCTATTTCGCCGACGTGCAGAAGAAGATCAGGAACTTCGTCGAAGGCGGCCAGCTCGGCATCTTCAACAATGCCTACTGGGGCCACCCGGCCTACAAGCTTCCGCCCGAGGCCAATCTGATGGCGGTGGCGCATTACCTCGAAGCGCTCGCCTGGCAGCGCGAGGTGGTCAAGCTGCATGCCATTTTCGGCGGCAAGAATCCGCACCCCATGTTCCTGGTGGGCGGCGTGCCCTGCGCCATCAGCGAGCAGGGTTCCGGCCACGGCCGCGGCGGCCACCAGGCCGGCACCGCGCTGAACCTGGTCGGCCTGCAGACTGTGCAGAACGTCATCACCCGGATGCGCGAGTTCGTCGACCAGGTCTACGTGCCCGACACCCTCGCCATCGCCGGCTTCTACAAGGAATGGGGCGGCATGGGCGAGGGCCTGGGCAACTTCCTCACCTACGGCGACTTCCCCGAAAAGACCATGTGGGACACCGATTCGCTGTTCATTCCGCGCGGCGCCATCCTCAACCGCGACCTGTCCACCATCCATCCCGTGGACATGCACGCCGACGGAGAGATCCAGGAATTCGTCTCCCACTCCTGGTACAAGTACAGCGTGGGCGATGAGACCGGCCTGCATCCCTACAAGGGCGAGACCGAATTCAACTACACCGGGCCCAAGCCGCCCTACGAGCATCTGGACGTCGACCAGAAATACTCCTGGCTCAAGTCGCCGCGCTGGAAGGGGCATTCGATGGAAGTCGGCCCGCTGGCGCGCGTGCTGATGCTGTATGCGAAAGGCCACGAGCAGACCAGGGAGCTGGTGGGGCTCACGCTCAACAAGCTCGACGTGCCGGTCGAGGCGCTTTTCTCCACGCTGGGCCGCACAGCGGCACGCACGCTGGAATCCAAGATCATCGCCGACGCCATGCAGGGCTGGTTCGACCAGCTCATGGCCAACATCAAGGCCGGCGACACCCGCACCTTCAACGAGAAGCTGTGGGAGCCCTCGACCTGGCCGAAAGCCGCCAAGGGCGCCGGCTTCATGGAAGCGCCGCGCGGCGGCCTCGCGCACTACATCGTCATCGAGAACGAGAAAATCGCCAATTACCAGGCGGTGGTGCCCTCGACCTGGAACGCCGGCCCGCGCGATGCCGCCGGCCAGCCCGGCGCATACGAAGCAGCGCTGCAGCACAACCACTTGCTGCACGATCCCAGGCAGCCCATCGAAATCCTGCGTACCATCCACAGTTTCGACCCCTGCATCGCCTGCGCGGTGCACGTGACCGACCCGGACGGGGAAGAGCTGGTGAAGGTGAAGGTTCGTTGAGAGGTTTTTACAAAGAGGACAGGAGGACAAGAGGAAAAATCAAATTCAGGGGCAAATCATTTCGATGTCGCTTTCCTCCTGTCCTCTTGTCCTCCTTGTTCATGATTCGATTGTTAAGAGGAAACAACATGCAGATCAGGAATTTCGCGCTAATTGCTTTGACAATCGCCGTACCCGCCGCCTGGGCGCACGGCCAGGGCGTGCACACCCATGACGCCGGGCTGATTGCCGGCATGCTGCATCCCTTCAGCGGCCTCGATCACCTGCTCGCCATGGTGGCGGTGGGCCTGTGGGCCGCGCAGCAGGGCGGGCGCGCGCTGTGGGTGCTGCCGTCGAGCTTCGTCGGCGCCATGGCGGTCGGCGCGATGCTGGGCATGAGCGGCGTGGCCTTCGCCGGCGCGGAAGCCGGCATCGCCCTGTCGGTGCTGGCCCTGGGCGCATTGGTTGCCTTGCGTCGCCAGATGCTGCTGCCGCTTGCCGCCATGTTGACCGGGCTGTTCGCGCTGTTCCACGGCATCGCGCACGGCCAGGAAATGCCGCTCGCGGCTTCGCCCTGGGGCTATGGCTTCGGCATGCTCGCGGCCACCGCGCTGCTCCACGCAGCAGGCGTTTTCGCCGGCATGAAAGTTCGCCAGCTCTACCTGGGCCTGGCGGGCGCGGCCATTTCCCTTGCTGGCCTGGGCATGCTGGCCAGCTTTGCCGGCTGATGGAAGACATCCTCAAGCGCCTGCTCGCGGCCGAGAAGGCCGCGGAAGAGAAGGTCGAGGAGGCCGACGCGGCGCGCAGGAAGATCATCCAGGACGCGCTCGACGAGGCGCGCAGCGCCGAGATCGAATTCGAAAAACAGGCCGAAGCGCGGCGCAGGCCTTTCCTGGCCACGGCCGAGGAGGGCGCGCAGCGCCGCATCGCCGAGCTCGAGGCGGAGGCTGCGGCCTTGCAACGCGCCCTGCGCGACAAGGCTGCGGCCAACGAAGAAGCCGCCGTGTCCGCCGCCATGGCTCTGATTCTGGGAGAGGCCTGAACCTTTGTCATCCGATCGGGGCCGCTGAGGGCGATCGCGAACCATGCTGAATCATTATCTTGATGCCCGCGTCAGCCTGATGGCCTCGCGCCTCTTGCGCGAGGCGGAGCTGCCCGTGCTGGCCGAAGGCAGTGCGGAAGAGCGGGCCGCCGTGCTGGCGCGGGCAGGCCTCTCCCGGATCCTCGCCGACCTCGAAGCGGGGCGCTATCTCGAGCAGTCCATCATCCGCAGCCAGCTCGACGACATCCTCGTCCTGATGCGCGCCGCAGGCGAGGGACGCAGGTTCCTGGAGTACTGGACGCTGCGCTTCGAGCTTTCCAACCTCAAGGCCATCCTCCGCGCAAAAATGTCGCGCATGCCCATTGCCGCCGTGCGCAAGGAACTGATCGACCTCGGCTTCCTGGCCTCGCTGCCGGTGGAGGACCTGCTGCAGACGGAAGATATCGGCGAGCTGCTGCGCCGCCTGGAGACCACACATTACGCCGACATCGTGCGCTTCGCGCGCCGTGCCTTCGAGGCGCAGCCGCAGTTGTTCGAGCTCGATGCCGCGCTCGACCGACGCTTCTACCACGGTCTGGTGGAACTTGCGCGGCAGCAGGAGAGTGAATTCGGCAAACCCTTCCGCGGCCTGATGGAAATGATGATCGACCGCATCAATCTGGTGTGGCTGCTGCGCTACCGTTTCCTCTACAAGCTGCCGCCGTCGCAGGTGTACTACCTGCTGGTGCCCAGCCATTACCGGCTTTCTTCCAGCCTGCTCAAGGAATTGTCCGTGCTGAACCGCTTCGGGGAGGTGCTGGCGGCGCTGCCGCAGCCGTACCGAGGGTGGCTGGCCGAGGCGGACAGCGTGTACCGGGTGTTCACCCTCATGGAAGGCCGGGCCGCACACGCGGCGCATGCCGTGCTGCGCTCGAATGCGCCGGGCTTTTCCCGCGCCTTCGCCTACATCATCCTGCGCGAGCGCGACCTCAAGCAGGTGCGTGCGGCGCTCAAGGGGCAGGCCATCGGGCTCGACGCGCAGACCATCCGCCAGGCGATGGGGCTGGCCGAGGTGCGCAACGGCATGGATGCGGAGGCCGCATAAGCATGTTCAAGCCGCTCAGCATGCAGCATGTCTCGCTCTGGGTGCTGAACTCGGACGCGCCGCAGGCCTCGCTGCTGCTGGCGACTTACGGCATCTTTACGCCGGAGAAGAGCCAGGCCTGGGAGCGCGACCTGCCGGAAACGCCGGGCGACCGCTATGCCGAAGTGTTCTCCGAGGCGAATGCGCGGCTGAACAAGATTCTGGATCACTTCGGACCGACGCCTCTGGCCGGCAGGGAAATCGAGTTCGAGGAAGCCGCCGCGCCGGACGCGCCTACGCTCGAACAGTTGCACGATTGGAACGACTGGCTGGGCGAGTTGTGGAACGTGGCCTCGCGCTGCGAAGAGGACAAGCGCCGCATCAATGAAACGCTGGAACACAACGCCAGCCTGCTCAACTCGCTCGAGCACTTCAGGAAGCTCGACATCGACCTCGCCTGGCTGGCGCGGCCCAAGCGGTTCCTGCAGACCCGCATCGGTACGATGCCGGAAACGAACCTCGCGCGGCTTTCAGAGGCGCTGGAACTGTCAGGCTTCATGCTCGAAGTGTTCGACAGCCAGGAGGGCCGGGCCTATGCCGTGGCGGTCGGACCGATCGGCAAGGCCGGCGAAATTCGCGGCGCGCTCGATGCCGCCGGCTGGCAGGAGATGACACTGGAGCCGGAACTGCTTGCGCATCCCGAAAAAGCGCGCGAGGCGCTGGAACAGGCTTCCGAGAAGCTGCACCAGGAAGCCGAAGGCAGCGAAAGCCGCCACCGCGCCACCCTGGGCGACGTCGACGCCAGGCTGCGCGACATCCGCAAGGGCATGGCGCTGGCCGAGCCATACGTGCGCATCTCCTCCGAAACCCTGCGTGCGCGCGGCGGCCTCGCGCTCATCACCGGCTGGATTCCGCAGCGCGACGTCGAGCGCATGCGCAAGGCGCTGGATGCGCGCCTGGCCGAGCGCTATGTGCTGCAACTCAGACCGCCGTTCAAATCCGAACTCGACATCGTGCCGTCGGCCGTGCGCTATCCCGACTGGCTGGGTCCGTTCTCCGACCTCGTGCGCAACTACGGCATCCCGCGCTACGGCGAGTTCGATCCGACCTGGCTGTTCGCGATTTCCTTCGTGCTCATGTTCGGCATGATGTTCGGCGACATCGGCCAGGGCCTGGTCATCGCCGCCGGCAGTTTTGCGCTGCGCGGCAAGGCCAGGCGCTTCCGGCCGCTGTTCATCGGCGCCGGCCTTTCCGCCACGGCCTTCGGTTTTGCCTACGGCAGCCTGTTCGGCTTCGAGACCATCGTCGAACCCTTGTGGGTCTCGCCGCTGCACGATCCGGTGCGCATGCTGCTGGCGGCCGTATGGTGGGGCGTGGGCTTCATCACCGTCACCCAGTTGCTCACCATCTACAACCGCATGGCGAGCGGCATGGTGTCGCGTGCGCTGTTCGACGCAGGCGGCGTGGCCGGCCTGTTTCTGTATCTCGGCGCGGCGGCAGGCGTGTATGGGTTGGCCACTGCTGGCCAATTCGGCGTGATCGCGGCCATTGTTTCGGGCGCAGGCCTGGCAGCCATCCTGGTGTGGAACTGGATTGAGAACCACGGAGGCGTGGCCGAGCGCCTGCTGACCGTGATCATCGAGACCTTCGAGTCGGTGATCGGCTTCTTTTCCAACACCCTTTCCTTCATGCGCGTCGCCGCCTTTTCCATCAACCACGTCGCGCTGGCGCTGGCGGTGTTCACCATCGCCGACAGCCTGGGCGCGACCGGGCGCTGGATCGCGCTCGTCATCGGCAACATCATCATCCTGGGCCTGGAGGGCGCCATCGTCGCCATCCAGGTGCTGCGCCTGGAATACTACGAAGGCTTCTCGCGCTTCTACAGCGGCAGCGGGCGCGCCTTCCAGCCGCTGGTATTGCGCAAGCAACAACATTTGAAGACCTGAAAAGGAGAACAGCATGATTTTTATCGCAGGGATCATGACGCTCAGCGTCGTCGGGCTCATCGCCCTGGGGGTCTATCTGGAACTGTCGCCGGAGAAGCGCGTCGCCTCGCCCAGGCGCGCGCGCGGCTGGTTGCTCGGCAATTTCGGCGTGTTCGCGCTGGCTTTCCTGGGTCTGATGGCGATGGGCGCGCAGGAAGTCATGGCCGAAACCACGGCCGTCGCCGCGCGCGGCGAGATCAGCATGGGCCTGGGCGTGGCCATCATCGGCATCGGCCTGCCCACCGGACTGGCCGCCATCGGTGCAGCGCTGGCGCTGGGGCCGGTGGGCTCCGCCGCGCTGGCCGTGGTGGCGGAGAAGCCGGAAATGTTCGGCCGTACCCTGATTTATCTCGGCCTTGCCGAAGGCATCGCCATCTATGGCCTGGTGATGTCGATTCTTTTGCTTGGAAAGATTTGAGCCGTCATTGAGGAATGAAATGACGAGGCAATCCAGTCCGACGCATGGATCGCCACGACCCTTCGGGTCTCGCGATGACACGTCTCACTCCTCACCCCTCACGCCTCACCGCGGAGCCACCCGCATCGTCGCGCTCGGTTCGGCTGCGCTCATGGACGGCTTCCGACTCGCGGGCGTGGAGGTCATGCCCAACGCCGGCGCGGACGAACTGGAAGCCCTCTTGAAGTCGCTGGTGTCCGCCAAGGAAAAGGCGCTGGTGCTGATCGAAGCCGGCCTCGCAGACGAACCCGGCCCCTGGCTTGAGCGCGTGCGCAGCGAGGGCGGGCGCATCGTGGTGGTGCAGGTGCCCTCGCTCGCCGGTGCGGGCGGGTTCCATTCGGACGTGGACAGGCTGATTGGTTTGAGTGGAGCACAGGCATGAGCCAGCACACCGAAAAACTCGAAGGCCTGCTTGCCGCGCAGGCCATGGCGCTCGCCGACCAGCACCTGCACAAGGCGCGCGAGGCGAGCAATCAGGTCAGGCAGGAGCTGCAGGCCAGGCTGCGCAAGCTGGAGGAGGGCGAGGAACAGCGCTACCAGCTGGAAGCCGAGCGCCTGTGCCGCCAGATCATCCAGGCCTCGAAGCTGCGCATGGACAGCGAGCACGACCGACTGCGCTGGGCGCTGGCGCAGGACGTGCTGGCGGAGGTGCGCAAGCGCCTCGAACAATTGACGCAGGATGCGCCGCGCTACCGCCAGGTGCTGCAGGGCTATCTCGCGGAAGCCGCGCAGGCCATGCCCGAAGGCGAGCTGGTGGCGGAACTCAACCCGCGCGACCTCGATGCGCTGCGTCCGAATTGGGCCGCGTTGGCATCGCAGGCTGTACCCGGCCGCAAGGTGGAACTGGCGCCGCTGCCGGATCACGCCACAGGCGGCATGCGGGTGCGCAGCGCCGACGGCCGACTGCGCGTGGACAACACTTTCGAGGGCCGGCTCGCGCGCGTGCAGGACGAGGTGCTGGGCGTGATCATGGACAAACTCTTCAACCAGGACGCTGCGGCATGAGCGGGCAGGGCCGCATCCTCGACATCCAGGGCCCTATCGTCATTGCCGAACTGCCCAATGCGCGCACCGGCGAGCAGGTCAAGCTGGGCAAGCCGGGATTGATGGGCGAAGTCATCGCGCGCGAAGGCGCGCGCGCCATCGTGCAGGTGTACGAGAACACCGAGGGCCTGCGTCCCGGCGAGCCGGCCACGGCCATGGGCGAGCCGCTGTCGGTGGAACTGGGGCCGGGGATACTCGGCGGCATCTTCGACGGCCTGCAGCGGCCGCTGGAAACCATGCTCGCGCAAACCGGCGAGCGCATCGAGCGCGGCCTCGTCATTCCCGCCATCGACCGCGCGAAGCAGTGGCCCTTCGTGCCGCAGGAAGAACTCAAAGTCGGCGCGCGCATCGCCGGCGGCGCCATCCTCGGCACCGTGCAGGAAAACGCAAGCGTCGTTCACCGTATCCTCGTCCCGCCCGAAGTTGCAGGTGAACTCATCGACCTCGCGCCCGCCGGCGACTACACGGTGGTCGATGTCATCGGCCGCGTGCGCGACCGCCAGGGCAACATCCACAAGCTGCATCTCTCCAGCCGCTGGCCGGTGCGCATGCCGCGCCCCTTCAACAAGCGCGACCATGCGGTGCAGCCGCTCATCACCGGGCAACGCATCATGGACACCTTCTTCCCGCTCCTGAAGGGCGGCAAGGGCGCCATCCCCGGACCTTTCGGCGCCGGCAAGACGGTATTGCAGCAGCAGATCGCGCGCTGGTCCGACGCCCAGATCGTGATCTATGTCGGCTGCGGCGAGCGCGGCAACGAGCTCACCGAGGTGCTCGACACCTTTCCCAAGTTGACCGACCCGCGTTCCGGCCGCCCGCTGATGGAACGCACCCTGCTGGTGGCCAACACCTCCAACATGCCGGTGGTGGCGCGCGAGGTTTCGGTGTATGTGGGCATGACCATCGCCGAGTATTTCCGCGACCAGGGCTTCGATGTGGTGATGGTGGCTGACTCCACCAGCCGCTGGGCCGAGGCCCTGCGCGAGGTAGCGGGGCGCCTGGGGCAGATGCCGGTGGAAGAGGGCTATCCCGCCTATCTCGGCTCCACGCTCGCTGCCTTCTACGAGCGCGCCGGGCGCGTGGAAAGCCTGAGCGGGGGCCACGGCTCGGTAACTTTAATTGGGGCGGTCAGCCCGCCCGGCGGCGACTTTTCCGAGCCGGTCACCAGCCACACCAAGGACATCATCCAGACCTTCTGGGCGCTGTCGAAGGATCTGGCCGACGCGCGCCACTATCCTTCGGTCGATTGGCTGGAAAG
This sequence comes from Thiobacillus sp. UBA2186, assembly GCA_002327405.1. Classification (GTDB taxonomy): domain Bacteria; phylum Pseudomonadota; class Gammaproteobacteria; order Burkholderiales; family Thiobacillaceae; genus UBA6918. The sequence continues at coordinate 12,729 of DCVO01000164.1, read as the reverse complement.
CTTCTCGCTCTTCGTCGACACCGCCGCGCGCTGGTGGCACGGGAACATCGGCGAAGACTGGCTGCAGCTGCGCAACAAGGCATTGCGCCTCTTGACCGAGGCCGAAGAGTTGAACCGCATCGTCAACCTGGTGGGCGTGGAAGCGCTCTCCGGCCAGCAGCGCTGGACCCTGGAGTCGGCGCGCCTGGTGCGCGAAGGCCTGTTGCAGCAAAGCGCGCTCGAAGCCAAGGACAGCTTCTGCTCGCCCGAGAAGCAATACCTGCTGCTCAGTCTCATGATCGACATTTACAACCGCGGCGCCGAGATGCTCAGGCTCGGCATGCCGGTGCAGGAACTGCTCAGATTGCCGCTGCTGGCGAAAGCCCGCCGCTGGAAAATAGCCTACGGCAGCGACGAACTGGAAGGCCTGCGGCAGGAAGCGCGGGAAATCGTGCCCCTGTTCGACGCCCTGCGTGCGGAATACGCCAGCCCGGCGGCGCAGCGGCATGAATCGGAAGGCACGGAATCATGAAGACAACATCAAGCCACAGAGAACACAGAGAGCACAGAGCAGAAGCCGGAGGCAAAGCCTTTCTCTGTGTTCTCTGTGGCTGTCTTTTGTGGCTGTCTTTTATGAAAGTTGATTCACGGAAAATGCTTCATGTCATCGCTTGAATACAGATCGGCCGCCTGGGCGCGCGGCGGCCTGCTTGCCATGCGCAGCGTGCCCGAAGCCGCGCTGGGCGACCGCGTGGTGGTGCGCGACCACAAGGGCCGCAGCCGCAACGGCCAGGTCATCCGCACATCCGCCGACCTCGTGCTGGTGCAGATTTTCGAGGGCACCGACAACCTCGACCTCGAACGCACCTGGGTGCGCTTCCTCGACCAGCCCTTCGAACTGGCGCTGGCGCCGGAGGTGCTGGGCCGCGTGTTCAACGGCGTGGGCCAGCCGCGCGACGGCCGCCCGCCCATCGTTTCCCGGCTGTCGCGCAACGTCAACGGCGCCTCGATCAATCCGGCCGCGCGTGCCTATCCTCGCGAGTTCATCCAGACCGGCATTTCCACCATCGACGGCATGAACACCCTGGTGCGCGGCCAGAAGCTGCCGGTGTTTTCCGGCTCCGGCCTGCCGCACAACCGCATCGCCGCGCAGATCGTGCGCCAGGCCAAGCTGCTGCATCAATCCCACCCCTCTCCCTCCGGAATAGGTGGGGGGGGAGAGTTCCCCTCTCCCTCGGGGAGAGGGGTTAGGGGTGAGGGCGCTTCTGAAACACGAAACCAATCATTCGCCATCGTCTTCGCCGCCATGGGCGTGTCGCACAGCGATGCGCGCTTCTTCGAGGAAAGCTTCGAGGAGAGCGGGGTGCTGGGGCAGGTGGCGACCTTCATCAATCTCGCCGACGACCCGCCCATCGAGCGCCTGATCCTGCCGCGCGTGGCGCTAACCTGCGCCGAGTACCTGGCCTTCGACCTCGGCATGCACGTGCTGGTGGTGATGACCGACATGACCTACTACGCCGAAGCCTTAAGAGAAATCGCCACCGGCAAGGGCGACGTGCCCGCGCGCAAGGGCTTCCCCGGCTACCTCTATTCCGACCTCGCGGAAATCTACGAGCGCGCCGGCCGCATCCGCGGCAAGAATGGCTCTATCACGATGATTCCGGTGGTGTCCATGCCCTCCGACGACATCACCCATCCCGTGCCCGACCTCACCGGCTACATCACCGAAGGCCAGATCGTGCTGTCGCGCGAGCTCGCCGCCGCCAACGTGCAGCCGCCGGTGGCGGTGCTGCCCTCATTGTCGCGGCTGATGAAGGACGGCATCGGCGAAGGCATGACGCGCGAAGACCACGCCCGCGTCGCCAGCCAGCTGTTCGCCTCCTACGCCAAGGCGCAGGAAGTGCGCAGCCTCGCCGCCATCATCGGCGCCGAGGAACTGTCGGAAGAGGACAACCGCTACCTGCAATTCGCCGAGGCCTTCGAGAACCGCTTCGTCAGCCAGGGCGAGCGCGAAGACCGCACCATCTTCCAGACCCTCGACCTTGCCTGGGAAGTGCTGTCGCTGCTGCCGAAAGAGGCGCTCACGCGCCTGTCGGAAAAAGACCTCGACGCGCATTACCAGCAGGCGATAGCCGGATAAGCATGGAAAACCTAAATCAAGCCACAGAGCACGCAGAGGACACAGAGAGAAAAGCGGTTCTTCGTGACGTGTGGCTGATTGCCGGATTGGAGTTGGCTGCATGCACATGCCGACAGGTTTTCTCTGTGAACTCTGTGTCCTCTGTGGCTGGCTTTTCAAGATCATGAAACGACTGAAAGTCCCGCCCACGCGCAACGCCCTGCTGCAGCTCGGCCGCCAGGTGAAATTCCTCACCCAGGGCCATGACATGCTGGAGAAAAAGCGCGAGCTGCTCACGCGCGTGGTGCAGGACCGCCTCAAGGAATACAGACGCATGCGCCGCGAGGCCGAATTGAAACTGCAGGAAGCCTACCGCTGGGTGGCGATCTGCGAGCTGCGCATGGGCAGCCAGATCCTGCGCCAGGCCAGCATGGGCTTCGGCCCCTCGGTCGAGGTCGACATCACCCACCGCTCCTCGGTCGGCGTCGAATACCCCTCGGTCGAGGCCCGCACCCTGCCGCTGCAGCCCGTGGGCCTGATGTGGACCGACACCAGCTTCGACGAAGCCAGAGCGAAGATGACCGAACTCGTCGCCTTCCTCGCCAGACTGGGGGAGGCCGAAAACGCCCTGCGCCGCTTCGTCGTCGAACAGCGCAAGACCCAGAAGCGCGTCAACGCGCTCAAGTACAACATCATCCCGCGCTACCGCGCCACCGTGTCGCACATCAAGCAGGCGCTGGAGGAGGACGAACGGAATACGCTGTTTCAGATCAAGGTGTTGAGGGGGAGATAAATTGAACCAGGTCTCTTTCCGCTCATCAATCGTGGAGAAACAAAGCATGAAAGCCATCCTTATGACCGCTCCCGGCGCACCTGAGATGCTCAGCCTCGCCGACGTGCCGACACCGGAAATTACCCATGACACCGACCTCTTGGTGCGCCTGAAGGCGGCCGGGGTCAATCCCATCGACACCAAGCTGCGCGCCAAGGGCACGTACTTCCCGGAGCGCATGCCGGCCATTCTGGGCTGCGACGGCGCGGGGGTGGTGGAGGCGGTGGGTTCCGGTGTTTCCCGCTTCAAGCCGGGCGACGCGGTGTATTTCTGCAACGGCGGCATCGGCGGGCATCCGGGCAACTATGCCGAAGTCGCGGTGGTGGACGAGCGCTTTGCCGCGCGCATGCCGGCGAGCCTCGACTTCAACCAGGCTGCCGCCGCGCCGCTGGTGCTGATCACGGCGTGGGAAGCGCTGTACGACCGCGCGCGCATGACGGCGGGGCAGACCGTGCTGGTCCACGCCGGCGCGGGCGGGGTGGGGCATGTCGCCATCCAGCTGGCCAAGGCGGCGGGCTGCCGCGTGCTGACCACCGTCGGCTCGGCGGACAAGGCCGCGTTCGTCAAGGAACTGGGCGCGGACGAAGCCATCAATTACCGCGACACCGATTTCGTGAAGGCCGTGCTGGAGCTGACCGGCGGGCAGGCTGCGGACATCGTGTTCGATACCGTGGGCGGCGCCACCTTCCAGGCCAGCTTTGCCGCCGTGCGTCCCTACGGCGATCTCGTCACCCTGCTGCAGCCGGGGCCGGAAACCGACTGGAAGATCGCGCGGCTGAGAAACCTGCGCGTTGCCCAGGAGCTGATGCTCTCGCCCATGGTCTACGGCTGGGTGGAGGCGCAACAGCACCAGGCCTGGATACTGGAACAGTGCGCGGCGCTGTTCGATGCGAACAAGCTGCGCGTCGAAATAAGCAAAGTGCTTCCGCTCGAAAGCGCCGCCGAGGCGCATCGACTGATCGAAGCCGGCGGCATGAGCGGCAAGCTGGTGCTGGCCATCGGCTGAACCGCGCAAGCAATAATAAAGGGCCGGGTTCGAATCGCTTCGAGCCCGGCCCTTTTGTTTTTTTGCTGGGTCTTACAGGTTCTTGTCCAGATACCCGCTGACGTAATTCACCAGGTCGTCGTCATAGCCGGTGAAGAAGTGGTCCATCTTGGGGGCCATGGTCTGCGCGGACCTGGGGTTGACGAGCGTCTTCTTGCGCCCGTCGGCGCCTTTCACCACCGCCGGCAGGTCGCTGCCGCCGTAGAGGTCGAATACCGGCAGCTTGACGCCGTCGTAGCTGTCGGAGGAGAGACCGATCGATACCCATGCCGCGAACGGCGAGTCGGCATTGTTCCGGAAGTAGCTTTTGGTCATGGCAGACCCCATGCTGTGCGAGAGGATGGCGATTTTCTTGTTGCCCTTGTCCTGCAAAAACTTGGCGGCGGCCTTGATGCGCTCGGCCGCTTCCGGGAACAGGGGCAGGTAGGCCTTGCCGTCGGCTTCGACGGCGAGGATGGGCATCTGGATCGACAGCGTGGTGTAGCCCAGGTCGGCGAGACGGCTGCGCAGCACGCCGATGAGGCTGTGATCGGGATGCACGCCGATGCCGTGGACGATGACGAGACCGGCCTTGGCGTTGGCGGCTTCGGTGTAGAGGCCGAGGAACTTGTGGCCCCGGGCTTCGAGGTACACCGGATCGCCGACGACGACGCCGGGCACGATCTCGTCGGCCCATTTCTTTTCGCGCGCATAGTCGGATGTCGCGGCCCACGCGGGCTGCAGCAGCATCAACAGCAATAACAGCAGATAACGCATGATGTCCCCTTTTTTCCAAGTGAGTAAGCGAATGTGATTCAGCCCGCCGCCACCTTGGGCAGCTTGGCCAGCGCGGACTGTATGGCCTCGGTGGGATATTCGTAGTCTTCCAGTTCGCCGGCGAAGTACTTGTCGTAGGAGGCCATGTCGAAGTGGCCGTGGCCCGAGAGGTTGAACAGCAGGGTCTTGGGTTCGCCGCTCTGCTTGCAGCGCAGGGCCTCGTCGATGCAGGCGCGCACGGCGTGGCAGGATTCGGGCGCGGGGATGATGCCCTCGGCGCGGGCGAAGGTGACGCCGGCCTCGAAGGTGGCGATCTGCGGCACGGCCACGGCCTCGATCAGCTTCTCGTGGTAGAGCTGGGACACCAGGGGCGAATCGCCGTGGTAGCGGAGGCCGCCGGCATGGATGCCGGGGGGCATGAAGTCGTGGCCCAGCGTGTACATCCGCATGAGCGGCGTGTAGCCGGAGGCGTCGCCGTAGTCGTAGGCGTAGACGCCCTTGGTCAGCGTCGGGCATGAAGACGGTTCCACCGCCACGCAGCGCAGGTTCTGCGCGCGCTTCTCGCCCGCCGCCTTGTCGGCCATGAAGGGGAAGGCGATGCCGGAGAAATTGCTGCCGCCGCCGCAGGGGGCGAAGATCATGTCCGGATAGTCGCCTACCTTTTCGAATTGCTTCCTGGCTTCCAGCCCGATCACGGTCTGGTGCAGCAGCACGTGGTTCAGCACCGAGCCCAGCGCGTAGTTGGTGTCCGCCCGCGAGGCGGCTTCCTCGACCGCCTCGGAAATGGCGATGCCGAGGCTGCCGGGATTGTCGGGGTCGAGCTCCAGGATCTTGCGCCCGGCGTTGGTCATGTTGGTGGGGCTGGCGAAGACTTCGGCGCCCCAGGTCTGCATCATGGAGCGGCGGAAGGGCTTCTGGAAATACGAGACCTTGACCATGTACACCCGCACCTCCAGGCCGAACAGCTGGCCGGCCAGCGCCAGCGAAGAGCCCCACTGCCCGGCGCCGGTCTCGGTGGTGAGGCGCTTGATGCCGGCCTGTTTGTTGAACCAGGCCTGCGGGATGGCGGAGTTGGGCTTGTGCGAGCCGGCGGGGGATACGCCTTCATATTTGAAATAGATTTTCGCGGGCGTGCCCAGCACTTTTTCCAGGCGATGCGCGCGTACCAGGGGCGAGGGCCGCCACAGCCGATAGACTTCGCGCACTTCCTCGGGGATGGGAATCCAGCGCTCGGCGCTCATTTCCTGTTCGAGGATGTTGCCGGGGAAGATGGCCAGCATCTGTTCCGGACTGACCGGCTTGCCGTCCGGCCCCAGCGGCGGAGCGGGCGGATTGGGCATGTCGGCGACGACGTTGTACCAGTGGGTGGGAATGTCTTTTTCTTCGAGCAGGATCTTGGTGTCCGCCATGTTGTGTCTCCTCAGACGTGGTGCATTTGTTGTGTGTGTGTGTGGCTATCGTACTCCCGAATGCGCGTCCGGTCAGTCGGGTCTCATGCCGGCAGTTTTTTACGGCACGGCGTTCGCGCTTTCGCTGACGGCCTCGGCCAGCCTGGCAACGTCGCCCTCGGAGAACGGCGTTGCGCCGGCTTCCAGGCCGATGAATTTCAGGTGCGGCGGCAGTTCGCCCATGCGGTCGGCGAGCGCCAGGGTTTCCGAGAGACCGAAGCCGTGGCTCGATGTGTGGTGCGCCACCATGCCGTCCAGCGCATGGCCTTCCAGCCGGTGCAGGGTGCCGGCGGCCGCGCCGCTTTTCACGGCATCGACCAGGATCACGGTGTCGGCGCCGCGCATGTGCTCGATGAGGCGCGGGCCGGGGCGGTCGAGCGCCAGCACTTCGACTTTTTCCGGGTCGAAGCGGCCCATCAGCGCGTGGGCGGCCAGAAAGCCGAGGTTGTCGGGCTCGGCGGGCGAGCCGATGCAGAGGATGCGGACGGGCGGATGGATGTGTGCGTTCATGCTTTCTTCTTGATATTGAGCTTCAAAAAATGGGTGGCGCAGGAAATGCAGGGGTCGTAGTTGCGGATGACGGTTTCCGCATGCTGCCTGATTTCATGCTCGGGCTGGTCGAGGCCGAAACGGTTCAGCGAGGCGCGCAGATCGGCTTCGATGCGCGCCTGGTTCTGGCTGGTGGGCGGCACGATGCGGGCGCTGACGATGCTGCCGCTGCCATCCAGTTCGTAACGGTGCCAGAGGATGCCGCGCGGCGCCTCGGAAGCGCCGAAGCCGACGCCGGCGCGCGGCGCGGCTTCGAGATAGGGCGCGTCGGTGGGCGCGTAGGACCTGAGCAGTCGGATGGCTTCGACCAGTGCGGCATGGATTTCCAGCGCGCGTGCGACGATGCTGTGGAAGAGGTTGAAGGAGGGGAAGCGCATGCCGCAGGCTTCAAGCAACTTGCGTGTGGCTGACGGCAATTGGTCGAGATTGAGGTTCATGCGTGCGAGCGGCCCGACCAGGTAATCCTGCCCGCGATGATGGCAGTGCAGGGCGGTGGAGTGGGGCGCGTGGCTTTCCTGGAATTCGTTGTCGAATTCGGCGATGCCGATGTCGAGGCCGCGACTGGAAACGATGCTGCCGCGGGTGATGGGGTATTCGCCGGCATGGCCCAGGGACACGCACTCGAAATCCTGGGTTTCGTCCGGCAGCGGCAGTGAGACCGTCCACAGCGCCAGGGCTTCCGCCTCAGGCAGCAGGGCCTCCAGTTCCGCAAGCAGTTTTGCGGCGGCGGCAGTGGAGGGCGCATGCCAGAAGCCGCCCACGCGCACGCCGACGGGATGCACCGAGCGCCCGCCGAGGAAGGAAATGATGGCGTTGCCGGCTTCCTGGATTTTCAGGCCGCGGCGCACGATGTCGGGATATTTGCCGGCCATGTCGATGGCATTGGCGAAGCCGAGGAAGTCCGGTGCTGCCAGCAGATGGATGTGCAGGCTGTGCGACTCGATCCATTCGCCGCAGTAGAACAGCCGGCGCATGTCGCGTATCCACGGCGTGGGCTCGATGCCGAGGACGGATTCCAGCGCCTGCACCGCGCTGATCTGGTAGGCCACCGGGCAGATGCCGCAGATGCGCGCGACCATGTCCGGCACTTCCAGGTAGCTGCGGCCTTCGAGGAATTTCTCGAACAGGCGCGGCGGCTCGAAAATGCGCAGGCGCAGCTCGGCGATCTCGCCGTTGGCGATGGAAAGGTCGAGCGCGCCTTCGCCTTCTACGCGGGCGAGCACGGGGACATTGAGATTGACGGTGCGATTACTCATTTTCTTTGTAGTGGCGACCGACGTCCGCAAAGGGCTGGGCCGCCGAGGTGATGAACAGGAAACGGCGCGCGACCTCGCGTTTGTCCAGCCCCGCCTGCTCGAAATGTTTCGCCATGGAAACGGCGTTGGGCAGCTCGGCCGGGCCGAAGCAGCCGTAGCAGGCGCGGCCCACGCCTGGGCAAAGCGCGCCGCAGCCGGTGCGGGTGACCGGCCCCATGCAGGGAGCGTTCTGCGTCACCATTATGCAGGCATGGCCGCGACGCTTGCACTCCACGCAAACCGGCTCGCCCGGGTTGACGGGGGTGACGCCGTTCAGCAGGCTGGCGGTGGCGCCCAGCACCTGCTCGATGGTGACCGGGCAGCCCCAGATTTCCAGGTCCACTTTCACGTGCGCGGAAACCGGGCGCGATTCGGGCAGGCTCTCGATGTATTGCGGGCTGGCGTAGATATCGGCCACCCAGCCCGCCGCTTCCTTGACGCCGTTTCTCAATGCCTGCAGGCCGCCGGCGGTGGCGCAGGCGCCGATGGTGACGAGGAACTTTGCCGATTCGCGCACGGCGCGTATGCGCTCGATGTCGTGCGGCGCGGAGATGCTGCCTTCGACGAAGGCGATGTCGACTTTGGCCAGCGGGTCGAGCCAGCCGGCCTCGGCGAAGTGCAGGATTTCCACTCTCTGCGCAAGCGTAAGCAGTGCCTCGCCGGCATTGAGAAAGGCGAGCTGGCAGCCGTCGCAGGAGGCGAACTTGTGCACGGCGATGCGCGGGCGCTGCGCCTTCATAAACCTCCCCTTTCCAGCAGCACCTTCACTTCCGGATAGGAAAACACCGGACCGTCCTTGCAGACGAAATGTCCGCCCAGCTGGCAGTGCCCGCACAGGCCGAGCGCGCACTGCATGTTGCGTTCCAGGCTGACATGGATGTCGGCTTCGTTCAGGCCGCGCGCTTTCAGCGCTTTTGCGGCCGCCACCATCATGCCTTCGGGGCCGCAGATCATGGTCACGGCATTGGCGGGATCGAATTCGGCCTGTGAAACCAGATCGATGGGGCTGCCCACGTGCCAGGGCCACAGCGCCTCGGTGGAATTGGCGGCGATCAGTACCTGGGTGTCGGTCGCCTGCGCCCAGCGCTCGTAGGAAGCGCGCCAGATGAGATCGTGGCTGTGCTTCACGCCCTGGAGGATGACGAGGCGCTTGAAGCGCTCCCGCCGCTTCAGCACGTAGTGGATCACCGCCACCACGGGAGCGCAGCCCAGGCCGCCGGTGATGATGAATACGTCCTTGCCCTCGGCCTCGTCAAGCGGCCAGCCGCGGCCGTATGGGCCGCGCATGCCGATTTCATCGCCGGGCTTCAGCGCAGCCAGTCCCCTGGTCACGCGGCCGACGGCGCGGATGGTGTGGGCGAAGTCTTCGCGTTCCTCGGGATCGGAGGAAAGCGAAATCGGCACTTCGCCCGCGCCGGGCAGGTAGACCATGTTGAATTGTCCGGGCGCAAAACGGTAGCCGTCCTGTACAGCAGCGTCGCTGAACCGCAGGCGCAAAGTGAAGATGTCGTCGGACTCCTGGATGCGTTCGACGATTCTGGCGGTTTGGGGGACGTGAGGAGAATTCATCCTGGAGAAAATCTGTTATCCACGGGGGGCACGGGAAACACGGGGGCAAACCGCTGGTATGGGTTAATTGTGGCAATCAGCCATAGGTCGAGAGGTTCAGCGTTCGAGATTTGAAGCTTTCCCCGTGAGCCCCGTGTTCCCCGTGGTTCAAATGCGGTTTTCAGGTTCATTTGAGCAGCGCCGCCGCCTCTTCGGTGATGTCGATGCCCACCGGGCACCAGGCGATGCAGCGTCCGCAACCCACGCAGCCCGAACGGCCGAACTGGTCGTGCCAGCTCGCCAGCTTGTGCGTGAGCCACTGGCGGTAGCGCTGGCTGATCTCCGGGCGCAACTGCTTGCCGTGGATGTAGCCATGGCGTTCGCCGAAGCAGGAATCCCATTCGCGGCTGTGCAGGCTGCCGCTGCCGTCGAGTTCGGGTTGTTCGGTTTCGGCGTGGCAGAAGCAGGTGGGGCAGACCATGGTGCAGTTGCCGCAGGCGAGGCAGCGCTGGGCCACTTCCTGCCAGCGCGGATGCTCGAGCCGCGCCATCAGCGCATCGCGCAGGTTCCTGCCGGGGATGGCGCGGGTCTGGCTTTCTGCGGCATGGCGGATGCCGGCCGCTGCGGCCTCGACCTGTGCGGCCCGGGCATCCTGCAGCGGCAAGGCGGCGAGTATCTGTTCGCCTTCGGCGCTGCCGGCCTCAATGACGAAGCCGTCATCGAGTTCGGTGAGGGCGAGGTCGAAATCCGTTTTCGCCTCGGGGCCGTCGCCGGTGGAAGCGCAGAAACAGGTGCTGGCCGGATGGGTGCAGTTCACCGCGACCAGCAGCATGCCCTCGCGGCGCGCGCCGTAGCGCGGATCGGGGTAGGGGCCGTGCAGAAAATGCCGGTCCTGGATGGCGAGCGCGGCGAGGTCGCAGGCCCGGACGCCGATGACGGCGAGCGGCCGCTGCGGCGTTTCGGCGGCTTTCACGGCATAGCCATCGGCCTGGCGGCTGATGCGCCAGAGCGGTTCACTGGGCGCGAATACCAGCGGTTTCAGTGCCTGCGGGCCGTTGGCCCAGGCGAAGGCTTGCCTGTGCGTGCCTTTGATGGTGCGGCTGCTGCCGGGGTCCTGCTCGAGACGGATGCCCCAGGGGAGCTCATCGGCATGGCGGGTTTCGGTGTAAACGATGCAGCCATCCCTTGCCTGGGGGGCGATGACTGCATAGCCGCGCGCTGTCAGGGCGTCGAGCAGGCTTTGCAGTGCGGAATGGGGCAGAAAGCGGCTGGCAGGCATATCTAGAATGAACTATAGCAGGCCGGATATGACGGCAAATCGAGCGCGGGCGGATTTCTCGTGCCCGACAGGGGCATGCCTGCAAACGGCGGGTTTTTCCTGGGGCTGTATTCACGGTAAAATTACTTTTTCGTAATTCAGTCAGCCTCGTGTTTCCGACGTTTTTTGTCGGGATAAGCCGATGGTGCATTCGGTGGTTCGGCAATGCTGGCATATAGCCTGCCTGCCTGGCCAGTTAACCTGTTATTTAGAAAGTGTCTCATGTCTCAACTAGAAGTTCTCGGATCCCTTGAGCGGCGCATCGACCTGGCCGTTCCCATCGCAGCAATCGATGCCGAGGTGGAAACCCGTCTCAAGCGCCTGGCCAGGAGCGTGAAGGCGCCCGGCTTTCGTCCCGGCAAGGTGCCGATGAGCCACGTCAGCAAAATGCATGGCCCGGGCGTGAAGCAGGAAGTGCTGGGCGAGTCGCTGCAGAAGAGCTTTTTCGAGGCAATCAATGCCCAGCAACTGAAGGTGGCAGGCATGCCGCGTTTCGAGCCCAGGGAAGGCGCGGATGCCTCCGAAATCCGTTTTTCCGCCACGTTCGAGATCTATCCCGAGGTCAAGCTGGGCAATCTCGCCGGCGCTTCCTTGAAGCGCCCGGTGGTGGCTGTCGAAGACGCCAATGTCGACGCGACCCTGGATATCCTGCGCAAGCAGCGCCGCAGCTTCGCCAAGGTCGAGCGCGCCAGCCAGAAGGATGACATGGTCAAGTTCGACTTCAAGGGCACGCTGGATGGCGAGGTCTTCCCGGGCGGCGAGGCCCAGGATTTTTCCACCGTGGTCGGCGAAGGCCGCATGCTCAAAGACTTCGAGGACAACCTGGTCGGCCTGTCCGCCGGCGAGTCGCACGGCTTCGACATGACTTTCCCGGCGGACTATTCCGCCGCGCATCTGGCCGGCAAGACCGTGCACTTTGACGTGACCATGAAGGAAGTGCAGGCGCCGAAGCTGCCCGAGGTGGATGCCGAGTTCGCCAAATCCCTGGGCATTGCGGACGGCGATATTGCCAAGCTGCGCGAAGAGGTCAAGGCCAACCTGGAGCGCGAGGTCAAGCGCCGCATCCAGGCCCGCCTCAAGGAGGCCGCGATGGAAGTGCTGCTGGCCAATGCCGTACTGGACCTCCCCAAGTCCCTCGTGGGTCTTGAAATCGAGCGCCTGCGCAACCAGATGCTTGATCAGATCCAGGCAAGCGGCGGACAGATTAAGGAAGACCGGATTTCGGCCGATATATTCAAGGACCAGGCAGAGCGCAGGGTGCGCCTGGGCCTGATCATCGCCGATATCGTGGAAAAGAACGACCTGGCGGCGAAACCCGAGCAGGTTCGCGCGCTGATCGACGAGTACGCACAAGGCTACGAGGATCCGCAGGAAGTGGTGCAGTGGTATTACCAGGATCCCCAGCGGCTTCAGGAACTGGAAGCCCTGGCATTGGAGGACAATGTGGTAGCATGGGTTGCCGGCCGGGTTCAGGCAACCGATGAACCGGTGAAATTTGACGATTTGATGGGACGTGCCGCATGACGGCGGAGATTATGAACAATTACATCGAGCCTCAGGGTCTGGGGCTTGTCCCCATGGTGATCGAACAGAGCGGCCGTGGCGAACGGGCGTATGACATCTACTCGCGCCTGTTGAAGGAGCGCGTGGTATTTCTGGTGGGCCCGGTGAACGATGCCACCGCCAACCTGATCGTCGCCCAGCTGCTGTTCCTGGAGTCGGAAAACCCCGACAAGGACATTTATTTCTACATCAACTCGCCGGGCGGCTCGGTGACTGCAGGCCTTGCGATCTACGACACCATGCAGTTCATCAAGCCGGACGTGTCGACCATCTGTAT
>DCVO01000117.1:2867-3510 GCA_002327405.1 Thiobacillus sp. UBA2186 | reverse complement strand
CGGCGACCGGGATCACCGCGGTGTGGCGGATCGCGCCGCCGGTGAACACCGCGATGTCGGTGGTGCCGCCGCCGATGTCGACCAGGCACACGCCGAGCTCCTTCTCGTCCTCGGTGAGCACCGCCATCGCGGAAGCGAGCGGCTGCAGCACCAGGTCTGCGACCTCGATGCCGCAGCGGCGCACGCACTTGACGATGTTCTGCGCCGCGGACACCGCGCCGGTGACCATGTGCACGCGCACTTCCAGGCGCACCGCGCTCATGCCGAGCGGATCCTTCACGTCCTCCTGGCCGTCGACCACGAACTCCTGCGGGATGGTGTGCAGAATCTGCTGGTCCATGGGGATGTTGACCGCGCGCGCGGTGTCGATCACGCGCTCGACATCGATCTGGCTGATCTCCTTGTCCTTGATCGCCACCATGCCGTGCGAGTTGAAGCTCCTGATGTGGTTGCCGGCGATGCCGGTGTAGACCTCGCGGATCTTGCAGTCGGCCATCANNTCCAGCGCGCGCTGGATGGCGTTGACGGTGTGCTCGATGTTGACCACCACGCCGCGCCTGAGGCCCTTGGACGGGTGCGAGCCCATGCCGATGATTTCCAGCGTGCCCTCGGGCTGCATCTCGGCGACGATGCAGACGATCTT
>DCVO01000117.1:2268-2760 GCA_002327405.1 Thiobacillus sp. UBA2186 | reverse complement strand
CGACATCCTTGCGGCCGAGCGCGATTTCCATGCCGCCGTCGGTTTTCAGGCGCCAGGCGCGCCGCGGCGACAGATTCAGTTCTGCGATTTTCATTCCCAGCGGCGCCAGTATTTCCCCATAGCGCAGGTAGGCCTCGGCGACCTCGCGGCCGGAGCCGTCGAAACCGCTCAGGCTGGGCAGTTCCGCTTCGGAAGACGCGTTGAACACCTCGCCTTCTGCACTGACAAGACCGCTGCCGTTCCAGCGCGCCAACGGCACGTGCTCGACCAGTTCAACGATCAAAGTATCCGGCCAGCGCCGGGATACGCGCGCCACATTCACCCATGGCAGTTTCTCGAAGGCCTCGCGCACCTTGTCCAGATCCACGGTAAAGAAGTTGCCGCGCACGCCGCGATTCGCTGCCAAGCGGATGTTTTCTTCACTGAGGTGACGCAACTCGCCGCGCACGTCGACGCGCTGCAGCGCGAACACCGGCAGCGACACCAGCCAGG
>DCVO01000117.1:0-2228 GCA_002327405.1 Thiobacillus sp. UBA2186 | reverse complement strand
GCCATCGGCACCAGGCTGTGGTCGGTCATGCCCGGCGAAGTATTGATCTCCAGCAGGCAGGGATTGCCCCGGCCGTCCAGCATCACGTCCACGCGCCCCCAGCCGCGGCAATCGACCACATGGAAGGCCTTCAGGCACAGGGTCTGGATGGCCTTTTCCTGCTCCGGCGCGAGGCCGCAGGGGCAGCGGTATTCGGTGTCGTCGCGCAGGTACTTGGCTTCGTAGTCGTAGTACTCGTTCTTGGGAATCAGCCGGATCATCGGCAGGGGCTGATCGCCGAGGATCGCGCAGGTGTATTCGCCGCCGTCGACGAACTTCTCCGCCAGCACCAGGTTGTCGTACTCGGCTGCCTTCTGCCAGGCTGCGCGCAGCGTCCCGGCTTCCTTGACCTTGCTCATGCCGATGCTGGAGCCCTCTCGCGCCGGCTTCACGAAAATGGGCAGGCCCAGCTGCTTTTCGACCGCAGCGAAATCCGTGTTTGCATCAAGCAGCGCCCATTCCGGCGTCGGCAGGCCGGCCGCCTGCCACAAGAGCTTGGTGCGCCACTTGTCCATGCCGATGGCGGAAGCCATCACGCCGCTGCCGGTATAGGGGATATCCAGCAATTCCAGCGCGCCCTGCATGCATCCGTCTTCGCCGAAGCGCCCGTGCAGCGCAATGAACACGCGGTCGAACTCGGCCATGGCGAGATCACCCAGGCTGCGGCGCGCGGGATCGAAGGCGTGCGCGTCCACGCCCTGGCGCTGCAGCGCAGCCAGCACCGCGCCGCCGCTTTTCAGCGAAACTTCGCGCTCGGCGGATTGACCGCCCATGAGAACGCCAACTTTTCCAAATTTCTTCACGCCTTACCCCTCACGCCTCACGCCTCACTTCCTGTCTCCAATGATCCGCACCTCGCGGATCAAGCGCACATTGGTTTTCGTTTCCACGACCTCTTCCACTTTCTCGATCACCGCCTCGATGTCGGCCGCTGTCGCCCCGCCCAGGTTGACGATGAAATTGGCGTGCTTTTCCGACACTTGGGCATTGCCGATGCGCAAGCCCTTGAGTCCGCAGCTCTCGATCAGGCGCGCGGCGAAATCGCCGGGCGGATTGCGGAATACCGAACCGGCATTGGGCTGAGAGAGCGGCTGGGTGTCGATGCGCTTTTGCAGCAGTTCCCTGATGCGGGCGCGCGACGCCTCGCCGTCGCCCTTGGCAAAACGCAGCCAGCAGGACACGAACCACTCTTCTGCACCGCTCTTCAGGGCAACATGGCGATAACCCAGTACGTAATCCTCGGGCAGCCGCTCGTTCAGCTCGCCCTGGCGGCTGACGGTGAGCGCCTGCGCAACATGGTTCCAGGTTTCATCGCCATGGCAGCCGGCATTCATGGCCAGCGCGCCGCCCACCGTGCCGGGAATGCCGGCGAGGAATTCCGCGCCGACCAGATCGTGGTTGGCGGCAAAGCGCGCCACCTTGGGCGAGGCGACGCCGGCCTCGGCATAGACCAGGCCGGTTTCGCCCATGCCGGCGGGCGCTTCGGGTATGCCGAAGCTGCGCGATTCGAGTGCAAGTTTTTTCAGCGCGCCATGCATCAGCACTACGACGCCGCGCACACCGCCGTCGCGCACCAGCAGGTTGCTGCCCAGGCCAGCCATGTGCACCGGCTCTTCTGCCGGGATGGCCTGCAGCAACAGGCGCAAATCTTCGAGATCGGCCGGCACATATGCGCGCTGCGCCGGCCCGCCGGCGCGCCAGGACACGTGTTTCGACATCGGCTCGTTGTGCAGGAAACGTCCGCGCAGCACAGGCCCGTCAGGCAGCACCTGGCCGGCGCTGCCGCCGTACATTTCTTCCGGTGCGCGAAACCTTGGGGGCCTAAGCATGGTTCATTCCCGTCAGCCTGCCTGCAACCTGGCCGACGGACCCTGCGCCCATGACCAGCACCACGTCGCCATCCTGCACATGCGTGCGCACGGCTTCCGGCAGGTCCTCGATCGATTCCACGAACAGCGGCTCGATCTTTCCTGCCACGCGCACGCCGCGCGCCAGGGCGCGGCCGTCGGCGGCGACGATCGGCTGCTCGCCAGCCGGGTAGACTTCGGTCAGCACCAGCGCATCGGCCTCGGATAGCACGCGCACGAAGTCTTCGAAGCAGTCCCTTGTCCGGGTATAACGGTGCGGCTGGAACACCAGCACCAGTCTCTTGTCGGGATAGGCGCCGCGCGCGGCGGCCAGCGTGGCGG
>DCVO01000187.1 GCA_002327405.1 Thiobacillus sp. UBA2186 | reverse complement strand
CACCGATGCCGGCCGCGCCAAGCTGCGCGAGGAGCTGGACGAAATCCATGCGCACTTCCGCGCCTTCGTGCAGGAGCGCCGCGCGCAACTGGACATGGAAAAGATCGCCACCGGCGAGGTGTGGCTGGGCAGCAAGGCATTGGAGCTTGGCCTAGTGGACGAACTCGCGACCAGCGACGACATCATCCGCAGCGCCTGCCGGAAGGGCAGGGTGCTGAAGATAAGTTACGCGGCCAGGCTCAGCCTGCCAGAACGCCTGCGCATCTCCGTGCAGTCCGCCTGGGACAGCATCTGGCAGCCGCCCCCACCCTTCTGAAAAGACCTTCCACAAGCCTTGTCTTGTGACTAGCCCGTCCGGTTGCGCATGAAATCGGCGAGCTTGAAAAACGCCGCCTTCAGTTCCTGCTTCAAATCCGTCTCGACGACCATGTCGTCCATCGCGCGCAGCATGCATGTCATCCACTGGTCGCGCTCCGATTCGCCGATCGCGAACGGCATGTGCTTCTGGCGCAGGAAGGGGTGGCCGAAGCGGTCGGTGTATTCCGGCGGGCCGCCGGTCCAGCCGGAGAGATACCAGTACAGCTTGTTGCGCGATTCGGTGAGGTCGGCCGGGTGCAGTTTGCGGATGCCGTAGTAATCCGGGTCTTCGTCCATCAGGTCGTAGAAGCGGTCGATCAGTTTGCGGATGGCTTCCTGGCCGCCCAGGCGCTGGTAGTGCGTGTTCATTTCAATCCTCTATTTGTTTGCGTGCTCCGCCCACCACCCGGAAATGGTGTCGATGAGCCGGATGGTGCCGGGCAGGCGGCCGTAGGCCTCGCGTTGTTCCGGGCTGACGGGTTCGAGCGTGCGCCACCACACGATGAGCTGCTTGATCAGCGCGCGGGCGGGTATCCGTTCCGGCGAAAGGCCGGGGAAGCCCTGCAATCCGAAGCTTTGCTCCACATCCCTCAGGCAGGAAAAGATGTAATCGCGGTCCGCCCCGAAATCGATGGGCCGGTTTGGCGCGCGGCTGACCATGCGCTGTTCGCTGAGTTCGGGGATATAGGGCTTCATCGTCTGCGAATGGGGACGTGCGAGCAACGTAGGAGCGCCTTCCAAGGCGCGATGATCGCGGCGCGGACGCCGCTCCTACGACCGGCCGCGCGCTGTCATCTCTCCTGCGCCTGGCTGAAGGCAGCACGGGCTTCTTCCAGCAGTCGTTCCGCCGCGCACAGGGCGTCATCGCCGTGAAGCTGCACCAGCGCGCCGAAGCTGTAGGCCAGCACCGCGCCGAGGATGAATGCGCTGGCCTGCTCGCGCGGGTCGCCGCCTCCGCGCAGGAGGATGGCGGTGCCGCGATTGCCGATCTGCTGCAACAGTTGCGGCTGCTCGGCGAGGCGCGAGGCGCTGTCCGCGAAGCGGATGTCCACGCCGGCATCCTCGCCGTCGAGCGTGCAGGGGAGGTAGCCCGACCACTCGAACGGAACATAGGCTTCGTCGAGGTTCAGCCGGAAGCGCAGGTTCTTGACGGCTTCCTGGAGTGCCTGCCGGGAGGGAACCTGGCTGGGTTCCAGGTATGCGGTCAGTGTCTTGGCCATGATGGTGTCCTGTTGTGGTTACTGAGGAGAAACATGACTTCTTGATGCACGGGCCTTTTGCTCCCTCCTCTCTTGCAGGGGAGGGTTGGGGTGGGGTAATGCAGTGCTTCTTGGTTTCACGTTCAATTCTTTACCCCCTCCCACCCTCCCCCGGCTAGCGGGGGAGGAGTATCAAGCATGTTGGTTCGGATCATTAAGTATCACGGTTGTCAGACCAGCGTTCCGAGCCGAACGCGGCGGCGATCGTCGCCGCGCGATCGTCCGGAGCCAGGCCGGTACAGGACTTGAGTGCGATGTCGAGCAGCGCGGCCTTGGGGTAGGCCTGGTCTGCGCGGCCGCGGTAGGCGCGGTAGTCGCAGGCGCACAGCTGCATGAGCTGCGCGTAGCGTTGGGGATGGTCGAAGGCGCCCAGGCGTTCCAGCATCGCGGCCACCGGGCCGGCCCGCACTTCGGAAACCCGGTGTACCCGCTCGCATTCGGCCAGCGCCAGCAGGGCGAGCTCGCGGCAATCGTCGGCTATGCCGAAGCGCTCGCAGATCGCTTCGATGCGCGGTGCGCCGCGCTCGACATGGCGATAGTGCACGGGCAGGTGCTCGGGCGGGGAGTCCGACTTGCCGACGTTCATCACCAGTGCGGCGAAGCGCACGGACAGCGGCGCGTTGCAGCGCGCGGTCTGGTCCAGCACGCGCAGCAGGTGATGGCCGATGTCGACCTGCGGCGGGTCGTCGGCGATCTGGGGCACGCCGAACAGGGCGGCCACTTCGGGCAGCACCTCCGGCAGCGCGCCGCAGGCGTACAAGGCGCGGAGCATGTTGGAAGGCGTTTGCGCCATCAGGCCGCGCTCCAGTTCCGGCCAACTCTCGGCAGCAGGTATGCCGGCCAGCGCGCCGGTTTCCACCTGCTCGAACATGAGTTCCAGGCTCTCGTCGTCCAGCAATCCGCCTTCCTCGGCGGAAAGCGCGGCCAGACGCAGGATGCCGAGCGCGGGATGGGTCTGCGTCAGATCCTGGGTGCGAGTCGTGCGTTCGGCGTTCATGGTCTTATGGATTGCATGCAGTGTCACACCACGGACATGGGTGCGACAGTTTCTGTCCGTCTTCAATTTCTGCGAGGAATTGGACGACCCAGCATGTAACACGGGGCAGGCAGTTATCCAGCGAGGCCTGGCTTTCCGGAATCGCGAAGAACTCGGGTTCGTGCAGGTAGGGATGGGTGATTCTTCCGACATCGATGGCATCGTGACTGAGATCGACGATTCTCCCCTCGATGATGTTGTATTGATGTTCATAGTGGCCGCGGATCGACCCGCCGAAAACCTGATTCATGAACAGGCTGCCGTATTTGCAGGATCCGGAAAGATCGGCGGGCGGAAATGCATGCCGCTCCTCAGCCAGCTCGCACCATTTGCGAAATACAAAACTCTTGGCTTGCCCAAAGCGTTCGCGGGAATAGGCGAGTTGCGCCTTGCGGTTTATTGTCCAGTCCGTCATTTCCGATGTCCAAGTCTGCGCAGGGTGCTCATTGAACAAGCGCCGCCCGGGTCTGGCTTTTGTCCAGCAACAGGCGGTTCACGTTGATTGCGAACTCGCGCCAGGCGGCGGCCAGGTCGCGCGTGATGGCGTCCGCGTAGTCGCGGTCAGGATCGTGGTCCTGGGGAAAATTGGAGATGGCGCAGGACGCGCGGTTGAACTGCAGCACTTCGTCCAGCAGCGCGGCGTTGAAGCCCTCGAAGGACGCGAGCAGCCCGGGCGTGAGATCGGAACGGCCGCGCTGCACGGGCACCGATGCGGTATCGAAGGGCAGGACGGCCAGTTGGTCCAGCGCCGCGCTGTAGACCTGTTCCACGGTGTCGAGCAGGGCGCGCTGGGTCAGTTGCGTTTTGGCCTGGGCCGCGAGGTGACGATTCAGGTGCTGGCGGTAGCGCTCCAGGGCGCCCGTGCGCAACGCTCCCGCCGTTGCGCCGAAGCGTGCAAGGCAGGCCTCGTTGCTGCCGGCTTCCGCCTTGTCCGCCACGCTGAGCGATCGATGAATGCGCGCCGCCGCTTCCAGCGCGCCTTCCATGTAGCCGCCGCCGTAGCCCGCGGTTTCAGACGCGCCCAGAAAAAGTTTGCCGTTCCACAAGCTGCGGCGCAGGTGTGCGTTGCCGTATTCCGGATGGCCGTCGACAGGCGTGCGGTCCAGGGTGCTGCAGGTGTGGCGCTCGGTGGACCAGTCCTGCATGTGCTGCTCGCCGTGCTCCGCTTCCTTGCCGAATACCTGCACCAGCTGGCTCGATATGAGCATGGGCACGACGACGGGATGAACCGATGCGCGGAATGCCGGCGGCAGGGCGAAGAATCCGCCCAGCGCGGCGTGCTGCCCGGTGGCATCGCAGGCATCGAAGATCTCGCCCAGCGTGACCTGTTCATGGCTGACGAAGGCGTTGCCCGAGTTTCCGTTCGCGCGCCAGAAGGGCGACGCAAAGCCAACTGCCACTTTTGCCTGGTCCGCCATCCATGTCGGCATGGCGCGCATGGTTTCGCGCAGGCTGTCGTCCAGGGGCGGGTCGAACTGCACGTGCTCTTCCAGCAGGCGCGGCGGAATCGCCAGTACTACCTGCCGCGCATGCACGATGGTGGTGACGTCGCCGCGGCGGAACAGCAGTTCGGCCTGGGCGCCCTTGTCGCGCACGGCGATGAGTTCCTGTTCCAGATGAAACGCATCGGCGGGCAGGCCGGCAGCCAATGCTTCCACCAGCGTCGCCATGCCGCCTTCGAGGCGCCGCGCGCCGCCGTGGAGATCGTTCGCGGCGACGGTTTCCGGCGGCTGCTCGTGGTCGCTGAGCTGCAGCACGGTGCCGTCATCGTGCTGCGGGAAATTTTGCAGGCCGAGTTCGGCGATCAGTTTGGTGATGCGCGGCTGGGTGCCGGGCCAGTACCAGGTGGGACCGAGGTCGAGCGCCATGCCGGCGGCCTCGCACGGCACGGAAAGAATGCGCCCGCCCAGGCGCGGCCGCGCTTCGTAGAGGGCGAACGCGCGGCCGTGTTCGTGCAGGCTGCGGGCAAGCGCCAGGCCGCACAATCCGCCGCCGACTATGACCGTATCGAGCATGTTTACCCTCCCTCCGTTTTCGTCATCGCGAGCGAAGCGCGGCGATCCAGTCAAACAAGGCCCAGCAAAAACCGGATTGCCACGTCCCGCCACGCTGCGCCCGCGGCTAAAGGCTATTGCGCTCCTCAATGACAAACTCAGTTACTTCTCACGCCGCTGCCAGATCGACCTGCACCATGCCTTCCGCAATGCGCAGCGGATATTCCTTCAGCTCCCGGCCGCAGGGCTGCAGCGACTTGCCGTCGCGGCCGTTGAACACCCAGCCGTGCGCGATGCAGTAGAGAATCCGGCCGTTGAAGTCGCCGCGCGCGAGCGAAACTTTTTCATGCGGGCAGGCGGCATCAAAGGCGCGCGGCTCGCCGCCGTCCGCCCACAGGATGATGATTTCCTTGCCGCCCGCCATGCACGGCACCAGTTCGCCTTCGTACAGCAGGCTTTGCTTGCAGACATCGACGTAGGCCATGCGCGCCTGCTGCAATCAGACCGCCGCCAAATCCCGGATCACCGACGCTCCTACCGAATCATGCGGGTCCAGTTCCTGCAATTTGGCGAGAATGGTGTGGCTTTCCTCGGCGTAGCCCATGCGCAGGCGCATGAAGGCGAGGGCCTTGAGGGTGAACAGGAAAAAGTGCTGCGGCGCATCGACGCGGCGCCAGTCGACGCTATGGGCATCGAGCTTGTTCCAGTCCGAAGTGAATCCGCCCAGCCTGGCGGCGGTGCCGAGTCCGAGCAGGGCGACGCCTTCCGCTTCCTTGAGCATGCGCTTGTAGAAGTAGAACTTATACAGCGAGAAATAGCTGCCCAGGCATTGCGGATCGGCCTTCAGCGCCGTCCACAACAATTCCTCGGCACGCTCGGTGTCGTCGTAGCAGGCTGCGGCCTCGCGCAGCTTCTCGTCGATCTCGGGCGGGGCGGCGAAGCCGATGGCCACGCCGAAGGCGTCGGTGGTCATGGTTGGGGTTTGCTTGGTTGTGTGAACGGTGCGCCCTCACCCTCGTTCCCTCCCTTGCAGGGCGCGTTCCGGCTTGCACGCCGGAACCGCTCGACAGGCGCGGAGCATGCCCCGCGAATTCCCTGTCTCGCCCCCGAGGGAGAGGGATGATTAAGCCCCTCGCCCCCCGGGAGAGGGGTTGGGGTGAGGGCGCAACGATGCATTCTCATCGTCTGGATCAGCCCCAAATCTCCGGCGGCAGCATCAGCCGTTCCACCGGCTTGTCGCCGAGCAGGTGCTCCTCGACGATGGCGGCGACGTCTTCCTTGGCCACCTTGCCGTACATCACGCCTTCCGGATACACCAGCACGTGCGGGCCGTTGCAGGGGCCGAGGCAGCCGGTGTTGGACAGCGCGAAGCGGCCGTTGAGATTCTTCTGCTGGAAGGCATAGGCGAATTCCTCCCAGATGTCGGTGGCGCCGCTTTGCATGCAGGAGCCGCGCGGATGGCCGGGGCCGCGGTTCTGGACGCAGACGAAGACGTGTTTTTCGGGTTTGGGCATGAGTTTGATCCTTGAGTAATTCGTTACAGAGCGCTACGCGCGGTTTGGTTTAACTGGATCGCCACGGGCCTGCGGCCCTCGCGATGACGTCATTGCGAGGAGCGCAGCGACGTGGCAATCCAGTTCAACCGAACTTGAACAAAATCCCGTACCCTCCGCGCGGATATTCCCAGTCCACGTTGCGGTAGGTGGTGCAGATGATGCGGCAGGTGCCGCACTCCAGGCAGCCGTCGGTGATCAGCACCACCTGGCCGTTGCCTTCGGCGGTATAACAGCCGGCCGGACAGCACACGGTGCATTCCTGGGTCTTGCACTCGACCTGGCAGGTGGTCGGGTTCTTGATGTTGATATGCGGCCGCCCGGCGTCGACGCGGTAGCGGTTCTGGAACAGCTTCTCTTCTACTTTCACGGGAATCATTCGAATGCCCTCCACATCTTGAACGCGTCGCCCATCAGCCCGAACAGCGAGCGCCGCGTTTTGAAGCTCTTGCGGATCTCGCGTTCCTTGGTTTTCTTGTCCACGCCGTCCACGGTGAGCATGGTGTGGGCGGCGCGGTTGAGCAGCTCGGGATATTCGGTGAAGAACTGGTTGTTCTTGTGGAATATCTCCGGCATGTTCTTGTACTTCTTCAGGTCCTTCATGACGAAGCTGTCTTCCAGGCGGCCCTGGTAGTAGGCGAGGTTGGCGGCGGTCATGGGCAGGTCCTTCTGCTTGAGGTCGATGACCGTCTCGGCGGCCAGGCGCCCGGTGGTCATGGCCAGGTTGGAGCCCTCGCGGTGCACGGCGTTGACGAACATGCCGGAGTCGCCCACGATCATCCAGCCCTCGCCGACGAGCTTGGGCATGGCCTTGTAGCCGCCCTCGGGGATCAGGTGCGCGGTGTATTCCTTCATCTCGCCGCCTTCAATCAGCGGCCTGATCGCGGGATGCGCCTTCATCTGTTCCAGCAGCAGGTAGGGCGTGGTCTTCTGGCTCTTGAAGTCGGACAGCATGCAGCCGACGCCGATGGTGAGCGAGTCTTTATTCGTATAGAGAAAGCCGGTGCCCATCATGCCCTGGGTGATCTTGCCGGCCATCTCGATCACGACGCCTTCGCCCTCGCCGGTGTTGAAGCGGCTCTGGATGGTTTCTTCCGGCAGGAAGTGGATCTCCTTCACCGCCAGCGCCACGTCCTTGGGCTCCAGTTCGGGATGGAAGCCGGCCTTTTTCGCCAGCAGCGAATTCACGCCGTCGGCCAGGATCACCACATCGGCATAGATGGAGCCGCCCTCGCGGTCGGTCTGCACCCCGATCACGCGGTTGCGGTCCATGATCAGATTGGTGACCGTGGTTTCGCACACCAGCAGCGCGCCGGCGTCCTGCACGCGCCTGGAGAACCATTTGTCGAACTGGGCGCGAATGATGGTGTAGCGGTTGTAGGGCTGCTTGTTGAACTCGGCCGAGCGGTAGGTGGACCCGACGTAGGACTCGTCGTCCAGCACCCACATCTGCTGCTCGATGATGTGTCGCTCCAGCGGCGCATCCTCGCGGAAGTCGGGAATGATTTCCTCAAGTGCTTTTGAATACAGGATCGCGCCCTGCACGTTCTTGGAGCCGGGATACTCGCCGCGCTCGATCTGCAGCACTTTCAGTCCGGCCTTGGCCATGGTGTAGGCGGCGGCATTGCCCGAGGGGCCTGCGCCGACCACGATTGCGTCAAATTTTTCGTCCATTTGTTTCTCCTGGTACTACAACTCTTCCTGTAGGAGCGGCGTCCACGCCGCGATCCACACGCTATCGCGGCGTGGACGCCGCTCCTACGTGTTTCACACCGCCACCTTTCGCGTCGCCAGCTGCTGCCGGAACGCTTCGGTCAGCGCCGGCAGGATGGTCATGGCGTTGCCGACGATGCCGTAGGTGGCGAAGTCGAAGATGGGCGCGTTCTCATCGGTGTTGATGGCGATGATCACGTCCGAGCCTTCCATGCCCACGCGATGCTGGATGGCGCCGGAGATGCCGGCGGCGATGTAGAGCTTGGGACGAACGGTCTTGCCGGACTGGCCGACCTGGCGGTCCAGTTCCACCCAGCCGGCCTGCACCACCGGACGCGTGGCGCCGACTTCGGCACCCAGCACCTTGGCCAGGTCCCAGATGAGCTGGAAATTATCCGGCCGCTTCATGCCGCGCCCGCCGGACACGATGATGTCGGCGAAGGGCAGCTGCGGCTTGCCGGCGAGGTTGTCGGGGATGTATTCCAGCACCTTGGTGACGATGTCGGTCTCGATCATGCCCAGCGGGTGCTCGGTGATCGTGCCGTTGCGGGTCTCGTCCTTCTTCGGCATGCTCATCACGCGCGGCCGCACGGTGGCCATTTGCGGACGGTAGTTGAGGGTGACGATGGTGCACAGCAGGCTGCCGCCGAAGGTCGGACGGGTTGCCGCGAGGCTGCGGTTTTCCATGTCGATGTTGAGTTCGGTGCAGTCGGCGGTGAGCCCGGTCTGCAAGGTCGTCGCAACGCTGCCGGCGAGGTCGCGCCCCAGCGTGGTGGCGCCCAGCAGCAGAATCTCCGGCTGATAAGTGTTGACCAGGTCGGTCAGCCCTTTGGTGAAGGGCTGGTTGCGGTAGTCGGACAGCAGCGGGTCCTCCATCAGATAGCACAGGTCGGCGCCGTAATGGAAGGCCTCCTGGCAGAAGCGCCGCGTCTGTAGCCCTGGCGCGCCCATGACCACGCCGGCCAGCGGCACGCCGAGCTTGTCGGCGAGCTTGCGGCCTTCGCCCATCAGCTCCCAGGAAACGGAGTGGGCCGCGCCGCGCTCGTGCTCGACGAAGACCCACACGCCCTTGTATTTTTCCAGGCGCGGATCCAGTTCGAATTTGCGCCGCCCGGCGGGCTTTTTCTGTTCGGTTGTTTCGCTCATCTTGCGATCCTCAAAGCTAAAAATCTTTCACACAGAGGACACAGAGGGCACAGAGGAAAATCCGAGGCAAGAGTGCCCTCGGTCAAGCCGTGCGCTTGCAGTGTCATTGCAGTGAAGGTTTTGCATTTCTCCGTGTCCTCTGTGTTGAACATGGTCTTCTAGGCTGCGTTTTTGCCGATTTCCTCGGCCAGGTTCGGGTACCTGGTGAACATCTTCGCCAGCAGGGTGACGGAGAGGTCCTTCGGCTCGCGGCTTTCGCAGTCGATGATCTCGGCGCGCTGCGACTTGGGCTGCGGTGCGAACACCTTGCTGACGATGGTGGGCGAACCCTTGAGGCCGATCTTGGTCACATCCTCGATGCCGGCGGCGTCCTTGTCCCACTGCTTGAGCGGATAGCGCGCGGCGCGGAACATGTTGGCCATGGTGGCGAAGCGCATTTCGTTGCTGCCTTCGAGCATGGTGATGAGGCAGGGCAGTTTGGTCTTCAGTACCTGCACGCCGCCTTCGGCGCGGCGGTGAATGACGATCTCGCGCTTGTTCAGGTCCAGATCGGCGATCTTCGCCACGTAGGTCAAAAGCTGCAGGTCCATGCGCTTGGCGATGCCGGGACCGACCTGGGCGGTGTCGCCGTCGATGGTCTGCTTGCCGGCGAACACGATGTCCACCGGCATGTCTTCCTGGATTTTCCTGATCGCGGAGGCCAGCGCGAAGCTGGTCGCCAGGGTGTCGGAACCGGCGAAGGCGCGGTCGGTGACGAGGATGGCGTCGTCGGCGCCGAAGGAAATGGCCTTGCGCAGCGCGGCCTCGGCCTGCGGCGGGCCCATGCACAGCACGGTGACGCGCGCGCCGTACTTGTCCTTGAGCCTGAGCGCTTCTTCCAGCGCGAACAGGTCGTAGGGATTGACGATGGCCGGCACGCCCTGGCGCATGATGGTGTTGGTGACCGGGTGTACGCGGATCTGCGCGCTGTCCGGAACCTGCTTGATGCAAACGACGATATGCATGATGGTCTGGCCTTTAAGACTTGAAAAACAAGACAGCCACAGAGAGCACAGAGGTCACAGAGAGAAACTCTCTTATCATTCGGCAAGACGTATCGGCCGGTTGTATGCGCAACATCTCGAAAATCCCCCTCTCTGTGTTCTCTGTGGCTTGCATTTTGGTTTCCCCTCAACCATGCGAAGGCAAGGAAACGCGCAGGCTGTCGAGCGAGACGTGCTGCTTGCCGTCCGTGTCCTGGAACACCTTGAACACTTTTTCCTGCGCCGGGGTGGAGCGCACGAAATCCTCATAGGCCTTGGTCAGCAGTTCCTTGCACACGCCGGAAAGCGTAGCGTCGTCCATCTCGGCAGTGCCGGGTGTCTGGCGCAGGTACTGGTTGAAGCGCTTGAGGATGTGCAGGCGGTTGACGTTGACGACCGCCTGGTCGAAGGGAACCTGGAAGTAGTCCAGGAATTCTTCCGCCGCCGAGAAGCTGGCCATTTTCTTGAAGAGTTCGCTCATGGTTTTTTCCGATGCTTGCCTAGTGGGTGGTCCGTTTCAGGTTTGCGGCGACGTGGGCCGGGTCGCAGGTTTCGCTACAGGTGACGCAGTCGTTCGTCGCCGGCAATGCGGGCGCATCGCCTGATACGCCAAGGTGTTTTTCCAGGTAGGCGATGCGGTCGAGCAGGCAGGAGATCGCCTTGCCCACCGGGTCCGGCATCAGGTGGTGGTCGAGGTCGATGCCCTGTGCCGTGATGCGGCGCTGGCTTTCCGGCAGCACCACGCGGCCGGGGATGCCGACCACCGTCATGCCCTCCGGCACGTCGTTGATCACTACCGAATTGGCGCCCACGCGCGCGCCGCGCCCGACGATGATGGGGCCGAGGATCTTGGCGCCGGCGCCGACCACCACGCCGTCTTCGAGTGTGGGATGGCGCTTGCCGGGGTTCCACGACACGCCGCCCAGGGTCACGCCGTGATAGAGCGTGACGTCGTCGCCGACCTCGGCAGTCTCGCCGATCACCACGCCGCAGCCGTGGTCGATGAAGAAGCGGCGGCCGATGGTCGCGCCCGGATGGATGTCGATCTGGGTGAACATGCGCGCCATGAAGCTCAGGAAGCGTGCGGCGTAGCGCAATTTGCGCTTCCACAATGCATGGCCGATGCGATGCCAGAGCAGGGCGTGGATGCCGGGGTAGGTGGTGACGACTTCCCAGGCGGTGCGCGCGGCCGGGTCGCGCTGGAACACGCAGGACACGTCTTCGCGCAGCAGCGCAAACAGGCCGGGGGTGGGCTGCGGGATGCCGAGAAGTTCCTGGTCGATTATCGCGGACATGGCTTTACCCTCTCCGTCAGGACTGGCTGAGCGTTTGCGGAATGGCTTCCAGGTAGAAGCGTTCCAGGTCGGTATTGCTCGGCGTCTGCTTGGTGGCGACGGCATGTTCGCGGATGCGCGCGAGCAGGGTCTTGGCCTCGAATTCGGTAAGTGCGATGCCGAGGCCGGCGTAGGCCTGCATCACCGCGCTGGAGCCGGAATGCTTGCCCAGCACCAGTTTGTGCGTGCGCCCGACTTCGGCCGGGTCCAGCCCCTGGTAGTTGAGCGGATTCTTGATCAGGCCGTCGACATGGATTCCGGCTTCGTGGCTGAACACGGCATCGCCGACGATGCTCTTGTTGACCGGAACCGGGCGGCCGGAAGCGATGGCCACCAGGCGCGAGATTTCCGGGAAGCGGCGGCTGTCGATGCCGGTGTCGATGTTGTAGAGGTGGTGCATGGCGGCGACGGATTCTTCCAGCGCGGCATTGCCGGCGCGCTCGCCCAGGCCGTTGACCGTGGTATTGATGTGGGAAGCGCCGGCCAGCACCGCGGCCAGGGTGTTGGCGGTGGCCAGCCCCAGATCGTTGTGCGCGTGCATTTCCAGTTCCAGTCCGGTTGCCTCGCGCAGCTGCTGGATGCGCTTGAAGGTGGTGAAGGGATCGAGCAGGCCGAGGGTGTCGGCGAAGCGGAAGCGGCGGGCGCCGGCATGTTCCGCGGTTTCCACCACACGCAGCAGGAAGTCGGTGTCTGCGCGCGAGGCATCCTCGCCGCCCACGCACACGTCCATGCCCAGATCGAGGGCGCGGTTGACGAAATAGGTAATCGTATCCGGCACCCATTCGCGCTCGCGTCCCAGCTTGTGGCGAATCTGGATGTCGGACACGGGAATGGACAGATTCACGGTCGGCACGCCGCAATCGGCTGCGGCCATGAGATCGGCCTCGCACATGCGGCCCCATACCATGAGTTCGGATTGCAGCCCGAGCTGGGCGATGGCCTGGATGTTTTCGCGTTCCTCCGCGCCCATGACCGGAATGCCCACTTCCATCTCCGGCACGCCTGCCTCGTCCAGGGCGCGCGCGATGGCGATGCGCTCCTCGGCGGTGAAGGCCACGCCGGCGGTCTGCTCGCCGTCGCGCAAGGTGGTGTCGTTGACGACTACAAAGGACTGGGCCATGTTCGCTCCGGGTAAGACTTGATTCCACTAGTTCTTGACCATGGAACAGCAAGGGGTATGCCAGGACAAATTCGCCTGTCGAATCAGTCTGTTAAGGATTCAGGGAGAAGGCGGGGAGAGGCGGGTAAACGACATTTGTCGGGGAATGTAGGAATTCCGACACGACGATCCGGAGTTGTTTGGGGTTTCGCGTATCGCGGCGTGGACGCCGCTCCTACAACCCCACGTAGGAGCGCCTTCCAAGGCGCGATTACAATGGGATCATGAACAGCACTCCACGTCCCCGCGGCCACGATCTCCGCAAAGGCCGCCATTCCCAGCCGGAGCAAATATACGTTCTCACCAGCGTGACTCATCGCCGCCGTCCAGTGTTCGCCGATTTCCACCTGGGGCGGATTGTGATCAAAGCCATGCGCCATCATGACCTGAACGGCAACGTGCAGACCCTCGCCTGCGTGGTAATGCCGGATCATTTCCATTGGCTGCTCGGCCTTGGCAACGGAATCGATCTTCCCCGGCTGATGGCCTCGATCAAGGGTTACACGGCGCGCCGCATCGGGGAACGCATCGATCTGGGCGGCGAGCCTTTGTGGCAGGAGGGCTACCACGACCACGCCCTGCGCCGTGAGGAAGACGTGCAGGCGGTGGCCCGCTACATCGTAGCGAACCCCCTGCGGGCAAAGCTGGTGGAGCGGGTGGGAGATTACCCACTGTGGGATGCGGTGTGGCTGTAGACGCCCTGAACCAATCGCGGCGTGGACGCCGCTCCTACAACCCCGTGTGGGAGCGCCTTCCACGGCGCGATTACTTCTCAAGCCGCCAGCACATAACCCAGATCGGCCGCCACTGCCGGATGCGTCACCTGCCCGCGGCACACGTTGAGGCCGTCGCGCAGGCCGGGGTTGTCCTGCAGGGCCTGGGCCCAGCCTTTATCGGCGAGCTCCAACACAAAAGGCATTGTGGCCCGGGTCAGCGCCAGGGTGGAGGTGCGCGCGGTGGCGCCCGGCATGTTGGTGACGCAGTAGTGCACCACGCCTTCCTCGATGTAGGTGGGCTCGGAGTGCGTGGTGGGGCGCGAGGTCTCGGCGCAGCCGCCCTGGTCGATGGCGATGTCCACCAGGGCCGAGCCGGGTTTCATCGCCTTCACCATGTCGCGCGTGACAAGACGCGGGGCACGCTTGCCGGGAATGAGCACGGCGCCGATGACGAGATCGGCTTCGCGCGTGAGTTCGGCGATGGCGGCGGGCTCGGAATGGCGTGTCTTCAGGCGCATGTCGAACACATCATCCAGATAGCGCAACCGCGCCGGATTGATGTCCAGCACCGTCACGTCCGCGCCCAGCCCGAGTGCCATCTTCGCCGCATTGATGCCGGAGATGCCGCCGCCGAGTATCAGCACTTTGCCCGGCGCCACACCCGGCACGCCGCCCAGCAGCACGCCGCTGCCGCCGTTGGCAATCTGCAGGGCCGCGGCACCGGCCTGCACCGAGAGGCGCCCGGCCACTTCCGACATGGGGATCAAAAGCGGCAGGTTGCCCTGGGCGTCGGTCACGGTCTCGTAGGCGATGCCGACGACTTTTTTCTCCAGCAGGCCGCGCGTGAGTTCCGGCTCGGGCGCGAGATGCAGGTAACAGAAAAGAATCTGCCCCTCGCGCAGCAGCGCCACTTCCGAGGGCTGCGGCTCCTTGACCTTGACCACCATGTCGCAGCCGTAGACCTCGTTGCGCCCCGCGATCATGGCGCCGCCGGCTTCGTACAGGGCGTCGCTGAAACCGATGCGCGCGCCGGCGCCGGCTTCCACCAGGACATGGTGGCCGCGCGCCTTCAATGCAGTAACGCCCGCGGGCGTGACGCCGACACGGTACTCGTGGTCCTTGATCTCTTTGGGGATGCCGATGCGCATGTTGAACACCTTTAAGAACGGTTAACCACGGGGAACACGGGGGACACGGGGAAAGGCAAACCAAAAGCAAAAAACTTGGAAAATGAAAACAAAAACAACCTGACGCTCCTCCCCCGTTTGCCGGGGGGTGGAGGCGGAAGAGGCAAGGCCAGCTGCCTGGCCTTGCCCCGCCGGAACGGGACTGGCTTGCAAGCCAGTCCCTGGGCGGCTGGGAGGGGGTAAATGTGTGGCGAATCGGGCGCCGGTGTTTACCCCACCCCAACCCTCCCCTGCGGGAGGGGAGGGAGCTTAATGGCAAGTTTCTTGTTTTCCCCGTGTTCCCCGTGGTTAAAGGGTTTGCAACTCAATGCCCTTCCTTGACCATGTTGATCGAATACCTGGGGATCTCGATCACCAGGTCGCTGCCGTCGACGACGGCCTGGCAGGCAAGGCGCGATTCGGGTTCCAGGCCCCAGGCGCGGTCGAGCAGGTCGTCCTCCTTCTCGGTGCCGGGATTCAGGGAATCGAAGCCTTCGCGCACGATGACATGGCAGGTGGTGCAGGCGCACGACTTTTCGCAGGCATGGTCGAGTTCGATGCCGGCTTTGATCAGGCTGTCGCAGATCGTGGCGCCGGATACGGCATCGAACGCGGCGCCGTCAGGACACAGCGATTCATGCGGGAGGACGATGATCTGGGGCATGGATTTAACCCAGATAATCCATTAGGCGGCTCTTCGAGCCTACGCGAGTGCTGGCGGTCGCTTTGCGGTCATTTTCGCCGCTTGCTCGGCGCCCATAGCCCAAGCTATGGGCTTCTCCCAAGCACCAAAACTGCCTCGCAAATCGCCTCGCCATCATCTCGCGTCCTAATGGATTATCTGGGTTTACCTGTCCGTCGTAGGAGCGCCTTCCAAGGCGCGATTCAAGTCTGTTGATCGCGGCGTGGACGCTGCTCCTACTCATGCTCAGGCCTCCAAGGCATCCAGCCGCTTGCCGGAAAGCGCGCTCTGGATGCTCGCATCCATGCGCCGCGCGGCGAACTTGGCGGTGGCGCGGTTGAGCGATTCAGATGCGCGCTTGATGGCACCGTAGTCCGACTGGTTCAGCAGCACGCGCAGGGTTTCCATGGCGCGTTCGATGCTTATGCGCTCGACGTCGGACAGCAGGCGTGCGCCGTCCTGGTCCAGCGCCGCCTGGGTGGCCTCGATCAGGCGCAGGCCGTCCACGCGCTGCTCGCGCAGGTTGCGGGATTCGATGTCGCGCTGGGCGTTGGTGTAGGAGTCCTGCAGCATGCCGGCAATTTCGTCGTCGCTCAAACCGTAGGAAGGCTTGACCTCGATGGTGGCCTGCACGCCGCTGGTCTGCTCCATGGCGGACACCGACAGCAGCCCGTCGGCGTCGACCTGGAAAGAAACGCGGATGCGCGCCGCGCCCGCCACCATGGGCGGGATGCCGCGCAGTTCGAAGCGCGCGAGCGAGCGGCAGTCGGACACCAGCTCGCGCTCGCCCTGCACCACGTGGATGCTCATGGCGGTCTGGCCGTCCTTGAAGGTGGTGAAGTCCTGGGCGCGCGCCACGGGTATGGTGGCGTTGCGCGGAATGACCTTCTCCGCCAGCCCGCCCATGGTTTCCAGCCCCAGCGACAGCGGGATCACGTCCAGCAGCAGCCAGTCGTCGGCCTTGCGGTTGCCGGCGAGCAGGTTGGCCTGCATGGCGGCGCCCAGCGCCACCACCTTGTCGGGGTCGAGGTTGGTGAGCGGCTCGCGCTCGAAGAATTCCCCCACCGCGCTGCGCACGTGGCGCATGCGGGTGGAGCCGCCGACCAGCACCACGCCGTCGATGTCTTCCACGCCAAGGCCGGCGTCGCGCAAGGCTCTGCGGGTCGGCGCCAGAGTCTTGGCGATGAGGTCGGCGGTGAGTTCGAAGAAGGTCTCGGCGGAAAGCGTCAGGTCCAGTTCCTGCCCGGAAGCCAGCGCGGCGGTGATGCGCGCGCTGTCATTGTCGGTGAGCGTTTCCTTGGCCTTGCGCGCCAGGCTCAGCAAGAGGCGCGCATCGGTGACCTGGAGTTCGGCGACCTTGCCTTGTTCGGTCGCCCAGCGCGCGATGCGCTCGTCGAAATCGTCGCCGCCCAGTGCGGAATCGCCATTGGTCGCCACCACCTCGAAGATGCCTTGGCGCAGGCGCAGGATGGACACGTCGAAGGTGCCGCCGCCCAGATCGTAGATGCAGAAGGTGCCCTCGCTTGCGTTGTCCAGACCGTAGGCGATCGCCGCTGCGGTCGGCTCGTTCAGCAGGCGCAGCACATTGAGGCCGGCCAGCCGCGCGGCATCCTTGGTGGCCTGGCGCTGGGCGTCGTCGAAGTAGGCCGGCACGGTGATCACCGCGCCGGTGAGTTCGCCGCCCAGCGCGGCCTCGGCGCGGCTGCGCAGCACCTTGAGAATTTCGGAGGACACTTCCACCGGGCTTTTCACGCCGGCGCGGGTTTCCAGGCGCACCATGCCGGGCGCATCGACGAAACGATAAGGCGTGGCGGCAGCGCCCGGAACATCCTTGAGTCCGCGTCCCATGAAGCGCTTGACCGAGACGATGGTGTTGTGCGGATCGTCGCTCTGGCGCAACTGCGCTTCGTACCCGACTTCGGGGCTGTCGCCGTGCATGTAGCGCACGACAGAGGGCAGCAGGGCGCGGCCGGCCTCGTCCTCGATCACGGCCGTCTCGCCGCTGCGCACCGTGGCCACCAGCGAGTTCGTGGTGCCCAGATCGATGCCGATGGCCAGGCGATGCTCGTGCGGGGCCGCGCTTAAACCGGGTTCTGCGATCTGGAGTAGGGCCATGATTTTCTATCCTGTTAAATGTTGAAACTTTCCCCGCAGCCGCAGGTGTTCTTCACGTTGGGATTGTTGAACTTGAAGCCTTCGTTCAGGCCCTCGCGCACGAAATCGAGTTCGGTGCCGTCGATGAAGGCGAGGCTCTTGGGGTCGGTCAGCACGGTGACGCCATGCGACTCGAAGGCGAGGTCCTCGGGCTGGGCTTCGTCCACGAATTCGAGCGTATAGGCCATGCCGGAGCATCCGCTGGTGCGTACGCCCAGCCTGAGTCCGATGCCCTTGCCGCGCTGGTCGAGGAATTTCTGCACGCGCTTGGCGGCGTTTTCAGAAAGCGTGATTGCCATGCTGGCTCCTTAAGAAAACGTTACAAAAATCGTCATCGCGAAGCGCGAAGCGCCGTGGCGATCCAGAGAATTAATGGATTTCAAAACACTGGATTGCTTCGCTTCGCTCGCAATGACGAGTGTTGCCATTTTTTTCCGACCTTCCTTAAACGGAGAAGGAGCTGCCGCAGCCGCAGGTGGACGCGGCGTTGGGATTCTTGATCACGAAGCGCGCGCCCTCCAGGCCTTCCTGATAGTCGATCTCGGCGCCGGCCAGGTACTGGAAGCTCATGGCGTCGATGAGCAGCGCCACGCCGCATTTCTCGACGACGGTGTCGTCATCGTTGGTGTTCTCGTCGAAGGCGAAGCCGTACTGAAAGCCCGAGCAGCCGCCGCCGGAGACGTAGACGCGCAGCTTGAGGGCATCGTTGCCTTCGTCGACGATCATCTCCTTGACCTTGGTTGCAGCGGCATCGGTGAAGTTGAGCGGGCTTTCGATTGCGGTTTCCATGTGTGCTCCTTTCAGGCGGCTTTGGGATCGCAGGCGGCGTAGCCTTCGCTCGCGACGTCGTGTTTGTTGCGGTAGTCGGCCACCGCGGCCTTGATGGCGTCCTCGGCCAGGATCGAGCAGTGAATCTTTACCGGCGGCAGCGCCAGTTCCTCGGCGATGTCGGTGTTCTTGATCGCCATCGCCTGGTCCAGGGTCTTGCCCTTGACCCATTCGGTCACCAGCGAACTGGAAGCGATGGCCGAGCCGCAGCCGTAGGTCTTGAAGCGCGCTTCCTCGATCACGCCGTCCTCGTTCACCTTGATCTGCAGCTTCATCACATCGCCGCAGGCCGGCGCACCCACCATGCCGGTGCCGACCGAAGCGTCTTCCGCCTCGAAGCCGCCGACGTTGCGCGGGTTCTCGTAGTGGTCCAGTACCTTGTCGCTGTAAGACATCTGTTAGCTCCTTTCGGTCGCTAGTGAAGGGAGAAGGGGGAAGGGAGAAGGGTAAAAGCACCAAGCCGTAACACCCTTCCCCCTTCACTTAATTCAATGTGCCGCCCACTGCACGGTGTTCAAATCGATGCCGGCCTGGTGCATGTCCCACAGCGGCGACAGTTCGCGCAGCTTGGCCACGTGCTTGTGGAGGAGCTGCACGGTGGTATCGATTTCTTCTTCGGTGGTGAAGCGGCCGATGGAGAAGCGGATCGAGCTGTGCGCGAGTTCGTCGCTGTGGCCCAGCGCCTTCAGCACGTAGGAGGGCTCCAGGCTGGCCGAGGTGCAGGCCGAACCGCTGGACACGGCGATGTCTTTCAGCGCCATCATCAGCGATTCGCCCTCGACGAAATTGAAGCTGACGTTCAGGTTGTGCGGCACGCGCCGTTGCAGGTCGCCGTTCAGATAGATTTCCTCGATGCTGCTGACGCCGGCCCACAGCCTATCGCGCAGCATGCGGATGCGTTCGTTTTCCGCGGCCATCCCCTCGGCCGCGAGTTTGTAGGCCGTGCCCATGCCGACGATCTGGTGCGTGGGCAGCGTGCCGGAGCGCATGCCGCGCTCGTGGCCGCCGCCATGCATCTGCGCTTCCAGTCGCACGCGCGGTTTCCTTCTTACGTAGAGCGCACCGATGCCTTTGGGCCCGTAGGTCTTGTGCGCGGAGAAGGACATCAGGTCGACTTTGAGCTTGGCCAGGTCGATCGGCGCCTTGCCGGTGGATTGCGCGGCATCCACATGGAAGATCACGCCCCTGGAACGGCAGAGTTCGCCGATGGCCCCGATGTCCTGGATTACGCCGATCTCGTTGTTCACGTGCATGACCGAGGCGAGGATGGTGTCGGGACGGATGGCGGCCGCGAACTTGTCCAGGTCGAGCAGGCCGTTCGGCTCGGGGTCGAGATAGGTGACTTCGAAGCCCTGGCGCTCCAGTTCACGGCAGGGGTCGAGCACGGCCTTGTGCTCGGTCTTCACCGTGATGAGGTGGCGGCCCTTGCCCTTGTAGAACTGCGCCGCGCCCTTGATGGCGAGATTGTCCGATTCGGTCGCGCCCGAGGTCCACACGATTTCCCTGGGTTCGGCGTTGACCAGGTTCGCGACATCTTCGCGCGCCTGTTCCACGGCCTTTTCCGC
This sequence comes from Thiobacillus sp. UBA2186, assembly GCA_002327405.1. GTDB lineage: Bacteria > Pseudomonadota > Gammaproteobacteria > Burkholderiales > Thiobacillaceae > UBA6918. The sequence goes on along the minus strand of DCVO01000187.1, from coordinate 12,560 downwards.
CTCCCAGCCATAGGCGTGCGAACGCGAGGCGGGATTGCCGAACTGTTCCGTCAGGTAAGGAATCATCTTCTCCGCCACGCGCGGATCGACCGGCGTGGTGGCGGAGTAATCGAGATAGATGGGCAGCTTGGGCATGGGCGTCTCGCTTTGCTCGGGTCTGGCGGTGAAGGGATGCACCGCCTCTGACTGGCTAAAAGCAACTCATGTGCCATGTGCCCGATAAATCGCTAACTGCTTGAATAGCCGGGACTTAATTGCACCCAAGGCATGCGCCTGCCTGTGTAGGCTTTGTCTGTTTTGCGACAAAGGCAAAAACAATCTGGAACGCAGAGACGCTGTGAAAACCCAAAAAAACTTTTACAGGGAGGCATGGGAGGATAAGGGAGGAAACAAGGAACTACTCCCTTGCCTCTCTTAACCTCCCTGTTACTGATTCTTTTTCTGCGCCTCTGCGTTCAAGGTTTTTTGCCGTTCTGTCGCGTTTGCGACACGTCCCATACGGTGCGATGAGGCGCGTAAAGCTTTGCCGCATCATGCACTTGGGCGGATTGCCGCGGCTGGCATCGCTCTTGCATTGGAGAAGTCGAACCCACTTTTTCCAACCATTGCAAAGAGCACAAGCATGACCACGCTAGACCAGACCGCCTTCAAACAACTCGAAGCAGAAAAACGCCTGCAGAATCCCGTGTTCAAGGGCGCCACCGGCACCGCCGGGCGCTTTGGCTTCCGCGGCGAAATCGCCATCAAGTTCGCACAGCAATTCGCCGACGAGGCGCGCCCGCCCGAAATCACCGCCGACCAGGTGATCGCCGTGGCAAAGGAGGGTGATCCGGGCCTCGACTTCATGGCGGCCTACCTGCTGTCCTTCGAATATCTCAAGCCGCTCGCCGATGCCATGGGTCCCGCGCTCAAGCCCGACGGCAAGTATTTCCTCTACTGCAACAACATCGACCTCAGCAAGAAGTATCAGGTGCCCTACGACGGCAAGACCTTCTACGTACTGCCCATCGACGAAGCCACGGTGTACAACGAACTGCTGGAACTGCTGTACCTGGAGCGCAACGACCTCAAAAAGCTGGACACTGCGGGCAAGGTCGACAAGGTCGCCGACACCGCGCTGAAGTTCTCCGGCAGCTTTCCCGGCATGAGCTACGAGGAAGGCTTGAAAGTCATGGGCCCGGTGCGCGACCCCGGCGAGAACCGGCCGGTTTGACCGAGCCAGGGTTCATTGTTTGGTAATCGGTGAAATGCTTCATGTCCTGCGCCCTCACCCTTGGTCCCTCTCCCCGAGGGTGAGGGAAGAAAAGCCCCTCTCCCTCGGGGAGAGGGGTTGGGGTGAGGGCGCAACGATGCTTAACCCACTAGAACTCGGCCCAAGCAATGGAGCAACCCCATGACAGTCCTGATCAAAACCCTCTCCGACGGCCGCAAGCTGGAAGTCATCGGCACTGCCATCTATCTCGATGGCGTGAAGGAAGCCGAGGACATCGATCCGGTCATCTACCACCCCAACCGCGAACGCATCGCCGCCGCCGCGCCCGACGCCACCCACATGGCGGGCCGCGTGCCGCTGACCTGGGAAGAGGCGCTGGCCGCGAACAACGCGCTCAAGGCAGCGCGCGCCGAATTCGAGTCCAGCCCGCAGGGCCTGGCCGAGCGCATGCGCCTCGTGCAGAAAAAAGCCTTGGCCGCGCGCGATTAAAGACGCAAAAGTCAAATGCAAGCCACAGAGAACACAGAGGGCACAGAGAAAAACCTGCAAGTTGCAAAACTTTTCGGCCTCCTCACACGGCTCGGAAAATCCACGATCCTGCCTTACCGGGAATCTCTGTGCTCTCTGTGCTCTCTGTGACCTCTGTGGCTGGATTTTTAAAAAAGAGTGGGATGACCGGATCATGATCTATATCGTAGAAATTCCCCATCAGGGCCGGGCGCACGCCTGGTTCGCCTTCGACCGCGACGACTTCGTGCGCAAGGTGCAGGCCACCCATGGATCGGGTCAGGCGCCGGAAGACTTCGATGCCAGCGTCGCGGTGCTGGAACAGGCCCTCAAGGCCTGCCGCATTTACCTGCATGACGAACTGGCGATCAGGGCATTGCAGAGCGACCCCTTGCTGGACCCGAAGGAAAATTTCTACGCCCACATGGCGCTGCGCCAGCAACTGATCTCGATGGATGCCATGGAAGAGGATATCTAGTGCGCGTCATCGCGGACGAAAGACGGAAAGAAGATGACTCGGGACACTGAAGAAGACGGCGCACTGGCCTTCTTCAAGGCCCAGCACCAGGCCTTCGCCGAGACCCTGGCGCAGTGGCACGGCAACGACGACCTGGTGCCCGCGCTGATGTCGCAGGCCTACAGCAGCTTCGAGGGCAACGTGGCCGTGCAGGCGGAGGGCCAGCCCCCCATCGCCTGCCACAAGGGCTGCGCGACGTGCTGCACCATACGGGTGATCGCGACGGCGCCGGAAACGCTGATGCTGGCGCGCTACATCCGCGCGGCGGATGCCGCCCTGAAACAGGCCGGCATCGACCTGCGGCAACGCATCGCCGAAGCCGACGGCGCGACCCGCGACCGCGACGAACGCCAGCGCGTGGCGCTGCGCCGCCGCTGCCCCTTCATCGCCAAGGGCATCTGCGTCATCTACCCCGCGCGCCCGCTGGCCTGCCGCGGCCACGCCTCCCACGACAAGCGCGCCTGCGCGGAAGCCGCCGCCGGCCGTCTCGAAGGCATCCCGCTTTCCATGTCCCACATGATGGTGCGCAGCCTAGTACAGAACGCCATGCAATCCGCCCTGCGCGATGCCGGATACGTCTGGGCCACCTACGAACTCAACCACGCCCTCTCCATCGCCCTGGACGACGAGGACAGCGAGCCCGCCTGGCTGTCCGGCGCCGATGTCTTCGCCCCCGCACGGGTAACGGACATCAGCCTGGACGAGATGGCGAATACTTTTGACCGTATTCACGCTGGCGTGAAATAGCCATAGGTGTGCAGTGCCGTGGTGACGCACGAAGACTGGTAATCTCTTAACTAGGCCAAAAGACGTATTTTATGTTTCTTACTTTCGTGGATAAATAATTGTGAAGGGAAATAAGTCGAGCCTGAAATATTCCCCCAAGTTGCTTGAGTTGGCTCATTGTTGCTTATCGTGTTGCAATGATTGTTAATCAAATCATAGGGGTATGGACATGATTAGGGTTCGAATTGGTGAAAGCGAAAGAGAACTTAAGGATGCTACGCCTCAATGGATTAATGAACAGATAAATCGAAGACGTGCGGACGGGGTTTCTTTTTGCGTACGTGTTTTAATTGACAGCAATCCAATAAAACTTACCCTCTCAACGCCGGGCTGTGGTGGTGTAGGGGGACGACTGCCAAATACACATGAAAAAGTGATTTTGGAGTTGTGGGAAAAACTGCACCTCAATACTGAAGGCTTTTCTGGTGGTAATCTGGTTGCCTTTTTGAGGCAGATTTCGTAAAGGAAAGATCAATTCAGCCTGGCACCTTTAATTCAAAGAACACCCGGACCCATGGGTCTCCTGATTAACTGTTGGGCGTCACCAAGGGAGAATAGTAATGTTTTGTAGTCAATGCGGCATCCAGGTAAACGATGACGATCGCTTCTGCGCACAATGCGGAAATTCTCTAGGCTCCATACCAGTTTCTAATAACCATCAAAAAGCTCCGAATGCTGTACGTGAAGTTTCCACACGCCTTTCCTTTGGTATCCCAGAAACTCGATGGTGGCTTCCATTCAAGGGGAAAGCTTCGTTTCCTACTGGGTATGAATGGCTGGAGAAGCGCAACACGCTATTAGTTTTCCGAAATCACCTAGCTCTTGTTGAGGGCGATGAAAAACGTAGTGCAGCACTTGACGTGGTGCAGGGCATGGGGCTTGTCGGTGGAATCGTCGCCGCAGTCCGTGGGGTGAAGGACTCATTCCTAAACAAGAAACTCGAATTGTCCGCTGAACAGGCGGAGCGTCTTTTTGAAGATAGGCTTCTTGTCTGGTGCAAAAAATCAGACGCAATTATTTGGCGGTACCACGAAAAACCATGGATGTTTATCAAATCATCTTCTGAGCAACTCTATTGCCCGTTTAGCTCAAAAGACGGAACACTCCATGCGTGCGCTGTCTTGTGGTGTACTGCCGACTACTCGGGCCACGGAAAAGGCGACATTGACGGGCTAGGTTGTCGAATTGTTGATGCTGGACAAAATCTTTCCGAGAAGAAAGTACCCGAAGCCATGGCTGCGTCGCGCATGAGTCTCCCTGGTTGAGTGTCCCCCCTAACGCCCACCTATCATTCCACTGGACCTGCGCAAAAAGGCGCGCAAGTCCGGTGAATTCAGACGTTTTGCATAGGAGAAGACGTGACTGAAGGCGTTTTGGTATTCGAGGGAATGAAGGTTGGGGTTCTGCCTGGAGATCTCACCATTGAGGTCGATGAATCCGGGTCGGTCAATTCAAAGCTGATCCTTTCTACGGCCTACAACGTACTTCCCATATGGCTTCGTATCGCGAATGACCAGCTATTTCAAGCTAAACAAACATCTGACGAGCTCAAAGCGCGGTGGGGCTCGATCGAGGAGGCAAATCGAGAACTGTTGGTGGCGGAGCTTGAGCCATCACTCCAAGTTTTTGTGGCCTGCGGAATAGCGCTTGACGCTCTATATGAGCAACTCCGTCCATTTTCCAAACTGAGCCAAGATGACATCCAGAAATGGAAAGACAACGGCACAGGACGGGACAAGCAGATTGCCGAAGTTATACGACGCGTCTACAGACTTGGTGCAGAAGAGACTGGGCAGTTCAAGCGGAACATTTCGCAGATTCTTAAGTATCGAGATATGGCGGTTCATCCTTCGCTCGAACTGAGGCAGACATGTGTTCGACCGGACATTCCCGTTGGCGTCGACTGGAAGTTCTCGGCCTACAAGTATTCCAACGCAGCGAGGTGCTTCAAAGCCACTATGGAAATGCTTATCTATATCTATGATCGGAAGAGTGGTATCAACGATGTCGATCAGCAGATGGAAAACGTGATGAAGGCATTGGTACAGCTGAAGGTTGTCACGCGGAATGTCCAGAGTTAGTGCATGTTATGTCTGCGCATTCCCTACGGATCGCCCAGCAACCGGTTCCATGCGACCGGCTACGTCGGCGCGTGGAATAAAGGTGCCGGGCTGAATTAATTCTTTCCCCCGGTGAGACTAAAAGTATTCGACTCTGATTTTCTTTAACTGATGACGACTATCGATATCGCTTTAACGTGCGACAGCGGATCGCTCCGTGACTTATTGCGGTCAATCGACATTACTGTCCCACAAAGAACTGAGGGACGAAAGACAGCACATACCGAAAGGTGGGTTATTTGCAGGCTGCTTTCTACCCTCGACAAGCACGGACGACTGGCTTTTCCGCTTTCGGTAACTCATCGTGACAGGCCAGATTTTCTGGTGCTGCAGAGTTTGCTTCAGGTCGGAGTCGAAGTAACTGAGGCCATTTCCGAGCAATATGCGGCGTTTTCGGCAATCGCCGAACGTGAGTTCCCTGAAGTACTGCTTGACCCCGGACACTTCAGGTGGGATAGCCCTCATAAAACTGTCGAGGAAATGCGCGAAATTCTTCGGCAAGGTGTCCTCACTGCGCCCCCCTGGGTCGGTGATCGCCCGGAAGAAGAATGGGCCCTCTACATGGAAAGCGTTGTGCGCACAAAGCTCGAAAAACTTAAACGCCTCGATTTCATGAAGTATACGGAGAGCTGGCTAGCAATCTATAACAACCTCCCAATTCCTAATGTGCATTTACAGAGAGCGTCCCAGCGCCTTTTGCCAAAAATCGCGGATGTCTGGGAAGGCACTCCGACATTTGATCGCATATATATCGAGCATGGCCCGGTAATCTTGGAGGTACGGAAGGGGGATACGGCTCACTTGACCCTTGAGGATCTCTGGTAGGTTCTAGCTGCCGCTTCACGCCGCAGTCTTGGATGCGTCTTAACTGCGAACTAAAGGGTCAGCATCATTTAACTTGAAAAAAAGTCGCTGGTTCAAGCCGCAAGCTTCAGCGGCTCGATTTTGGCGGCTACGCGCTTGAGCGCTTTCTGCGCTTGCCACAAGTCATAGTCTGCCTGCATGTGCAGCCACGATTCGGCGCTGCCACCGAGGGCGGCGGCGAGGCGAATCGCCATGTCGGCGCTGATGCCGGCCTTGCCGTTCAGCACGCGCGAGAGCGCCACGCGGGTCACGCCAATGCGCCTGGCGAAATCGGTTACGGTCAGCCCGGTGTCGGCGAACAGTCCGTCACGCAATACTTCGCCGGGGTGCGGGGGGTTGTGCATTCTGCTCATGTCGATGCTCCTGTATTCGGCCCTCAGTGATAATCCTGGTAGTCCACCAGCACGGCATCCTCGCCGTCGAAAGTAAAAGTCATGCGCCAGTTCTTGTCCACCCAAACCGCCCAATGGTCCTTGAGCTTGCCGGACAAGGGGTGCAGTTTCCAGCCGGGCAGATTCATATCCTCAGGCATTTTGGCGGCATCCAGCCTGGCCAGTTGCAATCTCAGCCTGTTGGCGTGAACCGGCTGGATGCCGGCTTTGCTCCCGAAAAAAAGAACTGCTCAAGACCCTTGTGCTGGAAGGATTTGATCATGAACGCATTGTATACCGTAAATATACAGTGTTCAACGTTGGCGCCAATGGGGCTGGGGAAGGCCGAACTCCGAGAAACAATCGCAATTAATGGGCCCTCGCCCGAACAAATCCGGCAGGCCCGCCATTCAGACGCAATCGGAACATCAGGCAGGCTGGGGAAACTCGCCGCCCACCATAAACAAGCCGACCGGGAAGTCAAAAACCGTCCTGTCGTGGCCGGCGCTGAACTTGGCGTGCCCGCCCGTCAGTTCGCAAAGCCAGGGCGTCATTGAAAGCGGCGCGTCCGTCGGCAAGGCGTCGGGGGTGAAGAGGGCGACATTCGTTCCGCCGTAGGGGTCGCGTGCCGAGGTGAACTCGAAGGCCTCGATGCCGGCTTGCCGCATCTTCGTGCCAAGTTCCTGCGTGGCGCGGTAGTCCGCCGGGTTGGTCAGCGTCTCCCGCTGCGCCGTGAAGGGCGGCTGATGCAGCCGCAAGCCGCGGCTGGCCAGGTAGTCGGCCTCGACCATCGTATGCTGGGTGACCAGCTTGCCATCGGGCGGAACGGCCATCCCCTGCCAGAAAACGAAGCGGTAATAGGCCGCCTCGGCCAGTACCGTGTCCAGACCCAGCGAGCCGTAAAACAGGCTCGGCTCGCTGCGTGTGCCGAATCGCGAGCCATGGCGCAAGGGCGGGTAGCGGAAGGGGGTTGCCAGCAGGTAATGCAGCCTTTCCGAGCCTTTGCGTAGCGGCGGCTTGGTCGATTCCAGCAGATCCTCCAGCACGGCCTGACGCTCAAGCGAGGCGACCAGCTGGTTGGTCGCAACCTCTTCCTGGCTTTCGACAAGGCGAAGCAGCCGGCCGGAAATCCGGCCTATCGGCGCTGCGGCAAGGCAGGCGTCCCAGTCGGCCACTTACAGCTTGCCGCGCATGGCATCCAGGTATTCGAGCACACTGACCAGGCCCTGGATGCTCTTGACCTGCTCGGCGGGAATACCTCCGGTGTGAAGGTTTTCCGTGTGCATCCAGTGGCGCATTTCCTTCTGCCCGCCGCCCACCAGAACGTAGAGCGCGCGGTAGCAGCGAATGAACAGCAGGGCCAGTTCGCCCGCCTTGCTGTCGGGGTCGATGCGGCCGCGGCTGACGGCCGAGCGGTCCTTGCCGATGATTTCCCCGAGCTCGGCCTGGCTCATGCCGAGCTGCTTGCCGGCGTTGCCAAACGCCTCGGCCAACACGCTTGCCTTGTCTGCGCCGTGCGCGATCGCGAGATTCATGGGGTGCTCCTTTTAAACATCGTGCTGATAACGCACAATATAGCACTAAATGTGTAAATAGCACATTTTGGATGGCGGAGGGAGCCTAAGCCTTCGGCAGTCTTGTTTCAGGTGGCGATCACTTCCCCTGGCCCCTGATCCGGATAATCGTCTCCAGCGAATCGCTGCCCCATCGCTGCAAATGCCTCAGCAGGTCCTCCAGGGTCCGGCCGAATTCGGTGAGGGAATATTCCACCTTGGGCGGCACTTCGGCGTAGACCTTTCTGGCCACGATGCCGTCGTCTTCCAGTTCGCGCAGTTGCCGGGTCAGCATGCGCTGGGTCACGCCGGGAATCAGCCGCAGCAGTTCGTTGAATCGCTTGGTTCCGCCCAGCAGGTGGAACAGGATCACGCCTTTCCACTTGCCGCCGATCACTTCCAAGCAGGCTTCCACCGGGCAGCCGAAATTGCAGTCGTAGCGTGTGTGGCGCATCGCGTCCTCGGTATACAAAATGTAACTAGTGGCTGAATTTGTGCATTCTTACGAAAACGTTCATGTGAGGCTAGCATCGCCTTCGGCATGTGCCAAGCCAAACAAATCGAGGAACAACCATGGACGTAAGAACTGCCATCGAAACCCGGCGTGCGGTCAGGAAGCTCGATCCGGCGCATGCGATGGGCGAGGACGAAATCCGCGGGCTGATGTCGCTGGCGATGTTGTCGCCCACCGCCTTCAACATCCAGCACTGGCGCTTCGTGCTGGTGCGCGACCCGGCCTTGCGCGAGCAGATTCGCGCCGCCTGCTGGATGCAGCCGCAGATCACCGATGCCTCGCTGCTGGTGGTGATCTGCGCCGATGTGAAGGCCTGGCAGAAATCGCCGGAACGCTACTGGCGGACCGCGCCGCCCGATGTGCGCGAAGGGCTGCTGGAAGGCATCCGCCAGCACTACGAAGGGCGCGAGCGCTTTCAGGTGGAAGAGGCCATGCGCTCCTGCGGCATCGCCGCGCAGACGCTGATGCTGGCGGCGCAGAGCATGGGCTATAACTCCAGCCCCATGGACCTGGGCGACGTGGACACCGTGGCCAGGCTCATCAACCTGCCCGAAGACCACGTCATCGCCATGTATGTGGCGATCGGCAAGGGCACCGACACGCCCTGGCCGCGCGGCGGGCAGCTTGCGTACGAGGAGGTGGTCAGGACGGACAGGTTCTGAGTAATAGCGGGAATCGGAGGGCTTATTCTCAACCGCCGATGATCAGATTGAAAACCTGCCGCATCAGGTTCAGCTCGGTCATGGGCATGCCGCGCATCTGGCTGATGGGCTTGAATACGCCGCCGAGCGGTTCGATTGCCGCGTGCGGCGCATCGAGGCCGGTGAAGCGGGCGAGGTGGATGCGGATGGGGCCCTTGTCGCTGGATAGCCAGGCCTCGAAGTCGTCATTGATCTTCAGCTGCGCGGGGTCGAGGCCGTACTTTGCCACCAGCGCATTGAGTACCTCGGCAGGGGCATGTTGTTCGCCGGCCTTGGCCGGCGGCGGCATGTCGCTCGTTGCCTCCGGCAAGGGCGCAGGGGCAAGCACGCTACCGCCGTAGCGGGCGAAGTTCAGGGCGCAGCTGTAGCTGTCGAAGTGGCACAGGATGACGCGGTTGTGTTCAAGTGTGTTGTCGTTCATGGGGGCTCCTGTTATCCGAAGAAAGTTTTGCCGGGCCTGGTTTAGCTGGATCGCCGCGTTAAATCGGTTTGGGTCCGGCGTTCGCCCCCTCTCCCTCTGGGAGGGTTGGGGTGAGGACTGCGGCCTTGCGATGACGGATCAGACGATGCGTTCGCCATCTCGGTAACCCGCATCCGCCTGGAATTCCAGGTAGTAAATCCTGAAGTGGTTCTCGATGTTGGCTTCGTCCGGAATGGAGCCGGTCCGTTCCGGATACTGTGCCAGCAGCGCGGTGCGGTGTGTGCGCCAGGCATTCAGCAGGGCGCGGCGGGCGCTGTCGCGATCGATCCCCGCGCCACGGAACATGAAGCGGTGGGTATTCATTTCCGCGATGACGAAACTGCCGAATGTTTCGGTTTCCATTGCCTCTTGGCCCTCACCCCTCACCCCTCACCCCAGCCCTCCCCGAGGGAGAGGGCGTATTTGGAGTTCAGTCATCTTCCATCGACGGCTGCAGGATGACTTCGTCGGGGACGCCGTTGCCGTTTTGTTCGAAGCCGATTCCGCCGACCAGCGAATAGCCGGCGTCGCCTTCGATGATGACCACGGCCTGCGGCGGCAGCTGCCGCAGGGCGGCGATGAGTTGTTCGACAGTCATGCCGGCCGCTTATGCCAGGACGAGCCGGATGTCGACGTCGCGCGCCAGCCAGCCCAGGGTGACGGCGCGGAAGGCCTTGTCGTCTGCGGTGTTCCAGATCACGCAGAGCAGGGCTTCGTCGCGGGTCAGTTCTTCGTCCTTGTCCAGCTTTTCGCTGGCGGCGGCGCAGGCCTTCGGGTCGGCGCCGTTCTGCGCGAACACTTCGCAGGCGGCCTTGATGCCGGCGGCGACTTCCTCGGGCGAGGCGAGTTGGACATGATCGCCTTCAAGTTTGAGAATGGCTTGCATTTGCTTCTCCATTGCCTGATTCATGCGCCGTGCGGCGCAGGCTTGTATAGAAAATCTTCCGGCTGGCTCTTGCGGTAGACGCGCAGCCACATCAGCGTAGCCGGCACCAGCGAGCAGGCCGCGAACCACAGTGCTTCTTCTTCCGCGCCGTCGCCGCCGCCGATCCGGCGTGCCAGCGACTGCCAGCCTTTCCAGTCGATTTCTTCAAGCAGGACTTGCGTCGACGGCGGCAGGCTGGCCATGGAGTCGCTCATGATTTTCAGCTGGCGCGTGGTTTCCGCGCGGGTCAGGCGCGAGGACAGGAACTCGTCCTTTTCCAGGCCTTCGGTCAGGGTCAGCACGGCGACGCCCGCATTTTCGATGATGGACAGCAGCGATGCATTGAACATGAGAGAGCTCCCGTTATCCGGTTTCTTCGTGCGGTATTTCCTAGCAGCCTGTCGGACTTGAGCGATCGTAGCGAGCCGGGTGGGAGAGCGAGGACAGTTTTTCACGATTTCGAGGCGCATAGCGGGCCTATGCAACGAGAAATCGGGGAAAACGAGTTTGCCAGTTTCGGCGCAAGCCAAAACGAGCTTGCTAGTTTCGGCGCAAGTCAAAACGAGCTTGCGAGTTTCGGCGCAAGCCAAAAATGGACCGCTCTTCCCACCGGCGCAGTAGATCAGCCTCAAGTCCGACAGGCTGCTAGACAGGCAGGTTTCCAGCAAGCCAAGCAGACGGCATGCCAAAAAGCACATGAGCAACTTCGCGGGCCTGGGAAAAGCAGGGCGTTTCATTTGTCGCAAATCCTACAAAGCCGACACGGGCGAGGCGCACGCAAAAGCCTCATTTGATTTTTTTCCGCTCGGAGGCGGAGTAGTTGCTGAAATGCCCTTCGCGCGCCGCCTGGCTGCGGGCGCCGGCGATGATGGCTGCGGTCTTGCCTGGAGCCTGGGGCATGGACACGAGTTTTTGCAGTTCCCGGCTGCCGCAATCGGGGCAGACGGGAACGTCGGAACCCCGGATCAGCAGTTCGAAAGTCTTGTTGCAGCGGGGGCAGTGGAAGTCGTGGAGCGGCATGATCGTCTTGTGATGGTCGCGACAAAAAAATGGCTACAGGGCACTAAAGCAAGAACCGGACCTTGTCCCATTGCCGACCCATGGCCAAGGAATTCAGGAGCCCGCCATCCTATTGGCATGCCATTTGCATGTTTTTAACGCCAGGGATATGGAAATTTTCTTCAGGACCTGAAACAGGGTCGGCGAGGTCAGAGGCTATGGGTGCGTTTCCGGGTCGTGAGTCGGGTATCGAACTTGCAACTATCTATGAAATCAGCAAGATACTGAGTTCTTCTCTCGACCTGAACAAGACGGCGAGGGAGGTGCTGGGCGTGCTGTCATCGCATCTCAAGATGCAGCGCGGCATGGTCAGTTTGGTGCAGCCGTCGGGCGAGTTGCACGTTGTTGAAGCCACCGGCATGTCGGCCGAGGCGGCCAGCCGAGGGAAATTCCGCAAGGGCGAGGGCATCACCGGAAAAATCCTGCAAACCGGCACGCCCATCGTGGTGCCCGACGTGGCAAAGGAGCCCCTGTTCCTGAACCGCACCGGTTCGCGCAGCATGGGCGAGGGGCGCGTCGTCGCCTTTGTCGGCGTTCCGATCAAGGTCGGGCGCCAAACGGTCGGGGTCTTGAGCGTGGACAGGGAAGTCGACGGGAAGCCCGCCAATTTCGAGAACGATGTGCGCTTCCTTTCCATGGTGGCGAACCTGATCGGACAGACCACGCGCCTGCATGAGCGCGTCGCCGCCGAGCGCGAAGAACTGATGCAGCGCCAGCACCGCATGCAGAAGGAGTTGCAGGGCAAGTACAGCCTGGACAACGTCATCGGCCGCAGCAAGCGCATGCAGGAGGTGTTTGCCGAAGTCCACCAGGCCGCGCCCGGCAAATCGACGGTGCTGCTGCGGGGGGAAAGCGGGACCGGCAAGGAAGTCATCGCGCGCTCCATCCATTACCTGAGCCTGCGCAAGGATGCGCCCTTCATCAAGGTCAATTGCGCCGCGTTGTCCGAAACCCTGCTCGAATCCGAACT
>DCVO01000073.1:4396-7058 GCA_002327405.1 Thiobacillus sp. UBA2186 | reverse complement strand
CCAGCCTGTGGGTGACGCGCAAGCATTCCGGATCACTCCGGCGGCCGGTGGAGTGACCCGGGGGGTGGATATCCACGGCGTCTCGCTCCGGACGAGGTTCCTGTTTAAACTGGCCTTGTGGGGGTAAACATGCCGGTCGACATTCAATCGCCGTTGGTGCGCAGGGCAGGGGCGATCGCTTTCCTGGTCCTGATTTTCGGGCTGACGCTCTGGGTGCTGTCGCCCTTCTGGGCGGCGCTGGCATGGTCGGGCGTGTTCGCCTATGTCACCTGGCCCTCGTATGTTCGGCTGTCGGCGCATTGGCGCGGCCGCAAGACGCTCGCCGCCCTGGGCATGACGCTCGCGGTGGCGCTGGTCTTGCTTGTGCCTCTGGTCCTGGTCATGTACACCCTGGCCATCGATGCGCNNCCGCCCATGCCGCCGGGCATCGCCGACCTGCCGGGCGGCGAGTGGCTCGCCGCCCAATACCGGCGCATCCAGGCCGACCCGACCTGGATCAGGACACGGGTCGAGGCACTGGGGCTCGCCAATCCGGACTTGTACAAGACCATGGCGGGCGGCGTCGGCCGCAACGTCGCCAAGTTCGGGCTGGCGATCTTCGCCCTGTTCTTCCTCTACCGCCACGGCGAGAACGTGCTGGCCCAGTTCGGACGCGTCGCCACGCACTGGATCGGCGGCCAGGCCAAGTCCTACCTGCATGCGGTCGGCGTGACGGTGCACGCCGTCGTGTTCGGCATCGTGCTGACCGCGCTGGCCCAAGGAACGCTGGCAGGATTGGGCTACTGGGTGGCGGGGGTGTCGGCGCCGGTGATGTGGGGTGCGATCACCGCCCTGGTGTCGTTGATCCCCTTCGCCGGCCCGGTGGTGTGGGGCAGCCTGTCAGTGGGACTCTTCATCAACGGCGACACCGCTGCGGCCGTGGGCCTGTTCCTGTGGGGTGCGCTGGTGGTGAGCTGGGTGGACAATCTCATCCGCCCCATCGTCATCAGCGGACCCACGCGCATCCCTTTCCTGCTGGTGTTTCTCGGCGTGCTGGGCGGCGTCAACGCCTTCGGCCTCATCGGCCTGTTCCTCGGCCCGGTGATCCTGGCCGTGGCGCTCGCCATCTGGCGCGAATGGCTGGAGTCGGCACGCAAGGACGGCGGCCGGCAATAGCATCGTCCGCATGCGGCAAACGCCGCCGATAGTGGATAATTGAGCTTTTGCTTATTCAGAAATTCCCCATGGCCCAATACGTCATGTCCATGCTCCGCGTGAGCAAGATCGTGCCGCCCAAGCGGCAGATCATCAAGGATATTTCCCTGTCCTTCTTCCCCGGCGCCAAGATCGGCCTGCTCGGCCTCAACGGTTCCGGCAAGTCCACCGTGCTGCGCATCATGGCCGGCGCCGACAAGGAGTTCGAAGGCGAGGTGCAGTGGCAGCCCGGCATTTCCATCGGCTACCTGCCGCAGGAGCCGCAGCTCGATCCCGAGAAGACCGTGCGCGAGGAGATCGAGGCGGGCTTGGGCGAAGTGATGGAAGCCCAGAAGAAGCTGGAAGCGATCTACGCCGCCTACGCCGAGCCGGATGCAGACTTTGACAAGCTGGCGGAAGAGCAGGCGCGGCTCGAAGCCGTCATCGCGACTTCGGGCGCGGATGCCGAAACCCAGCTGGAAATCGCCGCCGATGCCCTGCGCCTGCCGCCCTGGGATGCCAGGATCGGCCCGCTCTCCGGCGGCGAGAAGCGCCGCGTGGCGCTGTGCAAGCTGCTCTTGTCCAAACCCGACATGCTGCTGCTGGACGAGCCCACCAACCATCTCGACGCCGAATCGGTGGAATGGCTGGAGCAGTTCCTGTTGCGCTTCCCCGGCACCGTGGTGGCGGTGACCCACGACCGCTATTTCCTCGACAACGCCGCCGAGTGGATCCTGGAACTCGATCGCGGCCATGGCATTCCCTGGAAGGGCAACTATTCCTCCTGGCTGGAGCAGAAGGAAGCGCGCCTGGAGCAGGAGAACAAGCAGATCGATGCGCACATGAAGGCCATGAAGCAGGAACTGGAATGGGTGCGCCAGAATCCCAAGGCGCGCCAGGCCAAGAGCAAGGCGCGCTTGAGCCGCTTCGAGGAGCTGTCTTCCTACGAATACCAGAAGCGCAACGAAACCCAGGAAATCTTCATCCCGCCCGGTGAAAGGCTCGGCGACAAGGTCATCGAGTTCAACGGCGTGTCCAAGGGCTTTGGCGAGCGCCTCTTGATCGACAAGCTGTCCTTCTCGGTTCCGCCGGGCGCCATCGTCGGCGTCATCGGCCCCAACGGCGCCGGCAAGTCCACTCTGTTCCGCATGATCATGGGCAAGGAGCAACCCGACAGCGGCGAGATCGTCATCGGGCCAACGGTCAAGATCGCGGCGGTCGAGCAGACGCGCGAGGGCCTGGATGGCAGCAAGACCGTGTTCGACGAAATCGCCGAAGGCCGCGACATCCTCACCGTGGGCAAGTTCGAGATGCCCGCCCGCGCCTATCTCGGCCGCTTCAACTTCAAGGGCGGCGACCAGCAGAAGATCGTCGGCAACCTCTCCGGCGGCGAGCGCGGGCGACTGCATCTGGCCAAGACCCTGATCGCGGGCGGCAACGTGCTGCTGCTGGACGAACCTTCCAACGACCTCGACGTGGAAACCCTGCG
>DCVO01000073.1:0-4306 GCA_002327405.1 Thiobacillus sp. UBA2186 | reverse complement strand
GCGCATCCGCTACAAGCCGATCAGCCGTTGACCAATTCTTGGCGGCCTTTAGACAGGACCAATAATGACTCACGAACATCGTATTGCTCTGCTGATCGACGCTGATAACAGTCCCGCCGGCAAAATTGACGAAGTTCTCGACGAGTTGGCCAAGTATGGCGTTATCAATATACGCCGCGCCTATGGCGACTGGAAAAGTCGGCATCTGAATGCATGGGAGGAAGTGCTGCACGAATATGCCATCCAGCCCGTACAGCAGTTTGCCTACACCAAAGGCAAGAACGCTACCGACTCGGCAATGATTATCGACGCGATGGACTTGCTATATACCAAGCAACTGGACGGGTTTGGCATTGTGTCCAGCGATTCGGATTTCACGCCACTGGTGATGCGAATCCGCGCCAATGGCCTAAAGGTGTTTGGTTTTGGCGAGAAGAAAACGCCTGAGCCTTTTGTTAAGGCCTGTTCTGTATTTCTTTATCTGGAAAACCTAGGCGGACCTGCTGAGTCGGACATCATTGCCGTGACGGAAACTGAAAAGGATAGCGTCATGCCAACTGCGGCGAAAACAGCCGCGACTAAGTTGAGTGCCAAGGAACTCAAGAGCGATACGCGCTTGGTCAGCTTGCTGCGTAGAGCAGTGGAAGCCAAAGCAGATGATGAGGGATGGGCCGGGCTGGGGGCGGTAGGTCAGCATATTTCCCAGAAAGATTCGTTTGATTCGCGCAATTACGGCTACGCCAAGCTCAAGGATTTATTTCATGCAATTGGCTTATTCGAGGTCCAGTCTAGGGACAAAGGAGTGTTTGTCCGTGACAAGCGATCTACTCAACGCCCTCTGACCACTTCGGCACCGTGAGTTCATAGGGATACCGACATGATACTGTCCAGCCTGGCTGATACCGATCGCTACATCGCGCTGCATCCGCTGTTCGCGCGCGCCTTCGCATACCTGCGCGGCACGGACCTGTCGGCGCTTGCACCTGGCAGGCACGCGGTGCAGGGCGAGGATATTTTCGCGATCGTCGAACACTGCGCCGGACGCGCGCGGACCGTGGCGAAGCTTGAATCGCACCGCCGCTACATCGACATCCAGCTGGTGCTGGAAGGGGTGGACGAGATGGGCTGGCGGCCGCTGGCGGAGTGCGAGAATCCGATCGGCGAATTCGACGCGGCGCGAGACATCCGTTTTTACGACGATGCGCCTGCGAGTTGGGTGGCCACGCCGGCCGGCTCGTTCTGCATTTTCTTCCCTGACGACGCGCACGCGCCGCTGGTCGGTGACGGCATGATCCGCAAGGTGGTGATGAAGATCGCCGTCTAGTAGTGCGGCGGGATTTCCTCGCGCGGCGTCGAAGGCTCCGCGTCGGTCTGGCTGTCGCGCACCTGCTGATGCAATAACCGGAATTGTTCCTGCAGGCTGTCGATTTGCCGCTGCTGGCGGATGACGGTCTGGTTCAACGTGTCCAGCAGGTCTTCGGCAAACGCCAGTTTGGTTTCCAGTTCGGTGATGCGGGATTCGCTCATGGCTGACGGGCCTTGTGAAGTAGCGGAAGGACGAGTTTCTCCAGCCTTGGATAGTGCACCTGGCCGTCTATCTTGTGGCGGATGACGCCCTCGGCGTCGAGCACGAAGGAAGTCGGAATGCTGTCGGCGCGGCCGAAGGCGGCGTATACGCTGGGGTCCATCGGCGCGGCCGGGAAGGCGTAGCCGTGGTCTTTCATGTACTGGGCGACCTTTTCCGGCGGGTCGTCCACGCTTACCGCCAGCACCTCGAAGCCCTGGGCGCGGTGGTCCTGCCAGAACGCCTCGATCACCGGCATTTCCTTCAGGCAATACGGGCACCAGGTGGCCCAGTAGTTGATCAGCACGACCTTGCCCTTGAACTGCTCGGAGCCGAGTGCGCGGCCGTCGCTGGCCTGTACGGACCAAGCCGGCGCCGGGCGGTTTTCCTCGGTGACGGTGGCGGGCGGACGGAACCAGAACCAGGCGAATGCAGCCAGCAGCACCAGGGTGATGCCGTGGTTGCGCAGAAAAGTTTTCCAGCGCGCTGTGGGCCGGGGCTCAGGGGTAGAATGCAGGTTTTGATTTTCGGGTTCGGCCATGCTGTGGATCAAGGCGTTTCATGTCGTGATGATGGTGAGTTGGTTCGCGGGGCTGTTCTACCTGCCGCGCATCTATGTAAACATGGCCATGGAGCCGAACGAAGTCGCTTACCGGCGGCTCTTGTTCATGGCCGAGAAATTGTACCGGTTTGTCACCCCCATCATGTGGCTGACGCTGGCTTCAGGCATCTGGCTGTGGGCGGCATACTGGTGGCCCACGCCCGCCTGGCTCTGGATCAAGGTCGCGCTGGTCGTCGGCCTCATAGGCTATCACCATGTGTGCAAGGGCCTGCTGAAAATATTCCAGTCGCGCACCAACCATCGCAGCCACGTATGGTTCCGCTGGTTCAACGAAGTTCCCGTGCTGGTGCTGCTCGCGGTGGTCATCCTGGTGGTTGTGAAACCGTAAATAGATTAAATGACCGATAAACCAAAACCCCGCGGCACGCTTTCGATCAACAAGGAAGGCGAGCAGGAGAAACCGCGCCAAGCCAAGCGTCCGGCTACCTCGCGCCGCGTGAACATCGAGCGCGACCGCAGCAAGAAACCGGCGCCCAAGCCGACGCCGGAAACGGCGCGGAAGGAAAAGGCAGTGGCCGAGGACAAGCCGCGCGCCCGTCCCGCACGGCAGGAAAGGCCTGCATCGGAGCGGCCTGCAACGCACACGAAAGAGGCCAGACGCGAGAGTGGTGAAACCCGGCGCAGGGAAAGGCCGGCAGCAGAGCCGAAACCGGAAAGGGCAGACACCCGTCCTGCGCGCATCGAACAATTCTTCGCCACCTGCCCGCGCGGCCTGGAAAATGCGCTGGCCGAGGAACTGCTGGAACTGGGCGCGGAAAACGTGGAAAAAACCGGCGGCGGCGTGGGCTTCCACGGCCCGATGACGCTGTGCTACGCGGCCAACCTGCATTCGCGCCTGGCGACACGCATTCTTTTGCGCGTGTCGGCCGGCAAATACCAGAACGAAGAGGACGTGTACCAGGGCGCGCTCGCCGTTTTCTGGCACAAGTGGTTCGATGTCTCGCGCACCATCGCGGTCAAGGTGGTGGCGCAGGATTCGCCGCTGAAAAGCCTCAATTTCATCACCCTCCGCATCAAGGACGCGGTGTGCGACCGCTTCGTCGAGGAGACCGGGGCACGGCCCAGCGTGCAGACCCTGCACCCGGACATCCGCGTCCGCGCCTTTCTCACGCGCGACCGTTATACCTTGTACCTCGACACGTCCGGCGAATCGCTCTACAAGCGCGGACTGCGCAAGCAGTCGGGCCTTGCCCCCATCAACGAGAACCTTGCTGCCGGCATCCTCAAGCTGTCCGGCTGGAAGCCCGGCGAGGCCTTGTACGACCCCATGTGCGGCAGCGGCACCTTCCTGATGGAGGCGGCGCAGATGGCGCTCAACATCGCACCCGGCCTGGGGCGCGACTTCGCCTTCGAGCGCATGCTGCGCATGGATGCCAGGGCCTGGCAGCGCATGAAGGCCGAGGCCCAGGCGGCCTGCCAGCCGCTGCGCCCGCTGCCCATCTACGGCAGCGACGTCATGGGGCGTTCATTGCGCGATGCCGACAGCAACCTCAAGGCCGCCGGCCTGCGCGAGGCGGTGACCCTGTCGAAAGCCGACATCCTGGAAATCGAGCCGCCCGCAGAATCCGGCGTGCTGGTGATGAATCCGCCTTACGGGGTGCGGCTGGGCGAAGAGGAGGAACTGGCGGCGCTGTATCCCAAGCTGGGCGACGTGCTGAAAACCAAGTTCGCCAGCTGGCGCGCCTACATCATCAGCGCCGATGCCAATTTGCCGAAACTCATCCGCCTGTCGGCGAGCAAAAAGACCCCGCTGTACAACGGCGCGCTGGAATGCCGGCTGTACGAATACAAGCTGGTGGCAGGCTCGAACCGTTGATTGAAACCATTCACCTTGCGGAAAAAATTCAATAACAGAGAGGTTAAGTGAGGGAGGGGAGGATTGTTTTGCATTACTCCCTTATCCTCCCGTTCCTCCCTGTAAAAGCTTTGGGTTTATTCCATGACTTGGCGGGTGACTGGATCAAACGATGTCGAGGTGGTCCAGTCCCGTCATCAGGTCCTTGCCCTTGGCTTCCTGGCCGTGCAGCTTGATCTGCAGGCGCAGGTCGTTGAGCGAGTCGGCGTTGCGGAGCGCATCCTCGTAGGAGATGAGGTTGGCCTCGTAGAGGTCGAACAGCGCC
>DCVO01000148.1 GCA_002327405.1 Thiobacillus sp. UBA2186 | reverse complement strand
ATGAACTGGTCGATCACCACCTGCGCACCGTTCGCGAAATCGCCGAACTGCGCCTCCCACAGCACCAGGGCGTCCGGCTCGGCGGTGGCGTAGCCGTATTCGTAGGCCAGCACGGCCTCCTCGGACAGCAGCGAATCGATCACGGTGAACACGCCCTGGCGCTCGTGCAAATGTTCGAGCGGCACGTAAACGCCCTCGGTGCGCAGCTTGCGGTTCTGGTCGTGCCACACGGCATGGCGATGGAAGAAGGTGCCGCGGCGCGAGTCCTGGCCGGTCAGCCGCACGCTGGTACCCTTGTCGAGCAGGCTGGCATAGGCGAGGTTCTCGGCCATGCCCCAGTCGAGCGGCTGCTCGCCGGCGATCATTTTCTTGCGGTCGGCCACCACCTTGGCCACGCGGTCGTGCAGGCCGAAGCCTTCCGGCACCTGGGTAATACGTTCGCCCAGGCGCTTGAGGTCATCCAGCGGAACCGCGGTATCCGCCGCCATGCCGAGATCGCCATCGCGAAAACGGCTCCAGTCGGTGGCGAAGACCTGCTTGAAATCTGAGGGCGCAGGGGGGCTGAGGCTTTCGCCGCGTTCGAGCTTTCCGCGGCTGGCCGCAACCATGGCCTCTTCCTCGCCGGCACGCAGCACGCCTTCCTCGATCATGCGCTGGGCATACTTGGCCCGCGTGCCGGGATGCGCGCGCACCTTGCGGTACATGAGCGGCTGGGTCACCAGCGGTTCGTCCTGTTCGTTGTGGCCGTGGCGGCGGAAGCACACCAGGTCGATGAACACGTTCTTGTGGAAGGTGTAGCGATAGTCCACCGCCAGTTGCGCCACCCAGGCCACCGCGTCGACGTCGTCGGCATTCACATGGAACACCGGCGCTTCCACCATCTTGGCCACATCGGTGCAGTACAGGCTGGATCGCACGTCGCGCGGGTCCGATGTGGTGAAGCCGATCTGGTTGTTGATGACGACGTGGATGCCGCCGCCGTTGCGGAAGCCGCGCGTCTGCGACATGTTGAGGCTTTCCATCGCCACGCCCTGGCCGGAGAGCGCCGCGTCGCCGTGCAGGATCACCGGCACCACTTCGACGCCGGTGGCGTCGGCGCGGCGATCCTGGCGCGCGCGCACCGAACCGCGCACCACCGGGTGCACGATCTCCAGGTGCGAAGGGTTGAAGGCCAGCGCCAGGTGCACCGGGCCGTAGGGGGTGGCGACGTCGTTGGAAAAGCCCTGGTGGTATTTGACGTCGCCCGACAGCGGGCCGTCGATCCTGCCGTTCTTCGGCTCCTCGAACAGGCTTTCCAGCGAGCGGCCCAGCAGGGTGCTGAGCACGTTGATGCGCCCGCGATGCGCCATGCCAATGACCATCTCGCGCGCGCCGTGCAGGGCGGCGCGGCTGATGATGGTGTCCAGCAGCGGGATCAGGCTTTCCGAGCCTTCGAGCGAGAAGCGCTTCTGTCCGGGATAGCGGGTGTGCAGGAATTTTTCCAGGGTCTCGGCATCGGTGAGCCGGGAAAGCAGGTGCCTGCGAATTTCGGGAGCATGGTGGAAGTAGCCGTCGGCGCCTTCCATGCGCTCCTGGATCCAGCGCTTGCGCGGCACGTCGGAGAGGTACATGTACTCGACGCCGACCGTGCTGCAATAGATGCGCTTCAGCCGCGCGACGGTGTCGGCAAGCTTCGCACGCTTGGGGCCGATGAGGGTGCCGGTGTCGAATTCCTGTTCGAGATCGGCCGGGGCGATGCCGTAGTATTCCGGGGTCAGTTCTGCCAGGGCCTCGCGCTCGAAACGCGCGAGCGGGTCGAGGTCGGCCTGGCGCGCGCCCAGGTAACGGTAGGCGTTGATGATGCGCAGCGCGCCGACCTGCCTGGATTCGAACAGTCCTTCGGGAAGAACTTCCTGCGCTTTCCCAGGCGCCAGGCGAAGCGGGCGTTCCAGCCATTCGTCCGGAACCAGCTCCGGGTGTTCTTCGAGGAAGGCAGCGTTGGCGGCGTCGAGGGCGCTGCTGCCGATCCAGTCTTTCAGGTCAATGGACATGGCCGCGCTGCCGTCTAATCCGGGATGTTTCCCAGCCAGAATTCTGGATCGCCACGTCGTTACGCTCCTCGCGATGACCGGTTACGGTTATTCGATCAGCCCCGCTTCTCGATGGGCACGAACTCGCGCATCTTCGGGCCGATGTAGCGCTGGCGCGGACGGCCGATCTTGTGGCCCGGCGCGGACAGCATCTCGCTCCACTGCGCCACCCAGCCTGCCGTGCGCGCCAGGGCGAAAAGCGGCGTGAACATGGAGGAAGGAATGCCGAGCGCGCGGAACACGATGCCGGAATAGAAGTCGACGTTGGGATAGAGTTTTTTCTCGATGAAAAACTCGTCCTCCAGCGCGATGCGCTCCAGTTCCAGCGCGACCTTGAACAGCGGGTCGTCGACCATGTCGAGTTCGTTCAACACCTCGTGCGCGGTTTCGCGGATGACCTTGGCGCGCGGGTCGAAATTCTTGTAGATGCGATGGCCGAAGCCCATGAGGCGGAAGGGATTGGAACGGTCCTTGGCGCGCGCGATGATCTCGGGAATCTTCGATACGTCGCCGATCTCTTCCAGCATCTTCAGCACCGCCTCGTTGGCGCCGCCGTGCAGCGGTCCCCACAGCGAAGCCATGCCGGCGGCGATGCAGGCGAAAGGCGTGGCGCCGGTGGAACCGGCTAGGCGCACTGTGGAGGTCGAGGCGTTCTGCTCGTGGTCGGCGTGCAGGATGAAGATGCGGTCGAGCGCGCGCGCCAGCACCGGGTTGACCTCATAGGGCTCGCACGGCGTGGCATGCATCATGTACAGGAAGTTTGCCGCGTAGCCGAGGCGGTGCTGCGGGTACATGAAGGGTTCGCCCAGATTGTACTTGTGCGCCCAGGCCGCCACCGTGGGCACCTTGGCCAGCAGCCGGTGCGCGGCGATGTCGCGCACCTGGGGATCGAACACGTCGTGCGCATCGGGATAGAACGCCGACATCGCGCCGGTCACGCCGATCATCAGCGCCATGGGATGCGCATCGCGCCTGAAGCCGCGGAACACGTTGACCACCTGGTCGTGCACCATGCCGTGGTGGCGGATGCTGTTTTCGAAGTCATGGCGCTGGGCGGCAGTCGGCAGTTCCCCGTACAGCAGCAGGTAGCACACTTCCAGAAAGTCGGATTTGTAGGCCAGGTCCTCGATGGAATAGCCGCGATGCGAGAGCAGGCCCTCGTCGCCGTCGATGAAGGTGATGCCGGATTCGCAGCTGGCCGTGGCGGTGAAGCCGGCATCGAGCGTGTAGATGCCGTGCGCCGCCAGCGTGCGGATGTCGATGACGGGCTTTCCCATGCTGCTGTCCAGAACAGGCAGTTCGATCGATGGGCGGCCATCGCTGAAATTTAGGGTAACAGTCTTGTTGCTCATGGGCTTGAAACCTTTGTAATTCTTGCCCGATTGTAGCGCGACAGCGTGAAATCACCCAGACGCGCGGATTATTCCGACCATGCGCGCATGGCTTTCGGGCGCCGCCTCGCGCCCTTGCAGCCAGGACAGCAGATCGGCATCGGCTTCTTGCAGCAGGGCCTCGAAGGCTTCGCATTCCTCGTCCGACAGCCGGGTCAGGCCGGTTTCGGCAAAGCGCGCAAGCCACAGGTCGATCTCCAGCAATCCGCGCCGGCAGCGCCAGCGCAGGCGGCGATGGCGGTCTTCGCTGGCGATATTTACATCCTTACCACCTGCGGATGCATGCTCCAAGTTCTCCTCTCCCCTCGCTAACATACAAGGGCTGGAGAGGGCGCCGCCTCCCTGCAAATCGGTCTGTGCCCGGCGTTCGCTCCCTCTCCCTCGGGGAGAGGGCTGGGGAGAGGGTGCCTCGGGGAGAGGGCGGGAAATGGGGTCACCCACGCTTGATTTCCCCCGTTTGTTCCCCTTGCCGGCCCTCTCCCCCGCCCCTCCCCCCAAGGGGGAGGGGAGTACGACGACGAGCACGATGTCGCCCGGCCTGCTGCCGGCCGCCCCTCCCCCCAAGGGGGAGGGGGTACGACGAAGGGAAGATTGGGTCAGGTCCATCCCCACCCCCCTTTCCCTCGCTAACATACAAGGGGAAAAGCTCACTCCTCACTCCTCACTCACCTCACACCTTGCGCTTGACCAGCAGTTCGCGGATCTTGCCGATGGCTTCGGTCGGGTTCAGCCCCTTGGGGCAGACTTCGACGCAGTTCATGATGCCGCGGCAGCGGTACAGGCGGTAGGCGTCTTCCAGGTTGTCCAGGCGCTCTTCGGTAGCCTGGTCACGGCTGTCGGCGATGAAGCGCCAGGCCTGCAAAAGGCCCGAGGGGCCGACGAACCTGTCGGGATGCCACCAGAACGAAGGGCAGGAACTGGTGCAGGCGCCGCACAGGATGCATTCGTAGGCCCCTTCCAGCTCGGCGCGCTCCTCGGGCGTCTGCAGGCGTTCGCGCTCGGGCTCGGGTTCATCGTTGACGAGCCAGGGCTTGATCGAGCGGTACTGGCGGTAGAAGGGTTCCATGTCGACGACGAAGTCGCGGATCACCGGCAGGCCGGGCAGCGGGCGGATTTCGATGGGTTCCTTCAGGCCGGAAAGCGGCGTCACGCAGGCCAGCACGTTGCGGCCGTTGGCGTTGACCGCGTCCGAGCCGCACACGCCCTCGCGGCAGGAGCGCCGGAAAGCGAGGGTGTCGTCGCCGGCCTTGAGTTCCAGCAGGGCGTCGAGCAGCATCTTTCCGGCCGGGTCGATGTCGAGTTCGACTTCCTGCATGAAGGGCTTTTCGCCGCTTTCGGGGTCGTAGCGATAAAGGCGGAATTTCATCAGTAGCTCCGCTCCATGGGCTTGAAGCTCTCCACCGTCAGCGGCTTGAGGCGCACCGGCTTGGTGTCGATCTGGTCGTTTTCCAGGTGGTAGAGCGTGTGCTTGAGCCAACGGTCGTCGTCGCGTTGGGGAAAATCCTCGCGGCTGTGCGCGCCGCGGCTTTCCTCGCGCGCCAGCGCGGAAACGATGGTGGCACGCGCGACCAACAGCAGATTCTCCATCTCCAGCGCCTCGATGCGCGCGGTGTTGAACACCTTGCTCCGGTCGCCGAGCGTGATTCGCCCCGCCCGTTCCTGCAGCCTGGTCAATTCGCCCAGGCCCTCTTCCAGCACGGCGCGCTTGCGGTACACGCCGCAGTGCTTCTGCATCAGGCGACGCAGCTCGCGCGTGATGCCGTCCACGGTTTCGTCGCCGCGCGTCTCCGACCAGCGCGCCAGGCGCCCGAGTCCGAGCTGCACCGCCTCGGCCGGCGTTTCCCGCGGGTAGGGGTTTTCGCGCAGGTACTCGATCATGTGGCGGCCGGCGGCGCGGCCGAAGACGACCAGGTCCAGCAGCGAATTGCCGCCCAGGCGGTTGGCGCCGTGCACCGAGACGCAGGCGCATTCGCCGACCGCATACAGGCCCGGCACCGGCTCCTCGGGGCCGTAGCGTGCCGGCGCCACCACCTGGCCGTCGAGGTTGGTGGGGATGCCGCCCATCATGTAGTGCGCGGTGGGCGCGACCGGGATCGGGGCGCTCACCGGATCGACGCCGGCAAAGCGGACGGAGAGCTCGCGGATGCCCGGCAGGCGCTCGGCGATGACATCTTCGCCCAGATGTTCGAGCTTCAAGAGCACATGGTCTGCGTGCGCTCCGCAGCCGCGGCCTTCGTGGATTTCGGTGGCGATGGCGCGGCTCACCACGTCGCGCGAGGCGAGATCCTTCGCATGTGGGGCATAGCGCTCCATGAAGCGTTCGCCGTGCCTGTTGACGAGATAGCCGCCCTCGCCGCGCACGCCCTCGGTGATGAGGCTGCCGACCCCCGCGATGCCGGTGGGATGGAACTGCCAGAATTCCATGTCCTCCAGCGGCAGCCCGGCCCTGAGCACCATGCCCAGGCCGTCGCCGGTGTTGATCATGGCGTTGCTGGTGTTCCAGAACACGCGCCCCGCGCCGCCGGTGGCGAGCAGGGTGGCGCGTGCCTCGATGAGGATGGCCTCGCCGCTCTCGATGGAAAGTGCGGCAAGGCCGAGGCAATAGCCCTCTTCGTCGCGCACCAGGTCGAGCGCAAAGTACTCGTCGAAGAACTGGGTGCGCGCCGCGATGTTGCGCTGGTACAGCGTGTGCAGGAGCGCGTGGCCGGTGCGATCGGCGCAGGCGCAGGTTCTGACGGCCTGCTCGCCGCCGAAGTTTTTCGACTGGCCGCCGAAGGCGCGCTGGTAGATTTTTCCGTTATCGAGACGCGAGAACGGCAGGCCCATGTGCTCGAGTTCGTACACCGCGCTCGCCGCCTCGCGGCACATGAACTCGATGGCNNTCCGAACCCTTGACGGTGTCGAACATGTGCCAGTGCCAGTCGTCCTCCGAGACGTTGCCGAGCGCAGCGGTGATGCCGCCCTGCGCGGAGACCGTATGCGAGCGGGTGGGAAACACCTTGGACACCACCGCGACCTTGAAGCCGGAATTGGCGAGCTGCAGCGCGGCGCGCAGGCCGGAGCCGCCGCCGCCCAGGATGACGGCGTCGAATACGCGCCTATCCATGCGCCCCCCACAGGATCGCCGTCGTCCACACCGTGCACAGCAGCAGCACGAGGGTGACAAGCAGGTTGAGTGCGAGCCGGAGCGAAACCGGT
The DNA here is from genome assembly GCA_002327405.1 of Thiobacillus sp. UBA2186. Taxonomy (GTDB): domain Bacteria; phylum Pseudomonadota; class Gammaproteobacteria; order Burkholderiales; family Thiobacillaceae; genus UBA6918. The sequence goes on along the minus strand of DCVO01000148.1, from coordinate 6,264 downwards.
TTCACGTAGTCCATCAGCACGTCGCGCAGCCCCACCCAGGCGTGCAGGCTGAGGCTTGCCACCAGCAGCCACACCAGCAGGCGGATAGAGCCGGCCTGGAGCAGCGCGCTGAGCGTGGCGTAATCGAGCGTCGGCACCTGCAGGTAGCCCAGCCACAAAATCAGCCCGGAGAGCAGCAGCACCACTGCGGAAAAGCGCTGCACCAGCCACCAGCCGGTGCCGCTATGGCTGCCGGTGACCGGTTTTCTCATCCTGAAAACCTCACTTCAAGCCACCGAGGGCACAGCGCACACAGAGAAAATCTCATCCTTGTTGCTCCGACAAGAACTCCACCCAAGCAAAAAAGCGCAGAAATCGAATCAGCCTCTGTTTCTTCTCTGTGAACTCTGTGTGCTCTGTGGCTGATTGCATTTTTGAAATTCATGCGAACAGCCTCCAGGCTGTAATCAGAACGACCACGCCGGCGGCGATCGCCACGATCAGCGCGGAACGCCGTGCGGCGGCGAGGTTTACGCCGACATGCACGTCCATGAGCAAATGGCGGATGCCGGCGAAAAGATGATGCGCCAGCGCCCACACCGCCAGCAGCAGCAGGACGCGCACCGCGGGCTGCGCAAGGGTGTTGCGCACTTCATCGAAAGCCTGCGGCCCGCTCATTGCGCGGTCGAGCGCATACAGCGCCAGCGGCAGGCAGAAGAACAGCAGCACGCCCGAAACCCGATGCAGGAAGGAAACCCAGCCCGCCAGCGGCAGGTGCAGACTCATGAGAGGCAGCGTGACCGGGCGGTCTGGGCGCGCTTTGTACATGCGTTTACTTCTTTTTCACCGCCTTGATGATCGCCGCCGGCACGCGTTCGATGAGACGCGGGTCGAAGGGCTTGGGCAGGATGTAGTCGGAGCCGAATTTCATCTTCTTGACCTTGTAGGCCTTGAGCACGGAGGCCGGGACTTTCTCGCGCGCGAGTTCGGCCAACGCCTTCGCGGCAGCGATGAGCATGTCCTGGGTGATGCTCTTCGCACGGGCATCCAGCGCACCGCGGAAGATGAAAGGGAAGCCCAGCACATTGTTGACCTGGTTGGGGTAGTCCGNNCGGTCGCCATGATCAGGTCCTTGCGTGCCTTGTGCGCCTTGTCCGGGGTGATTTCCGGATCGGGATTGGCGAGCGCGAACACCACAGGCTTGGCCGCCATGCTCTTCACCATGGCCGGGGTGACCAGGTTGGGGCCGGACACGCCGACGAACACATCGGCGCCGTCCATGGCTTCCGCCAAGGTCTTCAGCTCGGTCGCGCGCGCCCAGGGCTTCTTGTACTTGTTGAGATCGGTGCGCGACTTGCTCACCACGCCCCTGGAATCCACCAGGGTGATGTTGGATTTCTTCGCGCCCATGGCCACCAGCAGGCTCATGGACGACAGCCCTGCCGCGCCCGCGCCGAGGCAGACGATCTTCGTGTCGGCCAGTTGCTTGCCCTGGATATGCAGGGCATTGACGAGGCCGGCGCTGATGATGACCGCAGTGCCGTGCTGGTCGTCGTGGAACACCGGGATGTCGAGCTTCTTCTTCAACTGCGCCTCGATCTCGAAGCACTCCGGCGCGGCGATGTCCTCGAGGTTGATGCCGCCGAAGGTGGGCGCGATGGCCTCGACCACCTTGACCACGTCCTTCACGGTGTGGGCGTTGATCTCGATGTCGTACACGTCGATGCCGGCAAAACGCTTGAACAGCACCCCCTTGCCCTCCATCACCGGCTTGGAGGCGAGCGGCCCCAGGTTGCCCAGGCCGAGGATGGCGGTGCCGTTCGACACCACCGCCACCAGGTTGCCCTTGTTGGTGTAGTCGTAGGCGGTCTTGGGATTCTTGGCGATCTCGCGCACCGGCTCCGCCACGCCGGGCGAATAGGCGAGCGACAGATCATTCTGCGTGGCGCAGGGCTTCATGGATTCGACCGACAGTTTACCCGGCTTGGGCAGGCGGTGGTATTCGAGGGCTTTTTTCTTGAGGGTGCTCACTTCGGTTTCCTTCTGGATCGTTCGGCCGCCCGATGCGGCCATGGCAATTCGTTATTAGAGCATAGCCGACGGGCTTTCCCGGCTTATCCTTCTTCCTGGAAAGCCTCTTGGCGGGTCTTGCGGAAGGCCGGCACCAGGACCAGCAGCAGCGCCACGACGCAAAGCGCCAGCATGGTCGCGCTGATCGGCCGTTCGATCAGCACCATGGGGTCGCCGCGCGAGATCAGGAGCGCCCGGCGCAAATACTCTTCCATCATCGGGCCCAGGATGTAGGCCAGCAGCAGCGGCGCCATTTCGCAGTCGAGCTTGGCGAAGATGTAGCCCAGCAGGCCGAACAGGGCCATGAGGTAAACGTCGAACTCGCGGTTGTTGATGCTGAACACGCCGATGGCGCAGAACACCAGGATGGCCGGAAATAGCAGCCGGTAGGGAATAGTGATGAGCCGCACCCACAGTCCGATCAGCGGCAGGTTGAGGATCACCAGGAACAGGTTGCCGATCCACATGGAAACGATGATGCCCCAGAACAGTTCCGGCTGTTCGGTCATCACCAGCGGCCCGGGCTGGATGCCCTGGATGATGAGCGCGCCGATCATCAGCGCCATCACCGGGTTGGAGGGAATGCCCAGGGTGAGCATGGGAATGAAGGAAGTCTGGGCGCCGGCATTATTGGCCGACTCCGGCGCGGCCACGCCCTCGATGGCGCCTTTGCCGAATTCGGAAGCGTTTCTGGAAAGCTTTTTTTCCGCCGAATAGGCGGCGAAGGCGGCGAGGATGGAGCCGCCGCCCGGCAGGATGCCGAGCATCGCGCCAAGCCCGGTGCCGCGCACGATGGGCCCGGCGATGCGCTTGAAGTCCTCTCTGGTGGGCATCAGGCCGGACACCTTGCTCACCATGGCGCTGCGCTCTTCCTCGCCTTCGAGGTTGCGGATGATCTCGCCCAGGCCATACATGCCCATGGCGATCACCACGAAGCTGATGCCGTCGGCCAGCTCAGGCAAATCGAAGGTATAGCGCGGCAGGCCGGAATTGACGTCGGTACCCAGCATGCCCAATAGCAATCCCAGCACGATCATGCCGAGCGCATGCAGGAGCGAGCCGTGCGCCAGCACCACCGAGGCGATCAGGCCCAGCAGCATGAGCGAGAAATATTCCGACGGACCGAACTTGAGCGCAAAGTCTGCGAGCGGCGGTGCGAATACCGCGATCACGAAGGTGGCGACGGTGCCGGCGAAGAAAGAGCCGATCGCAGCCGTGGCCAGCGCCTTGCCGGCGCGGCCCTGGCGCGCCATCTGGTAGCCGTCGATGGCGGTGACGACGGACGAGGTCTCCCCCGGCAGGTTGACCAGAATGGCCGTCGTCGAGCCGCCATACTGGGCGCCGTAATAGATGCCCGCCAGCATGATCAGCGCCGACACCGGCGGCAGGCCGAAGGTGACCGGCAGCAACATGGCGATGGTGGCGACCGGGCCCAGGCCCGGCAACACCCCGATCAGCGTGCCGAGCGCGACGCCGGCCAGGCAATACAGGATGTTGGTGAGGGTAAAGGCCGTGTCGAAGCCCAGCCCCAGATTGGCAAGCAGTTCCATGACCTAGCCTCCGAACCAGCTGCCCAGCAGCGGCAGCGGTATGCCCAGGCCTTTCAGGAAAACCAGCGCGCTGAACACGGCGAGGCCCGCGGCCAGCAGCACGGTGGAAGGCAAACGGAACTGTTTGCTGGCACAGGCACTCACCAGCACCAGCACGAACAGGCTGAGCACGAGGCCCGCCCCGCGCACCAGCAGGCCGAAAACCGCCGTGGCGCCGAGCACAAGCAAGGCCGCGCGCCAGGCCATGCGGCCGACGGCTTCGCCCGGCCGCAAAAAACTGCGCACCAGCGCGGCCAGCCCGATCAGCGCCAGCACGATGCCGAGCACCCTGGGGAAATAACCCGGCCCCATGCGCACGGCCGTGCCCATTTCGTAATCCAGCGCGATATAGAAAGCGCCGAGCCCGATCACGATGTAGATCAGGCCGGCCCAGAAATCCTTGGGGTTGCGTATGGCGGACATTGAATGCCTCTTGGTATCGGCGTCGGTCGAAACGCAACGGGGCCGCGCCCATGCACGCGGCCCCGCAGGTTCTTCAGCAGGACGCCTTCATGTCAGTCGGCGTATACGCCCGCCTTCTTGATGATCGGACTCCATTTTTCGATCTCGGTCTTGAGCTTGGTGCGCAGCGCCAGCGGCGTCACTTCCTTGTCCGACACCGGCTCGGTGCCGAGGTCGGCAAAGCGCTGCTTCACATTGGCATCCTTCAGTGCGAAGGCCAGGGCCTGGGTCAGCTTGTCGACCACTGCTTTGGGCGTGCCCTTGGGCGCATAGATGCCGTGCCACACGCCGATTTCGAAACCCGCCAGGCCGGACTCGTTCAGTGTCGGCAGATCGGGGAGCGAGGCCACGCGGGTCTTGGTGGTCACGGCATAGGCGCGAATCTTGCCTCCCTTGATCTGGCTGGTGGTGTTGGTGGTCTGGTCGCACATCAGGTCGACCTGGCCGCCCAGCAGATCGTTCATGGCCGGGCCGGTGCCCTTGTAGGGCACAGTGGTGAGGTCGGCCTGGATGGCGGTCATGAACAGCATGCCGCACAGATGCGAGGCGGAACCGAGGCCGGCGTTGGCATAGGTCACCTTGTCCTTGTTGGCCTTGACGTAAGCGATCATCTCCTTGACGTCCCTGGCCGGGAAGTCCTTGCGCGCCACCATGGTCATGGGCACGTCGGTCACCAGGCCCACTGGTTCGAAGTCGTCAATGGAGTTGTAGGCCAGCTTGCGATACAGCGAAGGCGCGGTGGAATGGCCGATGTGGTGCAGGAAGATGGTGTAACCGTCGGGCGCGGAACGCGCCACCTTGCCGGCCGCGAGCGTGCCGCCGGCGCCGCCCACGTTTTCGATGACGACCTGCTGCCTGAGATAGGCCCCCATGGGCTGGGCGATCAGTCGCGCCACGGTATCGGTCGGGCCGCCGGCAGAAAAAGGCACGACCAGGGTGATGGGTTTACTTGGGTAATCCTCGGCGCTGGCAACGCCGACCGCCATTGCAGCAAACAGTCCGAACAGCCCGAATAACTTGTTGCCTTTCATTTCAATCTCCTCACAACGAGTTTTTAAAATTGATTTGGCTGAAACCCGGCCAGATTCCTCTTTTTTCAGACGAAACGTCTGTACCTCACAGCCTAGCCAGCTAATTCTTTCCGCACAAGGGGGGAGCAATTCCGGATTGCGAAACATTGTGAAACTATCCTGGCACCGGTCTGCCGTGAGCCCTGCAAGTTTGGGTAAAATGCGAGGTTTCCTAGTTCTGCTGACCCAGCAATACCGCCATGCACAAGCTCTTCGATTCCCGCCAGACTTTCGACAAAGGCAACGGCCAGACCAGCGCCCTGTATGCCCTGCCGCAACTGGAAAAAGCCGGCCTCGGCAAGATTTCCCGCCTGCCCGTCTCCATCCGCATCGTGCTGGAGTCGGTGCTGAGGAATTGCGACGGCGTGAAGGTCACCGAAGAACATGTCAGGCAGCTGGCCAACTGGCAGCCCAATGCCGAGCGCACCGAGGAAATCCCCTTCACCGTGGCGCNNGGCGTGCCGCTGCTGGCCGACCTCGCCGCCATGCGTTCGGCCGCGGCGCGCGCCGGCAAGGACCCGAAAAAGATCGAGCCGCTGGTGCCGGTGGACATGGTGGTGGACCATTCCATCCAGGTCGACGCCTACGGCAGCAGGGACGCGCTCGACCTCAACATGAAGNNTACCAGTTCCTCAAGTGGGGCATGCAGGCCTTCGACACCTTCAAGGTCGTCCCGCCCGGCGTGGGCATCGTGCACCAGGTCAACATGGAATACCTCGCGCGCGGGGTGATGGAGAAGGACGGCGTCTGTTTCCCCGACACGCTGGTGGGTACGGATTCCCACACCACCATGATCAACGGCCTCGGCATCGTCGCCTGGGGCGTGGGCGGCATCGAGGCCGAAGCCGCCATGCTCGGGCAGCCGGTGTACTTCCTGACGCCTGATGTGGTCGGGGTGAACCTCAAGGGCAAGCCTAAGCCCGGCATCACCGCCACCGACGTCGTGCTGACGATTACCGAGATGCTGCGCAAGGCCAAAGTCGTGGGCAAGTTCGTCGAGTTCTTCGGCGAAGGCGCAGCCGCCATGCCGGTGACCGACCGCGCCACGATTGCGAACATGGCGCCGGAATACGGCGCGACCATGGGCTTCTTCC
>DCVO01000186.1:3406-9372 GCA_002327405.1 Thiobacillus sp. UBA2186 | reverse complement strand
TTTTGGCTTGCGCCGAAACTGGCAAGCTCGTTTTCCCCGATTTCTCGTTGCATAGGCCCGCTATGCGCCTCGAAATCGTGAAAAACTGTCCTCGCTCTCCCACCCGGCTCGCTACGATCGCTCAAGTCCGACAGGCTGCTAGCAAGCGCAACTTTCCAAGGTTTCAAACCCGGATGATCTCGCCCTTGAGCGAATAGAGAATGGCAAGCACGTCCTTCTGGCTCGTCTCGTCTATCCTGTGCTTGTCGAGAAGAACTCGCGCGCCATCTGCCTGGCATGCTCCGGATCCTGGATGTTCTGAAACCGGGTGCTGGCCGCCGGGTTGTTCAAATGCGCGCCGATGACATCGTCCACAATTCTGGAAATGCCCTGCGCACCCCCCAGACGGTCGTATGGCGAAATGTTCATCATGCTGCTCCTCTTCAGATTGAGACACGATGCGGGACGGCGCCGGTGCGCCGCGGCATGCAAGTTTTTTGTAGCGCATGGATGCCCGGCGCCATAGGATGCTGCCGGCCGGATAAGCGAAATCTTGGGAAACGCTTATAAAATCGGGGTTGCGCTTATCGTTCACTCCTAAACGGCACACGCACACATGGACAAACCGCCCGGCAACCGCACCTGTCTGTATTCCACCGGGCAGCTCGACGCCATCGTCACCGGCATGGCGCACCAGGCCGCGGGCTTTCTGGTCGGGCGTACGCAAATCGCCATCGTCGGCGTGCTACGGCGCGGCGCGCCGCTGGCGGACAGGCTGCGCGAGCGCCTGGCCAGCGTTCACGGGCTGCGCGACTGCCTGCGCCTGGATTTGCAGATCAAGCGCTATGCAGACGACCTCACCCTGCTCTACCCGGAAACCCAACTGACCGAAAACGCCGCGCATGCCGCGCTCGATCTGGAGGGCTACACCGTGCTGGTGGTGGACGACGTCATGTACCGCGGCCATTCCCTGCTGCGTGCGGTGGAATACCTGGCCAGGAAGCAGCCGGCGGAAATGCGCACCGTGGTGCTGGTGGACCGCGGCGCGGCCAAGCTGCCGGTGCGCACCGACATCGTCGGCGTGCGCCTGGACGTGGCGCCGACCGACATCATCGAATGCAACGTGCCGCCCTACGAGGACGAATTCAGGATCGATCTCCTGCAGCCTGAGCGCGCCGGCGAGGTCTGAGCTTCAAGTCCGTTTCCGAAGGAAGCCGGCATGACAAGAAAACCGAACCCGATCCGCCGCAGGCTGCTGGGCACACTGGCTGCCGCGCCTTTTGTCCTGCCGTCGACCGGTCTGGCGCAACCGGCTCGGCCCGCCACCCGTGCCATCCCCTCCAGCGGCGAGGCCATTCCCCTCGTCGGGCTCGGCAGCTGGATCACCTTCAACGTCGGCAACGACAGCGCCGCACGCGACGCTTCCGCCGAAGTCATGCGCAATTTCTTCCTGCACGGCGGGCGGCTCATCGACAGCTCGCCCATGTACGGTTCTTCCCAGGAAGTCATCGGCCATGGCCTGAAAAAACTCGGCCGTCCTGCCTACCTCTTTTCCGCCGACAAGGTGTGGATTTCAGACGGTGATGAAGGACCAACCCAGATCGAGCAATCGCGCCGACTGTGGGGCGTGCCGCGCTTCGACCTTCTGCAGGTGCACAACCTGCTGGCCTGGGAGGAACACCTGCCCGCACTGTTCGACATGAAGGCGGCCGGCCGCCTGCGCCATGTCGGTATCACCACCTCGCACGGACGCCGCCACGGCGAGCTGGAAAAGATCATGGCCAGCCAGCCGCTCGACTTCGTCCAGATCACCTACAACCTCCATGACCGCGAGGCCGAACGCCGCCTGTTTCCGCTCGCGCGCGAGCGCGGCATCGCCGTCATCGTCAACCGCCCCTTCCGGCAGGGCGAACTGCTCGATCGTCTCGCGCGCCACCGGCTGCCGGCGTGGGCGGCGGAAATCGACTGCACGAGCTGGGCGCAGTTCGCGCTCAAGTTCATCATCTCGCACCCTGCCGTCACCTGCGCGATTCCGGCCACCACCCGCGTCGACCATGTGATCGAGAACATGAATTCAGCCGCGGGAAGACTGCCGGACCAGGCCATGCGCGCGCGCATGATTGCCTATGTTGAAAGGCTGTAATGAGCGAGTGGTGGAGCTACAGCCTGCGCGACCTGCTGCTGTTCTCGCCGCAAACCTATTACCGCCAGTTCGAACTCCACAACACCGAGTGGTGGCCGCTGCCGCTCCTCACCCTGGGGCTGGGTGTGGCGCTGCTGTTCTTGCTCCAACGAGGCGGCGTCCGGACAAGGCGGCCTGCCCTCATGGCCCTGGTGTTTTGCTGGGTCTGGGTCGCCTGGGCTTTCCACTGGCAACGCTACGCCGCCATCAACCCTGCCGGCGGCTATTTCGCGCTGGCCTTCGCGATCGAAGCCCTGCTGCTGCTCTGGCTCATTGCACCAGGGCCGCAGCCTGAGTTCGTGCCCAAGCTGCATCGCCGCGCCGGCATGGGCCTTTTTCTGTACGCGCTGCTGCTCCACCCCCTGATCGGACTCGCGCAGGGAAGAAGCCTGGCGCAGGCGGAAGTCTTCGGTATGGCGCCCGATCCGACCGCGCTGGCCACGCTCGGCGCCTTGCTGTTTGTGCGGGCACGGGCCTTCTGGCTGCTGGCGCCGATTTCCCTGCTCTGGTGCCTCATCAGCGGGGCGACCTTGTGGGCGATGAAAGCACCGGATTTCTTCGTCATGCCGCTCATCGCGCTGCTGGCAATCGTGATTGCCACAGCAAGCACCACGACAGTGCAAAGCTGCATCGATCTGCACCGTTAGCTGACAGGTCAGCGCGAAACTCGCGGCAGAAAGAAGGCGGCAACCCCGCTGTAATCCACTGTTTCCAGGATCGCCAAGAAGCTGGCACGGGCATTGCTGAAGCAAGACCGAAGGCTGCAAAGGCGCAGCTCTCGGCATTAATTCCTCCTTTTTGTTTGTATGGACAACGGCGTCTCGACTCTGCAGGGTCGGACGCCATTTTTTTTGGAGCTTTATAGAAATGTCAGACCATGAAGAACAGAAAATCGTCTTACCGAGCAGCGAGCGTCGGGACTTCATTAAAAAGGCCGCCGGCGTTTCTGCGGCGGCCGCGCTCATGAACATGGTGCCGGCGGGCGTACGCAGTTCAGCCTGGGCGGCCGGATCGGAAGGCCTGGAAAAGACCGACCTCAGCTTCGGCATCATCCCGCTCACCGACTGCGCGCCCATCGTGGTCGCGCATGAAAAAGGCTTCTTCAAGAAATACGGCCTGAATACCATGGTCTCCAAGGAAGCTTCCTGGGCCAATATCCGCGACAAGGTTTCCATCGGCGCGCTCGACGGCGCGCACATGCTGGCCGGCATGCCGATCGCCGCCACCCTGGGCGTGGGCGCCACGCCCAAGGACACCATCACCGCCTTCTCGATGGACCTGAACGGCAACGGCATCACGGTTTCCAACGAGCTCTACGAGCGCATGGTCGAGGCCGACCCGACAGCGATGAAAGCGCGCCCGACCACGGCCATCGCGCTGAAGAAGGTCATCGACGCCGACAAGAAGGCCGGCAAGCCGCCCATGACCTTCGCCATGGTGTTCCCGGTTTCCACCCACAACTACGAGCTGCGCTACTGGATGGCATCGGCCGGCATCAACCCCGACAAGGACGTGCGCCTCATCGTCATCCCGCCGCCGCAAATGGTGGCCAACCTGCAGTCGAAGAACATCGTCGGCTACTGCGTGGGCGAGCCGTGGAACCAGCGCGCGGTGGAGATGGGCATCGGCCATGCGCTCGTCACCGACTACGAAATCTGGAAAAACAATCCGGAGAAGGTGTTCGGCGTGAACCTGGAATGGGCGGAGAAATACCCCAACACCCACAAGGCCGTGATCAAGGCGCTGATCGAGGCCGGCGCCTGGGCCGACAAGCCCGAGAACCGCAAGGAAGTGGTGAAGATCATTTCCGCGAAGTCCTACGTCAACGCGCCGGAGGCCGTGGTCGACAACTCCATGACCGGCACCTGGCGCTACAGCAACAAGGAAACGCCGCAGCCCATGGCCGACTTCAACGTGTTCTACCGCTACGCCGCCACCTTCCCGTGGCTGTCGCACGCGGCCTGGTACATCACCCAGATGTATCGCTGGGGCCAGCTCGACACGCCGCTCGACATCAGGAAGACCGCGGCGAAGATCTACCGCCCCGACCTCTACCGCGAAGCGGCCAGGGAACTGGGCATCGCCTACCCCACCGCCGACTGGAAGACCGAAGGCGCCAACAAGGGGCCGTGGACGCTGAAGCAGGCCACCGCGCCGATTCCCATGGGGCCTGACACCTTCTTCGACGGCATGAAATACGACCCGAAGAAGCTGGTGGATTACCTGAAGAGCTTCAAGGTTTCCAACGCCACCGTGGACATGGCGAAACTGGCCAAGCTCAACGCCTGACCCGCCTCCCTGCCCTCGTCCGGGGGCAGGGAAACCGGAGGTCATTGAAAAGGAACACATCATGCATGCACAAGTCATCAGACTCGAATCGGAGCCAGAAGAACTGGTCGAAACCAGACCCGCGCGGGCTGAGGAAGCTGCTGCCGTCAGCACGCCGGAAGCCGAAGCGGCCATCCCGGCGAAACCCGCAAAGCGCGAACCCGACCGCGAACGCAACCGCCGCATCGCCTCGATGCTGCTGCTGCCGGCATTCACCTTCCTGCTGGTGCTGGCGATGTGGAGTTTCTTGCAAACCCAGATCGCACCCGAACTGCCCACGCCGTCGCAGACCTGGGAGCATGCCGTGCAGTTGCTGTCCAACCCGTTCTACGACGAAGGCCCCAACGACAAGGGCATCGGCTGGCAGCTGCTGTATTCGCTCGCCCGCGTCGCCGGCGGCTTCGGCCTCGCCGCCCTGGTCGGCATCCCGCTCGGCTTCATGATGGGCATGAGCGTGAACATGCAGCGCGCGCTCACCCCGCTGATCCAGATCCTGCGCCCGGTCTCGCCGCTCGCCTGGCTGCCGATCGGCCTGTTGGTGTTCAAGGCCGTCAACCCTTCGGCCATCTTCGTGATTTTCATCACCTGCATCTGGCCGATGATCCTCAACACCGCCACCGGCGTGAAAGCCATTCCGCAGGATTATCTCAACGTGGCCTCGGTGCTCAAGCTCAGCAAGCTGGAACTCGCCCGCCGCATCCTGTTCCCCGCCACCCTGCCCTATGTCGTCACCGGCATGCGCCTGTCGCTGGGTGTCGCCTGGATGGTGATCGTGGCGGCTGAAATGCTCACCGGCGGCATCGGCATCGGCTTCTGGGTGTGGGACGAATGGAACAACCTCTATGTCCCTTCCATCATCGTCGCCATCGCGCTCATCGGCCTCGTCGGCATCGTGCTCGACGGCCTCATGGGCCTGGTGCAGATGCGCCTCGACTACACCAAGCGTTGATAACCCGTGAGGCGTCAGGAGAAAGGAATGAGGAGTTGGGTCCCGCTGTTTTCCCCCTCACTCCTCACGCCTCACCGAATTTAAAGGAATACAGCAATGGCCAGTTATCTCGAACTGCAAAAAATCGGCATCACCTTCAAGACCGCGCGCGGCCCCTTCCGCGCCCTGGACGCGATCGACCTCAAGGTCGAAAAGGGCGAATTCATCTCGCTGATCGGCCACTCCGGCTGCGGCAAGTCCACGGTGCTCAACATCGTCGCCGGCCTGCTCAACGCCACCGAAGGCTTCGCCCTGCTCAAGGGCAAGCAGGTGAAGGGTCCCGGCCCGGATCGCGCGGTGGTTTTCCAGAACCACTCGCTGCTGCCCTGGCTCAGCGTTTACGACAACGTCGCGCTGGCGGTGGACAAGGTCATGCCCGGCAAGTCCAAGGCCGAACGCCGCGATTGGGTGATGCACAACCTCAGGCTGGTGCACATGGAGCACGCCGCCGACAAGCGCCCCGGCGAAATCTCCGGCGGCATGAAGCAG
>DCVO01000186.1:0-3330 GCA_002327405.1 Thiobacillus sp. UBA2186 | reverse complement strand
TGTCCGACCGCATCGTGATGATGACCAACGGCGCTGCATCTGAGGGGGAAGAATCCCCCCGCCGCCTCGGGCAAAGCCCTGCGGCTCGCCCCCTCTCTGGCGCCACCATCGGTGACATCCTCACCGTCGATCTGCCGCGCCCGCGCGACCGCCTGCAACTGGCGAAAGACCCGCACTACCACCACCTGCGCGGCCAGGTGCTGGAATTCCTCTACCAGCGGCAGATGCGCCCCGCGGCGGCTGCCTGAAGCAAATCGGAGACTGACATGGACATGAGCGATACGCCAAACAGAAAAAAGCTCAAGCTGGTGATGGTCGGCAACGGCATGGCCGGTGTGCGCACCCTGGAAGAGTTGCTCAAGCTCGACCCTGAGCTGTACGACATCACCGTGTTCGGCAACGAGCCGCACCCCAACTACAACCGCATCATGCTGTCGCCGGTGCTGGCCGGCGAGCAGACGATCGAGCAGATCGTCACGCACCCGCGCGAGTGGTATGCGGAAAACGGCATCCGGCTTCATACCGGCAGGAAGGTGGTGAAAATCGACCGCCGGCAAAGATATGTCGAGGACGAGGAGGGCACGCGCGCGGACTATGACCGCCTGCTCATCGCCACGGGTTCCACGCCCTTCATCCTGCCGGTGCCGGGCGCCGACCTGCCGGGCGTGGTGGGTTTTCGCGACATCGCCGACGTGGACGCCATGATCGAAGCTGCCGGCAAATACAAGCATGCCGTCGTCATCGGCGGCGGCCTCCTGGGTCTGGAAGCCGCCAACGGACTGAAGGCGCGCGGCATGGACGTGACCGTGGTGCACCTTTCGCCCTGGCTGCTGGAACGCCAGCTCGACGAGCCTGCCGCGCACTTGCTGCAATCCAACCTGGAGGCCAAGGGACTCAAATTCCTGCTGCAGAAGCAGACTGCCGAACTCATCCCTGCAGAATCCGGCCGCGTCGGCGCGGTGAAGTTCAAGGACGGCGGCGTCATCCCCGCCGACCTCGTGGTGATGGCAGTGGGCATCCGACCCAACACCGCGCTGGCGGAATCCGCCGGCATCAACTGCAATCGCGGCATCGTGGTGTCCGACACTTTGCAGACCGTGACCGACCCGCGCATCTATGCCATCGGCGAATGCGTCAACCATCGCGGCACGGCCTATGGCCTGGTCGCGCCGCTGTTCGAGCAGGNNCGGCATCGACCTGTTCTCCGCCGGCGACTTCGGCGGCGGCGAAGGTTGCGAGGAAATCGTGTTCCAGGATGCCGGGCGCGGCGCCTACAAGAAACTGATCCTCAAGGACAACAAGCTCGCCGGCGCCTGCCTCTACGGCGACACCCTCGACGGCGCCTGGTATTTCGAACTCATGCGCGACAGCACCAACGTCGCGGATTTCAGGGACAAGCTGCTGTTCGGGCGCTCGCACATCGGCGATTCCGGCGCCGGCGGCGACGACGAGAAAACCCGCGTCATGTCGCTGCCGGACAGCGCCGAAATCTGCGGCTGCAACGGCGTGTGCAAGGGCACCATCGTGCAGGCCATCGTCGCCAAGAAACTGTTCACCCTGGACGAGGTGCGCTCGCACACCAAGGCATCCAGTTCCTGCGGCAGCTGCACCGGCCTGGTCGAAACCATCCTGGCAGCGACAGCCGGCGGCGACTACTCCACCGCGCCGTCGAAGAAGCCGATGTGCAACTGCACCGAGCATACGCACGACGAGGTGCGCGCCGCCATCACGCAAAACGGCCTGAAGTCCATGCCGGAAACCATGCGCTTTCTCGACTGGAAAACCCCGGACGGCTGCCAGAAGTGCCGGCCCGCGCTCAACTACTACCTGCTGTGCGCCTGGCCCGGCGAGTACCGGGACGACGCCCAGTCGCGTTTCATCAACGAGCGCGCCCACGGCAACATCCAGAAGGACGGCAGCTTCTCCGTGGTGCCGCGCATGTGGGGCGGCCTCACCAATCCGCAAGAGCTGCGCGCCATCGCCGACGTTGCGGAAAAATTCCGCGTGCCGGAGATCAAGATCACCGGCGGCCAGCGCATCGACCTCTTCGGCGTGAAAAAGGAAGACCTGCCGGCGATGTGGGCCGACCTCTCAAAAGCCGGCTTCGTTTCCGGCCATGCGTATGGAAAAGCATTGCGCACGGTGAAGACCTGCGTGGGTTCGCAGTGGTGCCGCTTCGGCACCCAGGACTCCACCGGGCTGGGCGTGAAGCTGGAAAAAATGAGCTGGGGATCGTGGATGCCGCACAAGTTCAAGCTCGCCGTCTCCGGCTGCCCGCGCAACTGCGCGGAAGCCACCATCAAGGACTTCGGCGTGGTCTGCGTGGATTCCGGCTACGAACTGCACGTGGGCGGCAACGGCGGCATCAAGGTACGCGTCACCGATCTCCTGTGCAAGGTCGAGACCGAGGAGCAGGTGCTGGAATACTGCGCCGCCTTCACCCAGCTCTACCGCGAGGAGGCGCACTACCTGGAGCGCACCGCGCCCTGGGTCGAGCGCGTGGGGCTTTCGCACATCAAGGCCAGGGTGGTGGAAGACGCAACCAACCGCAAGGCCTTGGCCGAGCGTTTCCTGGTCTCGCAAAAACCCGCCCAGATCGACCCCTGGAAAGCGCGCGCCGACGGCGGTGAGGCGCACGAGTTCAAGGCACTGGCCGAGGTTGTTTGGTTTTTCTCTCCAGACAACTCAACAAAGCTGAACAAAGAGGACAAGAGGACATGAGCAAACCAAACCCACATTGTTTTTCTTCTTGTCCTCTTGTCCTCTTGTCCTCTTTGTAGGTCTTGTGATTGAGTTCATCAACAGGTACCGATAGCTATGCAAACTGCTGCCAAAATGAAGAACGAACCCTGGCTGACCGTCGGCCGTCTCGAAGACATTCCCCGCCAGGGCGCGCGCGTGATCCATGCGCCCGAAGGCGCCATCGCCGTATTCCGCACCGTGGACGACGAAGTGTTCGCGTTGCGCGACAAGTGTCCGCACAAGGGCGGGCCGCTGTCGCAGGGCATCGTGCATGGCCGAAAGGTGGCCTGCCCGCTGCACGACTGGAAGATCAACCTCGACACCGGCACCGCCGTGGCGCCCGACGAGGGCTGCGCCGCCAGCTTCCCGGTGCGCATCGTCGACGGCATGGTCGAGCTTTCGCTCACGCCGAATACAGGCTGCCCGAATACGTGAAAAATCATATCTACACAGAGGGAGCAGCGGCAACAGAGCAAATCCGTAATCAGGCTTCCTTTGGTCTCCCTGTTTCCTCTGTGTAAATCGATCCCTACTATTCATGGATACCGCCAAAGCCATACATACCACCTGTCCCTACTGCGGCGTCGG
>DCVO01000154.1 GCA_002327405.1 Thiobacillus sp. UBA2186 | reverse complement strand
GGGTCGGCTGCGGCGTGCTGGCCACCCCGGACGGGCAGGGCGGCGCGGCCATCGCCGGTGATCCGCAGCACCCGGCCAATCGCGGGCGCCTGTGCTCCAAGGGCGCGGCGCTGGGCGAGACGCTGGACCTGGACGGGCGCCTGCTGGAGCCGCTGCTGCACGGGCAGGCGGTGTCGTGGGAGCGGGCGCTCGATGCGGTGGCCGGCGGTTTCGCCTCCGTCATCGCCCGGCACGGTCCGCAGGCGGTGGCGTTCTACGTTTCCGGCCAGTTGCTGAACGAGGACTACTACGTCGCCAACAAGCTGATGAAGGGCTTCATCGGCAGCGCCAACATCGACACCAACTCGCGCCTGTGCATGTCCTCGGCCGTGGCCGCGATGAAGCGCGCCTTCGGCAGCGACACCGTGCCGGCCTGCTACGAGGACCCGGAACTGGCCGACCTCGTCATTCTCGCCGGCTCCAATGCCGCCTGGGCGCATCCGGTGCTGTTCCAGCGCATCGCCGCCGCGAAAAAGGCACGTCCGGAAATGAAAGTGGTGGTGATCGACCCGCGCCGCACGGCAAGCTGCGACATCGCCGACCTGCATCTTGCCCTCGAACCCGGCTCGGATGCCTGGCTGTTCAACGGCCTGTTGAATTACCTCAAACGCGAGGACGCGATAGCCTGGGCTTACCTGGAAGCGCATGTGGAAGGCTTCGGCGATGCGCTGAAAGCCGTCCATGGACTGGCCATTCCGCAAATTGCGCAACACTGCGGGCTGAACGAAGCCGATGTCGCCGAGTTCTACCGCCTGTTCGCGCAGACGCCGAAAACCGTGACCCTGTTTTCCCAAGGCATCAACCAGTCATCCAGCGGCACGGACAAGGGCAACGCCATCATCAACGCCCACCTCGCCACCGCCCGCATCGGCAAGCCCGGCGCCGGCCCCTTTTCCATCACCGGACAGCCCAACGCCATGGGCGGGCGCGAAGTGGGCGGGCTCGCCAACCAGCTCGCCGCGCACATGGATTTCGCGCCGGAACACATCGAACGCGTGGGCCGCTTCTGGCATGCCGCCAGCATGGCGCAGCAGCCGGGCCTCAAGGCGGTCGACATGTTCGAGGCCGTGCGCGACGGCCGCATCAAGGCCGTCTGGATCATGGCCACCAATCCGGTGGTCAGCATGCCCGAGGCCGACCGCGTCGCCGAGGCGCTGAAGCGCTGCGAGTTCGTGGCGGTGTCCGACAACACCCGCCACACCGATACCGCGCAGTTCGCCCATGTGCTGCTGCCGGCCGCGGCCTGGGGCGAGAAGGACGGCAGCGTCACCAACTCCGAGCGCCGCATCTCGCGCCAGCGCGCCTTCCTGCCGTTGCCCGGCGAGGCCCGCCCGGACTGGTGGATCGTCGGCGAAGTCGCACGCCGCATGGGTTTCGTGACCGATTTCGATTACAGCGGACCGGACTCGATCTTCCGCGAGCATGCCGCGCTGTCCGCGTTCGAGAATGACGGCGAACGCGATTTCGACCTCGCCGGCCTCGCCGACCTGAGCACCGACGAATACGACGCGCTGAAGCCTGTGCAATGGCCGCTCGTCTCGAAACACCGGACCGGAACCGATCGCCTGTTCGCAGACGGAAAATTCTTCACCCCTACCGGCAAGGCGCGCATGCTCGCAGTGGCGCCGCGCGCTCCGGCGAACGGGGTCTGCACCTCGACGCCCTTCGTGTTCAACACCGGCCGCATCCGCGATCAGTGGCACACCATGACGCGCACCGGCAAGACGGCCAAGCTGCTGGCACATATCGACGAGCCTTATGTCGAAATACACCCGCAGGACGCACGGCGCCTCGGCATCAGGCATGGCGACCTGGCGCATATCTCCAGCCAGCATGGAGAAATGCTGGCGCGCGTGGCGGAAAGCACCGAGCAACGCCCGGGCTCGCTGTTCGCCCCCATCCACTGGAACGGCCGGTTCACGGCAAAAGCGCGCGTGGATGCACTGGTCGGCGCCGTGACGGACCCCATCTCCGGCCAGCCCGAATTCAAGCATGCGCCGGTCAGCGCAAAAGCCTTCCCCGCGGCCTGGCATGGCTTCGTGATTGCGCGCGAAGACTTCGCCTGCAGCGATTACGCCTACTGGACGCGCATACGCGGCAAGGATTTCTGGCGCTACGAGCTTGCCGGCGCCGAAGCGGCTGCGAACTGGCCGGAAATCATGCGCAAAACATTTGGCAGCGAAGGCGACTGGATCGAACTCATGGACAGCGCGGCCCGGCGTTACCGTGCCGCCCTGATCGAGGGCGGCCGCGTGCAGGCCGTGTGTTTCGTGGAGCGCGATGCCGCCTCCCTGCCGCCACGCCAATGGCTGGCCACGCTGTTCGAAAAGGACGGGCTCGGCGACTTCGAACGCATCGCCCTGCTCTCCGGCCGGCCGCCCGGTGCGAACGCGGACTGCGGCCGCGTGGTCTGCGCCTGTTTCGGCATCGGCGAAAACACCTTGCGCAAAGCCATCGCCCAGGGCGCGGATTCGGTGGAAGCGCTCGGCATCCGGCTCAAGTCCGGCAGCAACTGCGGCTCCTGCATCCCCGAACTGCGCAAACTGCTTGGGCAGTCGGCCCCGGCCGGCCAGGCGCCGGCGCGACTGGCCGCCGCCGGTTGAGCAGCGGCCTATCCCCCTTCTGGCTTCATCTGTTTATCCGCGTCCGGCGGGTCTATAAACGAAGTCCCGAAACATTCGGCCTGCGCACTGCCGCTGCGGCAGCGCGGACGGCCGTGAAGGAGCCGAACATGGAAACCGCCAGCCAGGGCCGCATCGTGCACGATTACAACGCCGCCAATTATGTGGGCACCGATCCGCTGCCTCGCGACCAGGCGCAGAGTTCGCGCCTGCACGAACCGGAACAGATGCTGACCAGCATCGACCCCATCACCGGACGCGACATCGAAGACCTGGAAGGACATCCCTACCTCGTCGACGGCAAGGTCACCATGTACTTCGAATCCGAGGAAACCCGCCAGGCTTATCTCGACACGCCAGTCGACCATCCCTTCCGCCTGGTCGACAACCCCACCGGCGAAGGCTACGACGAAGGCTGATTCACAAAGAGGACATGAGTACAAGAGGAAAACCTTACTGAACAGTGTGTTCCGTTTTGCTTCAACTCCTGTCCTCTTGTCCTCCTTGTTCAGGATTCAGCCTTTTTCATCTAAGGCTTAGGTTGTCGTTAACCCGGCCGCGCACTTCCTTCTGCGCCAGCACGCGCAGGCCTTCGAGCGCGTGGTTGAGGGTGTCGTGGTGGCTCTCGCGCGGGAACACCACATAGGCCGGCAGCCTGAACACGGGGCTCTCCCGCACCGGATGCAGGCGGCCGCTGGCGAGGTGCTCGCGCACCAGGCGCTCGGGGAAATAGCCCGAACCGCCGAAGGCGAGCGCCTGCTGCATGGCCAGCCAGCCGATGTTGACGGTCATCGCCGGCGAGGCCGCGTCCGGGTAGTGCTCGGAAAACTGCGCATGGAATTCCGGGCCCCAGTCGATGTGGATGTAGCCTTCGCCGTTCCACTCGCCGCCGGGCGAGGAAGTCACCAGCAGCAGGGTCTCGTCGAACAGCTGCTCGATCACCAGGCCCGGGCGCGTCACCGGCGTGTACATGGCGCCGATGTCCACCGTGCCTTCGATCAGGCCCTGCATGATGTCGGCCTCGAAACCGATCTCCAGGCGCAGCGACACATCCGGCGCCGCCTTGCGCATCCAGTTCACCCAGCGCGGCAGAAAACCCTCCCACAGCGCAATGCGCGCGGACAGCGTCAGCACGTCATGGTAGCCCTGCGGCAGGCCGACGTCGTGGCGCGCCTGTTCCAGCGTGCGCACGAGATTCTTGGCGTGGCTCAGGAAACGCTTGCCCGCAGCGGTGAGCTCGGCGCCGTTGCGCCCGCGCACGAAGAGCTTCGCCCCCAGCTGGGTTTCGAGCGTCCGGATGCGCGCGCTGACCGTGGACTGCGTAACGTGCAGCCGTATCGAGGCGGCAACGAAGTTGCCGGTGGCGGCCACGGCAAGGAAGGTACGGGCGAGTTCGATGTCCATATATGATCCCAGATAATCCATTAGGCGGCTCTTCGAGCCTACGCGAGCGCTGGCGGGCGCTTTGCGGTCATTTCCGCCGCTTGCTCGGCGCCCATAGGCCAGGCTATGGGCTTCTCCCAAGCAACGAAACTGCCTCGCAAATCGCCTCGCCATCATCTCGCGTCCTAATGGATTACCCGGGATGATGCGGGCGATTTGCGTTTCTATCGATTTATCCGATATTAAATAGCGAAAAATATCGTTTTTCAAATAGTTTGCCGGGGCATAGACTTCAATCATCCTGCATATAAGGAGATAACGATGAATGCCCCTGACACCATCCACACCCTGATGCCCGAACGCGACGCCGAGGGCTACCTGGTCGAGCCGACCGAATGGAACGAGGACGTCGCCGCCGCCCTGGCCGCGGAAGAAAACATCCAGCTCAATGACGAATACTGGGATGTCATCCGCTTCATGCGCACCTATTACGACGAACACCAGGTCGCGGCCGATGCGCGCTTCGTCATCAAGCACCTGGCCGGGCGCCTGGGCAAGGATGCGCAAAAGAAACTGTTCGAGCTGTTCCCCTACGGCTACGTCAAGNNAGGCCTGCAAGATCGCCGGCATGAAACGCCCGCGCGCATGGAGCACGGGCTGACATCCGCATCCGGGCAAACAGAACGATTACATAACAAGCCGTACAACTCCATCCCCCCGGTTACACCAGGCAGACGGGCAAACGGTCATGGCGAATCGCCGTCCCGGATGATGAAACTGCGATTCGCCATGACCGTTTCCCTCACCCCTGCCCTCTCCCGCTTGCGGGAGAGGGGGACGAAGTCTCGCTTCGCGAGTGCTTCACGTTAACGCCTGCAGGGTGTGGCCGTGTGTCCAGGGACGGGAAACAACAACAATAATCGTCAACGACAAGAAGCGAGGGAAAAGCATGGTACGCAGACTGGCGTATTCCGTTTCGGAACGCGAGCACTGGATTTCTGCCGCCGGCGGCATGCTGGGCACGCTGGCAGTGCTGTCGGTCAGCCGATTCCTGCCCGGCAGTCACGGCAACGCGCTGATCATCGCATCGATGGGCGCTTCCGCCGTATTGCTGTTCGCCGCCCCTCATGGCGCATTGTCGCAACCCTGGCCGGTACTGGGCGGACACCTGGTATCCGCGGTCATCGGCGTAAGCTGCGCACGCTGGCTCGGTGGCGACCTCATGCTCGCCGCCTCGCTCGCCGTGGCGCTGTCCATCGCCGCCATGTACAGCATGCGCTGCCTGCACCCGCCCGGCGGTGCCACCGCGCTCTATGCCGTGATGGGCGGAGAAGCCGTGCATGCCATGGGCTACGGCTACCTGCTCAACCCCGTGCTGGGCAACGTCGCCGCGATCCTGCTCGTTGCCGTAGCCTTCAACTACCCCTTCGCCTGGCGCCGCTACCCGCAGGCCTGGGCCAGGCGCAACACGACAAAAGCGGAAAAGGCCATGATCCCGCACAGCCGCCTGGTCTACGCGCTGTCGCAGATCGACACCTTCGTCGACGTCAGCGAAGAAGACCTGCAGCGCATCTACGAACTGGCCATGCACGAAGAGGCGCCGGCCGCACAGGCGGCAGGCAAGCTCGCCGCTGAATCCGGGCGCGCCTGAGCCTTGCACCAGACGCCCCACTGCTGACACCACCGCGGAAGCCACGGCCGGTCGTACCACCTGTGAGATGTGGCGTTCTAGATGCGCGATCCTCCACGCCGGTTCTTGACCCGGCTGAGCAGCAGCTTGCAGTTGACCTTGACGACATGGCGGCGCGAAAACAGGTTGCGGCGGACGAAATCTTCCAGCGCAGCATTGTCCTCGGTCAGGGTATGGACGTGCAGGCTGGTCATGTCGCTCATGATGTAGAGGCTTATGACCTCGGGCTGCCGGGCCAGGTCCTCGGCGACCATTTCGATTCCCTGCGGATCGGCCTCGATGTCGAAGAAGGCGGATACGGTGGTGCCGACTTTCTCCGGGTTCACGATGACGGTGAATTTCTCGATGACNNCGGTCGCGCGCGTGCACCCGGGAAATATTGAGCTCGCGCGCGATGTCGGCGAAGCTCATGCGGCCGTCGTCGACCAGCATGGCGAGTATTTTCTGATCCAGATCGTTCATGGGCATCTCTTGGTTCGAGGTCTCACACAAACACGTTCCACAGCATGCGCAGCGAAATCGCCAGCACCAGCACGCCGAAAATCCGCTTGAGATTTCCGACCGGCAGCGCGTGTGACAGGCGCACGCCGAGCGGCGCCGTCAGCATGGCGGCGGCCGAGATCGCCGCCAGCGCGGGCAGCGAGACGTAGCCCACGCTGGCCTCCGGCAACAGCGCGTTGCCCCAGCCGGACAGCACGAAGCCGGCCGTACCGAACAGCGCGATGGGCAGGCCCAGCGCGGTGGAGATGGCGATGGCGCGCTTGAGATCGATATTGCAGGCATGCAGGAAAGGTACGGTGATGTTGCCGCCGCCGATGCCGAGCAGG
>DCVO01000103.1:304-12606 GCA_002327405.1 Thiobacillus sp. UBA2186 | reverse complement strand
AGCGGGCAGGTGGCGTCGAACACGTTCAAACCACGCTGCTCGGCCTCGTGCCTCACGGCCTGGGACACGCCGTGCGCGCTGAAAACCACGGTGGCGCCGGCAGGCACTTCGTCCAGTTCCTCGACGAAGATCGCCCCCTTTTGCCGAAGGTCATTGACGACATAGGCGTTGTGCACGACTTCGTGGCGCACGTAGATGGGCGCGCCGTATTTTTCCAGCGCCCGCTCGACGATGGCGATGGCGCGGTCCACGCCGGCGCAGAAGCCGCGCGGCGTGGCGAGGAAAATTTTCTGGCGAGAATGATGCATGGGGAGACGATGAGCGTTGCCTGAATGGGCGTTTTACCCCACCCTGACCCTCCCCCGCAAGAGGGGAGGGGCTGACTTCTCCTCCCCCTCTCGCAGGGGGAGGTTGGGAGGGGGTAAGGGGTTCACAAAATCCCGGTCACCTCGACTTCAAACTCGATGGGGCAGTCGGCCAAGGGGTGGTTGAAGTCCACTTTCACACCTTCCGGCCCCACTTCGAGGATGCTGCCGGCCAGGGTCTGGCCGTTGGGCAATTCGAATTCTACCAGCGTGCCGGGCTCGAGTTGCATGCCGGGCGGAATGTCCTCGGTCTTGAGTATCTGCACCATTTCCTCGCTGCTGACGCCGAAAGCCTGCCAGGGCTCGAGCAGGAAGACGTGGCGTTCGCCCGGCTTCAGGCCGATGAGCCACTGCTCCATGGGCTGAGCCAGGGTGCCGTCGCCGAGGGTGAGGATGTCCGGTTCGGCTTCCTCGAAGTTGGACACGATTTCGTCGCCGCTGCGGAATCGGATGGCGTAACGAAGCTGAATGGTATCGCCGTAGGCGACGGCTCGTTCGCTCATGCCGATTTGCGCCTCAGGCTGTCCCAGATCAGAAGGCCTGCGCCCACGGTGATGGCGGAGTCGGCGACGTTGAAGGCGGGAAAGGCATGACCTTGGTAGTGGAAGTAAAGAAAGTCCACCACGAAGCCATGCCACACGCGGTCGAATACGTTGCCCAGCGCACCGCCCAGGATCAAGGCAAGACCGACAGACATGAGCGCCTCGTCCTGGTGTCTTCTGAGCAGGTGCAGGATGAAGGTGCTGGCTGCCACACCAATGCCGAGGAAGAACCAGCGCTGCCAGCCGCCGGCGTCAGCCAGGAAGCTGAAGGCGGCGCCGGTGTTGTGCACGTGCACGATGCCGAACACGGGCAGCACCGGGATCATGGCGTGGTATTCCATGCCCAGGAACACCGCCCACTTGGTAATCTGGTCGACGGCGAAGACCAGGGCCGAAACCCACAACCACTTAAGCATGCGTGCGCGCCTCGCCGGAGCCGAAGAGGTTGCTGACGCAGCGGCCGCACAACTGCGGATGCGCGGGGTCGGCCCCGACATCCGCGCGGTAGTGCCAGCAGCGCTCGCATTTGGCATGGCCGGAAGCGATGACCAGGATGCGATTTTCCTCGGCGGGCACCAGTTCGACTCTGGAAGTAATCAGCACAAAGCGCAGGTCCTCGCCCAGCGAAGCCAGCAGGGCGTGAATCTCGGGTTGTACGTGCAAAATCACCTCGGCCTGCAGCGAGGAGCCGATCTGGCCGGCGCTGCGGGCGTTCTCAAGTTCCTTCAGGACCTGCACGCGGTAGTCGCGGATGCGTTGCCAGCGGGCGAGCAGGGCGGCTTCGTTAATCGGTGTGGGCCCAGCGTTTGCGCCCTCTCCCTCTGGGAGAGGGGTGGGGTGAGGGCAGGGTTCCGGCAGGGCATGCCAGGTATGGAAGAACACGCTGTCGTCAAGGCAGCTCAGCTCCGTCCCCCTCGTCCAATCGGTTTGGGCCTGGCCATTGCCCCCTCGTCGAATCGGTGTGGGCTCAGCGCTTGCTCCCTCTCCCTTGGGGAGAGGGTTGGGGAGAGGGTTGGGGAGAGGGCGCCGGGGAGAGGACGCCGGGGAGAGGGCGGGGGTGAGGGCGCGATTTCCGGTCAATGTTGCGTGCACTTCCTCGCCGGTGAAGGAGAGGATCGGCGCCATCAGGCGGGTGAGCGCATGGGTGATGTGGTAGAGCGCGTTCTGCGCCGCGCGGCGCGCCCTGGAATCCCTGGCCGTGGTGTAGAGCCGGTCCTTGAGGATGTCGAGGTAGAAGCCGCCGAGGTCTTCGGAACAGAAGCTCTGCAGCTTTTGCGCGACGAGGTGGAACTCGTAGGCGGCGTAATGCGCGGCGAGTTCTTCCTGCAGCTTGCGCGTCATGGCCAGCGCATAGCGGTCGATCTCCAGCCACTCGTCGACCGGCATCGATTGCGTTGCGGAATCGAAGTCGTCGGTGTTGGCGAGCAGGAAGCGCAGGGTGTTGCGCAGGCGCCGGTAGCTTTCCACCACGCGCTTGAGAATCTCGTCGGAGATGGACAGCTCGCCGGAATAGTCGGTGGTCGCCACCCACAGGCGCAGGATGTCGGCGCCGTACTGGTCCATGACTTTCTGCGGTGCGATCACGTTGCCCCTGGACTTGCTCATCTTGCGGCCCTGGCCGTCGACCACGAAGCCGTGGGTGAGGAGGGCGCGGTAGGGCGCATGGCCGTCGGTCGCACAGCCGGTCAGAAGCGAGCTCTGGAACCAGCCGCGGTGCTGGTCCGAGCCTTCGAGATAAAGATCGGCCGGGTGGGCCAGTTCGGGGCGCCGCTTGAGCACGCAGGCATGGGTGCTGCCCGAGTCGAACCACACGTCCAGCGTGTGGCCGGATTTGTCGTAGTGCGCGGCATCCACGCCGATGAGCTCGGCTGCGTCGAGGCTGAACCAGGCTTCGATACCGGCTTTCTCGACACGCTTCGCGACTTCCTCGATGAGTTCCGGCGTGCGCGGATGCAGCTCGCCGCTTTGCTTGTGGGTGAAGATCGGAATCGGCACGCCCCAGTTGCGCTGGCGCGAGATGCACCAGTCGGGGCGGTTCTTCATCATGGCCTCCAGCCGCGCGCGGCCCCAGGCCGGGAAGAACTCGGTGGCGTCGACCGCTTTCATTGCGCGCTCGCGCAACGATCCTCCCTGGCCCCCGACCCCTGAATCCTGACCCCTGACATCCATGCCGATGAACCACTGCCTTGTCGCGCGGAAAATGATCGGCGTCTTGTGCCGCCAGCAGTGCGGATAGCTGTGCTGCAGCTTGGCCTGCGCGAGCAGGGCGCCGCTGTTGGTCAGGATTTCCAGCACGGTCTCGTTGCCGTCCCGGATGCTCTGTCCGCCCACCAGGGGCGTGTCGGCGTAGAACTTGCCGTCGTCGCCCACGGGGTTGTCGACCTTGAGGCCGTATTTCAGGCCGGCGAGATAGTCGTCGTGGCCGTGGCCGGGGGCGATGTGCACCTGGCCCGTGCCGGTGTCCAGGGTGACGAAGTCGGCGAGGATCACCGGCACCTTGCGGTCGTAGAAAGGATGCTGCAATTGCAGGCCTTCCAGCACCTTGCCGGGGAAATCGGTCAGCACTTCGCTCACCAGCTTGAAGCGCTCGAGGGCAGAGAGTGCGAGATCGCGCGCCAGGATCAGCACGCCCTTTTCGGTGTCGTGCAGCTCGTAGGCGAACTCGGCATGCAGGGCCACGGCCTGGTTGGCGGGCAGGGTCCACGGCGTGGTGGTCCAGATCACGGCATACACCGGCTTGTCGGGCAGGGCGACATGCAGGCGCCTGGCGAGATCTTCCTTGTCCACCACCTTGAAGGCGACGTCGATGGCAGGCGAAGTCTTGTCCTCGTACTCGACCTCGGCTTCGGCCAGCGCCGAGCCGCAGTCCACGCACCAGTGCACGGGCTTGGCGCCCTGGTAGAGATAGCCGGCCTGCTGGATTTCACCCAGCATGCGAATGATGTCTGCCTCGAACTTGAAATCCATGGTGCGGTAGGGATGGTCCCAGTCGCCCAGCACGCCCAGGCGGATGAAGTCGGCCTTCTGGCGCTCGATCTGGCTGGCGGCGTATTCGCGGCACAGTTCGCGGAATTTGGCCGGCGGCAGGTTCTTGCCGTGGGTTTTTTCCACCATCAGCTCGATGGGCAGCCCGTGGCAATCCCAGCCCGGCACGTAGGGCGCGTCGAAGCCGGCCAGCGTTTTGGACTTGACGATGATGTCCTTGAGGATCTTGTNNTGCCCGTTGGCATAGGGCGGGCCGTCGTGCAGGATGAACTTGGGCCGGCCGGCGGCTAGGTCGCGGATCCGGCGGTAGCGGTTTTTCTCCTGCCATTGCCTGACCCAGCCCGGCTCGCGGCGGGCCAAGTCGCCGCGCATGGGGAAGGGCGTATCGGGCAGGTTCAGGGTGTCTTTGTAGTCGGCCATTATTTTTTAAATTCCAGGAAAGTCAGCCACAGAGAGCACAGAGGCCACAGAGGGAAAACCAGATTTTTTCCGGATTGCGACTTGGGCTTTCTCAAGTAACGCCATAGGCATGCAGGCGCGGGTTTGCTCTGTGTCCTCTGTGGCTTGAAGTAGGGGTTTCAAAATTATCGAGCGGCGAAAAATGCGCGCGCGTTGTCCACGTCGCGGTTGATCTGATTGATGAGCGCATCGAGGTCGGGATACTTTTCCTCGTCGCGCAGCTTTTTCAGGAAGTCCACGCGCAGGCGGCGGCCGTAGAGGTCGTCGCGAAAATCGAAGATGAACACTTCCAGCGTGGGATTGCCGTTTTCGTGCACGGTGGGGCGGGTGCCCAGGCTCGCCACCCCCCTGAGCGGCGCGCCGTTCAAGCCGCAGACCTCGACGGCGAAGACGCCGGAGAGCGGCGGGCGGTTGTGCTGCAGCTGGATATTGGCGGTGGGAAAGCCGATTTGCCTCCCAAGCTTGTTTCCGTGCATGACATGGCCGGAAATGCTGTAGGGGCGGCCCAGCAGTTCGCGTGCGTGCTGCATGTCGCCGACGGCGAGCGCCTCGCGTACGGCAGTGCTGGAGGCGCGCTTGTTCTCGACATTTACCGTGGGCAGCGACTCAACCTCGAAACCGAGGCGGGCGCCGGCTTCCTGCAGCAGGGAAAAGTCGCCTGCGCGCCTGGCGCCGAAACGGAAATCGTCGCCCACCAGCAGCCAGCGCGTGCCCAGCGAATTGACCAATACCTGCCGGATGAAGTCGTCCGGACTCAGGGAAGAAAAGCGCTGGTTGAAACGGCACACGTGCAGGCGGTCGATGCCGGCAGCAGCGATCAGTTCGCTTTTTTCGCGCAGGCTGGACAGTCGAGCCGGCGCCTCACCCGGGGCGAAGAATTCGCGCGGATGCGGCTCGAAAGTCAGCACGCAGCTTTGCAGGCTGCGCTTTGCGGCTTCTTCCTTCAGGCGCGCGAGCATGGCCTGATGGCCCCGGTGCAGGCCATCGAAATTGCCGATGGTGACCGCATGCGGGGCGCTGGCGGGGCTGCCGCCGGGTTGCAGGCCGTGGGTGATGCGCATGGATTAACCGACTGGAAAACCGCGATTTTAACGGTTATGCCGCCCTGCGGTAAAACTGGGAGGGGCGGATGCCCATGGCGAGCAGCGCGACGAAATACACCCCCGCGCCCAGCAGCACCATCCAGCCCAGTTTGATGACGCGCGGCAGGAAGCCGGGTACGAGCCAGGAAGTGTCCGGGCCGTGCGCTGCATACAGCGCGACGCACATCAAGAGGACGGCAGTGGCAACCTTGAGCATGAACAAGCCCCAGCCGGGTTGCGGTGTGTAGATGCCGTGCTTGCGCAGCAGGGTGTAAAGAATCCCCGCGTTTAGGCAGGCGCCGAGGCCGATGGCGAGCGCCAGGCCGGCGTGCTTCAGCGGGACGATGAAGGCCAGGTTCATCATCTGGGTGGCGATCAGGGTGAGGATGGCGACCTTGACCGGAGTGCGGATGTTCTGGCGCGCATAGAAGCCGGGGGCCAGCACCTTCACCATGATGAGGCCAAGGAGGCCGAGGGAGTAGGCGAGCAGGGCCTGGCGCGTCATCCACAGGTCGTGCGCGCCGAATTCGCCGTAGAGAAACAGCGTGGCGATCAGCGGCACGGCCAAGACGGCCAGTGCGGCAGCGGCGGGCAGGGCCAGCAAGAGGGTCAGGCGCAGGCCCCAGTCCAACAGCCGGGAATATTCTTCTGGCGATTCATCGCTGTAATGCTTGGCGAGCGAGGGCAGCAGCACGGTGCCCAATGCCACGCCCATCATGCCGGTGGGGAACTCCATCAGTCGGTCGGCGTAGTACAGCCAGGACACGCTGCCGGTGTCGAGGAAGGACGCGAAGATGGTGTTGATGAGCAGGCTGATCTGCGCCACGGAAACGCCGAGGGTGGCCGGCCCCATCAGCACCAGGATGCGGCGCACGCCGGGGTCGGAAAAGTCCAGGGTGAGCTTCGGCAGCATGCCCAGGCGATAGAGCGCATAAAGCTGCACGGCGAGTTGCAGCAAGCCGCCCAGCAGCACGCCCCAGGCCAGCGCCAGCACCGGCGGGTCGAACCAGGGCGCAGCCACGGTGGCGGCCAGGATCAGGGATACGTTCAACAGCACCGGGGTGAAGGCGGGTATGGAAAATCGGCTCCAGGTGTTGAGCACGCCGGCCGCCATGGCCACCATGGACATGAAGGCGATATAGGGGAAGGTGATGCGGGTAAGCAGGACGGTCAAATCGAACTTGGCCGGCTCGTCGGCGAAGCCCGGCGCGCTGATGTAGACCAGCAAGGGCGCGGCCAGCACGCCTATCGCGGCGACCACGGCCAGCGCCAGGGTCAGCAGCGAGGCGGTCTGGTTGATCAACCGGTGGGTAGCTTCATCCCCCAGTTTGTTCTTGTATTCGGCCAGAATGGGCACGAAAGCCTGGGAAAAGGCCCCCTCGGCGAACAGCCGGCGCAGCAGGTTGGGCAGCTTGAAGGCCACAAAAAAAGCGTCGGTCATCATGCCGGCGCCGAAGGCGCGGGCGATCAGGAGGTCGCGGATGAAGCCGGTAATGCGTGAAAGCAGGGTAAAACTGCTGATGGTCGCAAGCGCTTTGAGCAGGTTCATGCAGGAATTTGGCGGTTGTTGCCGGTTTGTTATGTCGAGCTTGCTGGATATTTGATTTTTCCCTTATAATCTCACGCTTTACTGCATTCTGCTATCCGATTTATCCGGGTTTTCCCTGCGGGAAGCCCGTTTACAGGAGTCCATTAATGGCAAACACCGTTCAAGCCCGCAAGCGCGCCCGCCAGGCTCTCGTTGCGCGTGCACACAACATGGCCCAGCGTTCCGAACTGCGCACCGCCATCAAGAAGGTCCGCGCCGCGATCGCCGCCGGTGACAAGGCTGCCGCTGCCGGCGTGCTCCAGTCTTCCATGAGCGTGATCGACAGCATCGCCGACAAGAAGATCATCCACAAGAACAAGGCCGCTCGCCACAAGAGCCGCCTGGCCCAAGCCATCAAGGCCATGGCCTGATCGGGTTGGGGGTGTGATGAAAAAAACGCCGCGTCAGCGGCGTTTTTCATGTGCCTCAGCCGCGCGATGCGGCTTTTAGGAACGTTTGAAGGGTTCGACCACCAGGTCGTTGTCGTGCGCGAAGCCCATGATGAAATTCCAGGCGCGGTTGTCGAGCTGTTCCAGCTTGGCGTCGACGACCAGGCATTTGAGCCGATCGCAGCTCATGGGATGCAGATAGGGAGAGTAGTTGAGGCGCGAGTCGATGCTGAAGACGGACAGCACGCCCGCCAGTCTTTCTGCCCAGTCACTGGGTCGGAAGGTGTGCCCAGCGGATGTGACGCCACGAATAATGAGCTGATTGTTGGCCGGCTGATCGGGCATGGACGTTTCCAAAAGGACGCTGACGCGGAATTTTAGCATGCAGCACGTTTGCGCCAGGCGGCGATCGCGAGCCTGTGCCGGATGCTGCCTGGAAGCAACTGCCGACACATAAAAAATACTCGACGGATTCAGTCAACTATTGCCCGCCTGTCGGTCGGCGGCTAGAATTCAATCTCCAAACCAACTTCAAGCCACGGGAATCTTGCAAAAAGCGCTTGTGGAGCGGCTCCTACCTTGCGTTCCGAGCCATTGCCAGGTGCCGAGACTCCCTGAACTGGATGACATCAACCCTGGAGAAATCATGGAACACCAACTGCCCCCCCTTCCTTATGCCAAGGATGCGCTTGCTCCGCACATGAGCGAAGAAACCTTCGATTACCACTACGGCAAGCATCACCAAGCTTACGTGACGAACCTGAACAACCTGATCAAGGGCACGGAATTCGAGAACAAGCCGCTGGAAGACATCGTCAAGAGCGCGCCTGCCGGCGGCGTCTACAACAATGCGGCCCAGGTCTGGAACCATACCTTTTTCTGGAATTGCATGAAGCCCAATGGCGGCGGCGCACCCGGCGGCGCACTTGCGGATGCCATCAACAGGAAATGGGGCAGCCTGGACGAGTTCAAGAAGGCCTTCCAGGCCAGCGCCGTGGGCAATTTCGGCTCGGGCTGGACCTGGCTGGTGAAAAAGGCCGACGGTTCGGTCGACATCGTCAACATGGGCCCGGCCGGCACCCCGCTGACCACCGGCGACAAGGCCGTGCTGACCATCGACGTCTGGGAGCACGCCTACTACATCGATTACCGCAACCTGCGTCCGAAGTTCGTCGAGACCTTTCTCGAGCATCTGGTCAACTGGCAGTTCGCCGAGGCCAATTACGCCTGATCGGTGAAAGCCGCAGGCCTGCACGCTTGGCACGCCTCGGTTCGGGGCATTGGCCTGAACCCGGACGTGCCATGCTTTTTTAACTGGTGGTTACAAAGAAGGATGGAGGACAACAATGAAAAACCCGCTTGATTCGCTCTGGGGCACCTTTATTTCAGGGCTGGTGCTGACCCTCGTGCTGTACGTCGTCGTCAAAAATTTCTTGATGTAGGGGAGAACAACAATGGAACTCGCATTGGCTCGCTGGATACACATCATGGCAGGCGTCATGTGGATTGGCCTGCTCTACTATTTCAATTTCGTGCAGGTCGCGGCGCTCAAGGCGGCGGCCGAGGACGGCACCGCTGCCGGCATCAGCAAGCACGTGGCGCCGCGCGCGCTGTTTTTCTTCCGCTGGGCCGCCCTGGTGACCTGGCTGGCCGGCGCGGCCCTGCTGGGCGGCAACTTCACCGCTGCCTTCATGCTGCAGCCGGGCTGGGCGGGCATCGGCATCGGCGCCTGGCTGGGCACCATCATGCTGTTCAACGTGTGGGTGCTGATCTGGCCGAACCAGCAGAAGATCCTGGGCATGAAGCCGGCTTCCGACGAAGAGAAGGCCAAGGCTCGACGGGTGGGCTTCCTGGCTTCCCGCACCAATACCATGCTGTCCATCCCCATGCTGTTCTTCATGTCCTATGGCTGGCAGCATAGCGGCGTGATTTTCGGCTAAAATAACAGCCAAATACCTGCGCACGGCGGCTTAGGCCGCCGTGTTGCTTTTTAGGAAGAACGTGCCATGTCACATTTGATGAACACCTATGCCCGCCAGCCGCTCGCGTTCGTGCGCGGCGAGGGCGTTTACCTCTGGGACGAGGACGGCAAGCGCTATCTGGATGCGGTAGCCGGCGTGGCGGTGAACACCCTGGGCCACGGCCATCCCGGTCTGGTCAAGGCCATCGCCGAGCAGGCGGCATCGCTGATCCACAGTTCCAACCTGTACCGCGTCAAGCGCCAGGAGGAGCTTTCCGATCGCCTGTGCGGCTTGTCCGGCATGGACAAGGCCTTCTTCTGCAATTCCGGCTGCGAGGCCAACGAGGCGGCAATCAAGCTTGCCCGTCTGTACGGGCATAACAAGGGCATCGACAATCCGACCATCATCGTCACCGAGCAGTCCTTTCATGGCCGCACCATGGCGACGCTGTCCGCCACCGGCAGCCGCAAGATTCAGGCCGGCTTCGAGCCGCTGCTGTCGGGTTTCGCGCGCGTGCCGTTCAACGATATCGCGGCCATCCGCCAGGTGGCGTCCACCAGCCAGGACGTGGTGGCGGTGCTGGTCGAGCCTTTGCAGGGCGAGGGCGGCATCAACGTCGCGGCGGCCGACTACATGGTCGAACTGCGCAGGATTTGCGACGAGTTCGGCTTGCTGATGATGCTGGATGAAGTGCAGACCGGCATCGCGCGCACCGGCGCCTGGTTCGCCTTTCAGCACAGCGGCGTGGTGCCGGACGTGATGGCGCTGGCCAAGGGCCTGGGTGGCGGCGTGCCGATCGGCGCCTGTCTCGCGCGCGGGGAGGCGGCCGAGGTGTTCAAGCCCGGCAACCACGGCTCCACCTTCGGCGGCAATCCGCTCGCCTGCGCGGCTGCGCTCGCCACGCTGGAGGCGGTGGAAAAACAGAATCTGCGCGAAAACGCCGAGAAGACCGGCGCCTATATGCTCGCGCAGTTGAAGTCGATGCTGGCCGATGTCGCCGGCGTGGTGGACATCCGCGGCCGGGGCCTGATGCTCGGCATCGAACTCGACCGGCCCTGCGGCGACATCGTCGGCAAAATGCGCGAGCGCGGTTTCCTGGTGAACGTGACCTCGGACAAGGTGGTCCGGCTGGTGCCGCCGCTCATCTTCACCCAGGCCCATGCCGACGAGCTGTTGCCGCCCCTGGCCGAGGAGATCAGGGTGCTGCTGGCGGCGTAGAACCGGGACGAAACATGGTCAAGCACTTCCTGCA
This sequence comes from Thiobacillus sp. UBA2186, assembly GCA_002327405.1. Taxonomy (GTDB): domain Bacteria; phylum Pseudomonadota; class Gammaproteobacteria; order Burkholderiales; family Thiobacillaceae; genus UBA6918. Next base: position 1,983 of record DCVO01000103.1, on the reverse strand, counting down.
ATTCAAGGATCTGACGCGCGATGAGCTGGAATATCTGTTCGCTCGCACGCGTGTGATCAAGGATCGCTTCAAGCGCTACGAGAAATATCATCCGCTGGTGGACCGCACCCTGGCGATGATTTTCGAGAAAAGCTCGACCCGCACGCGGCTTTCCTTCGAGGCCGGCATGCACCAGCTGGGCGGCGCGGCCATCTACCTCAATACGCGCGATACCCAACTGGGGCGCGGCGAGCCGGTGGAAGATGCGGCCGAGGTGATCTCGCGCATGGTCGACATCGTGATGATCCGCACCTTCGAGCAGGAGATCATCGAGCGCTTCGCCGGGCATTCGCGCGTGCCGGTGATCAACGGGCTGACCAACGAATACCATCCCTGCCAGATCCTGGCCGACATCTTCACCTACATCGAGCATCGCGGCGACATCCGCGGCAAGACCGTGGCCTGGGTGGGCGACTCCAACAACATGTGCAACACCTGGCTGCAGGCCGCGGTGGTGCTGGATTTCAACGTGCATGTGTCCACGCCGCCCGGCTACGAGGTCGAGCCGGAGCGCGCGGGCCTGTACGACACCAGCCATTTCGAGAGCTTTGCCGACCCCATGGAAGCCTGCAAGGGCGCCGACCTCGTGACCACCGACGTGTGGACCAGCATGGGTTTCGAGGCGGAGAACGAAGTGCGCAAGCAGGCCTTTGCCGACTGGCGCGTGGATGCCGACATGATGAAGGTGGCCAGGACTGACGCCGTGTTCATGCACTGCCTGCCCGCGCACCGCGGCGAGGAAGTCGACGCCGACGTGATCGACGGCCCGCAGAGCGTGGTGTGGGACGAGGCCGAGAATCGCCTGCATACCCAGAAGGCGCTGATGGAATACCTGCTGCTGGGCAAGCTGGACAACCAGGAAGCAAAAAAATGAACGTCGCTTATTTTGGAGACCGGGACACCCTTTACATCGAGCTGCTGCCGGAAACGGCCGACCACTCGTGGGAGGCGCATCCCGGGGTCAACATCAATATCGCGGCGGACGGTCGCGTGGTAGGAATTGAAATTGAAAATGCCACCGACCGCATCGACATGAGCGTGCTGCGGGTCGGCAACTTCCCCGGCATCGTACACTCGGCCAAGGGTTCCGGTTCCACGCATTAACCAAAACTGAGCAGAACATGAGCAACATCAAGAAAGTCGTACTGGCCTATTCCGGCGGCCTGGATACCTCGGTCATCCTCAAGTGGCTGCAGGACACCTACAAATGCGAGGTGGTCACCTTCACCGCCGATCTCGGCCAGGGCGAGGAACTCGAGCCGGCGCGCCAGAAGGCGCTGAAATTCGGCATCAAGCCCGAGCAGATCTATATCGACGACCTGCGCGAGGAGTTCGTGCGCGACTTCGTGTTCCCCATGTTCCGCGCCAATACCGTGTACGAAGGCGAATACCTGCTCGGCACCTCGATCGCCCGCCCGCTGATTGCCAAGCGCCTGATCGAGATCGTCAACGAAACCGGCGCCGACGCCATCTGCCATGGCGCCACCGGCAAGGGCAACGACCAGGTGCGCTTCGAACTCGGCGCCTATGCGCTGAAGCCCGACGTCAAGGTGATCGCACCGTGGCGCGAGTGGGACCTGCTGTCGCGCGAGAAGCTCTTGAACTACGCCGAGACCCACGGCATTCCCATCGACATGAAG
>DCVO01000103.1:144-267 GCA_002327405.1 Thiobacillus sp. UBA2186 | reverse complement strand
AGGCGCCCGACCAGGCCGAATACCTTACCCTCGACTACAGGCAGGGTAACGTCGTCGCCATCAACGGCCAGGCCATGAAGGCCCACGAGGTGCTGGCGAAACTCAACGAACTCGGCGGCAAGC
>DCVO01000103.1:0-120 GCA_002327405.1 Thiobacillus sp. UBA2186 | reverse complement strand
GCTACGAAACCCCCGGCGGCACCATTCTCTTGAAAGCCCACCGCGCCATCGAGTCCATCACGCTCGACCGCGAAGTCGCGCACCTGAAGGACGATCTGATGCCGCGCTACGCCAGCCTGA
>DCVO01000045.1 GCA_002327405.1 Thiobacillus sp. UBA2186 | reverse complement strand
CCGGGCATGTCGGCGTTTTCCAGGATGTAGGCGCCGTGCTTGTGGTAGCCGGAATGGGCGATGGGGATGCCGATTTCGTGCAGGCGCGCGGCCCAGGACAGGAAGCGGCGCGCCTCCTGTTTGTCTTCCTTGTCCGCCGGGGCCACGCCCTTGAACAGGCGCAACGCCAGGCCCTCTACCCGCGCAGCCTGTTTCGCGTCGACGTGGTAGCGGCGCATGAACTCGGCCACGGTTTCCTCGCGCATGTCGTGCTCGGACATGCGGCCCAGCAGGTCGTAGAGGATGCCCTCGCGCAGCGCACCGGCAGCCGGGTTCATCTCCTTGATGCCGAGTTCGGCGAAAAGCCCGGAAAGTATGGCAAAGCCGCCGGCCAGCACCGGCCGGCGGTCGGCGCGCAGGCCAGGGAGGTCGAGCTTGTCGATGTGCCCGGCCTTGAGCATGGCTTCGCGCAGCAGGGCCATGCCCTCTGCGGTGATGCCCTGGCTCCAGCCGTTGGCTTCGAGGATGTCGGCCACGGCGCGGATGCTGCCGGAAGAGCCCACGGCTTCGTCCCAATGCGCGCTGCTGAAGTCGGCCTCGATGCCCTGCGCGATGAGGCGCGCTTCCAGTTCGGCTTCTTTCATGGCGGATTTTTCCAGCTTGCCGTTGGGAAAGAAGCGGAGGGAAAAATTGACGCAGCCCATGAGCAGGCTTTCGCGGTTTTCTTGCTTGACGCCGCTGCCGATGATGCATTCGGTGGAGCCGCCGCCGATGTCGACCACGAGGCGCCAGCCGGGCGACGGCGGCAGGCTGTGGGTCACGCCGAGGTAGATGAGGCGCGCTTCCTCGCGCCCGGCGATGATTTCGATGGGAAAGCCGAGCGCCGCTTCTGCCTGTTCCAGAAACGGCTCGGCGTTCTTGGCCACGCGCAAGGCGCTGGTGCCGACGCAGCGCACCGCGCCTTCCGGCAATCCGCGCAGACGTTCGTTGAAGCGCCTGAGGCAATCCAGCGCGCGCCGCTGCGAATCGGCATCCAGACGCTTGTTCCTGTCGAGGCCGGCGGCGAGGCGTACCGGCTCCTTGAGGCCGTCAAGCAGGTAGAGCTGTTCGCCCCGCACCCGCGCCACCTGCAGCTTGAAACTGTTGGAGCCGAGGTCGACCGCGGCCAGCGTCTGATATCCCATATTCCCATCGGCACAAAAATGGCCGCTCAATCAGTTTACATCGGCCATGTTGCAGGCAGTTTAAGCAGCCCAGCCTGCAAACAAGAGGAGCAAGGCCAGCACCAGCCAAACCACGAGGCCGCGCCAGATCATGCTGTTGGCGCTGTCGATGTGGTCGGCGTCCGGCTCGTCGCCGAGGCCGATTTCGCCGCGCTCCTGCCACTGCCCGCCCACCATCAGGGGCCGGCCCAGCTTCACGCCCATGGCGCCGGCGCCTGCGGCCATGGCCACGCCTTCCTCTCCATCCGGCCAGGTTTGCGTCTGTGTGCGCCAGCAGTAGAGCGCGTCTTCGAAGTTGCCGGCCACCGCGTAAGTCAGCGCGGTCAGCCGCACGGGCACCCAGTTGAGCACGTGGAATATCTTCCTGACTGCAGCGGAAAACCGCGGCGTAGCCTCCTGCCAGCGCAGGGAAAGCACCGAGGCCAGGCGGAACAGCACGGCGCCCGCGGGGCCCAGCAGGATGAACCAGAACAGCACGCCGAAGGTCTGCCGGTGGCTGTGCGCGAACAGCTGTTCGATGGCGGCGGAGGCGACTTCGTGCGGCCCGAATTCGTCCGCATCGCCGCCGCGCCAGGCCTGCAGGGCCTTGCGCGCTTCTTCCAGCCGGTTTGTGCGCAGCTTGTCGGCGATGTCTTGCGCGATGCTGCTGTAGTACTTGAGGCCCATGGTGAGGTAGAGCACGGCCACGCCCCACGCCCAGCCGAGCATGAAATTCAGATCGCTCAGCCAGTCGCCGGCCAGCCACACCAGGAAGGCGATCGGCAGCACGGCGGCGCACCAGGCGATCGCGCCGTGCAGCGGCTCGCCGCCGTCGAGCTTTTCGCGCAGCAGGAAGGCGAAGTGCGCGAAATATTCGTAATGCCGCAGCGGGCGCCTGAGCGGGTGATAGTGTTCGAGCGCGAGCGCGGCAAGCAGACTGAAGAAAATCATGGGACGACGATTTCCACGGTGAGTTCGCCCACGCGTGCCGGCGTGCCCGACGGCCGGTAGATTTCCACGGCAGGCAGGATGATGTCGCGGCCCAGCGGGGCCAGCTCGTCGGCCAGGGCCTGGTAGGCCTTGCTCGGCGCCAGGGCCACCGCGGCCTGGACCGTGGCCGCCAGCACCTTGCGGCGCGGGATGGCTTCGCTCATCAGCTCCCTGGGGAGCTTCGCATCCAGCGGCACGCGATAGCCCGTTTTCGCGCGTTGCTCGGCCTTGGCCGTCTTGCGCGGATCGGTAAGCAGCACGGTGATGGTGTCGCCCGGAGCAATGCCGGCCTGTTCCAGCAGGGCGAACACCCTGGCCTGGGTCTTGGGCAGCTTGCCGAGATCGCCCTCGTGCTCGAGGTAGGCGTAAAAATGCGGGCCCGATTCGATTTCGGCCACGGCCACTTTGTTGAATCCGCCCCACCACCAGTAGATCGCCAGCAAGGGCAGCACGAACGCCAGAATGAACGCCGGCCACTGTTTCCTGATCAAAGCCAAATCTCCTTTGCCGCGAAGATAACATACGCGACTTATAATTTGTTTTCGCCCAACCCCTTGTCCCAACCGGAGAACGACATGCCGAGACTCTTCTCGCTGATCATCCTGTTTGGCCTGAGCGGCCTCGCGCACGCGCTCGACACCAGCGCCACCGTGCCGATGAAGGCAGTCAAGGTCGGCCAGCACAGCTATTACGTCGAAGGCCGGGCCGGCCAGGCTTCCAGCGAAAACCAGGGCTTCATGTCGAACGCGGGCTTCGTCGTCACCCGCGAAGGCGTGGTGGTGTTCGACTCCCTGGGCACGGTACCGCTGGCGCAGAAGATGCTGGGCATCATCCGCAGGATCACGCCCCAGCCGGTCAAGCGCGTGATCGTCAGCCACTATCACGCCGACCACTTCTACGGCCTGCAGGTTTACAAGGAACAAGGCGCGGAAATCTGGGCGCACAAGAACGCCCGCAACCTGACCAGGACAGAGGCCGCGATGGAGCGCCTGGAGCAGCGCAAGCAGGATCTGTTTCCCTGGGTGGACGAGAACACCCGCTTCATCGAGCCGGATGTCTACCTGGAGGGCGATACCGATTTCGTGATGGGCGGCGTGCACTTCGGCGTCCGCCATGTCGGCCCGGCGCACAGCGCGGAGGATCTGGCGATGTTCGTGAGGGAAGACGGCGTGCTGTACGCGGGCGACCTGGTGTTCAAGGGCCGAGTGCCCTTTGTCGGCGATGCCGACTCCAAGGCCTGGCTTGCCTCGCTCGGCAAGCTGACCGCGATGAAGCCGCGCGTGATGGTGCCCGGACACGGCTCGGTGAGCCGCGAGCCGGCCAGGGACCTGGCGCTGACGCGCGATTACCTCACCTACCTGCGCAGCGAAATCGGCAAGGCGGTGGCCGAACTGGAACCTTTCGAGGAAGCCTATGCGCGCATCGACTGGTCGCGCTTCAGCAAGCTGCCCGCGTTCGAGGCGGCCAACCGCCCGAATGCGTACAACACTTACCTGCTGATGGAGCGCGAGCTGCTGAGCCGGTAAGCAGCCGAGCCGGGTCTAGCCGGCGAGCAGCGCGGTGTTGCCGAAGCGGATCTCGCCCTGCGCCCCGCCGATGGCGAATGACCTGCCGAACCAATCCTTGATCGAATCGGGCGGCATGGGCTTGCCGACCAGATAGCCCTGGATTTCGTCGCAGCCGATCTCCTTGAGGAAGGCCGCGACTTCCATGGTTTCCACGCCTTCCGCCACCACGCGCAGGTCGAGCAGATGGGCGAGGCGGATGATGGCATTGGCGATTTCCGCGTCTTCCTTGTCGATGAGCACATCGCGCACGAAGCTCTTGTCGATTTTCACGATGTCGATGGGCAGGCGCTTCAGCTGCCTCAGGTTGGAATGCCCGGTGCCGAAGTCGTCGATCATGACCTGGATGCCGTGCCGGGAGAGTTCCGCAAGCACCTGCATGGTGGTCTTGGGGTTTTCCATGGCCGTGCTTTCGGTAATTTCCAGGCCGAGATAGGCCGGGTTCATGCCGGTGTCCTCGATGGTCAGCAGGATCTCCCGCGCAAGGCCGCCGTGCGTGAACTGGCGCGGCGACAAATTGACCGACACCATGGGCGGGTTGAGGCCGGCTTCGCGCCAGGCCACCCACTGCCGGCATGCCGTCCTCAGCACCCAGTGTCCCAGCGGCACGATCAGCCCGGTATCCTCGGCCACCGGAATGAACTTGTCCGGCCCGACGATGCCGGTCCCGCCCGGCGTCATCCAGCGGATCAGCGCTTCCATGCCGACCATGCGTCCCGTGGACAGGTCGATCTTGGGCTGGTAGAGCAGCGCGAAATCGTCGTTGCGCAATGCGCGCCGGATGCCGTTCTCGATCACCAGTTGCTCGTGCGCGGCGGCATTCATGTCGTCGCTGAAATACTCGAAGCCGCTGCGCTTGAGCTTGGCCTTGTACATGGCCATGTCAGCCTGGCGCAGCAGGGTGTTGGCGTCGCTGGCGTCGTCCGGGTAGACGCTGATGCCGATGCTGGCCGATACCGTATAGGTGTGGCCGCTGATCTTGAAAGGCTCGGTCAGCGTCTCGATCACTTTCTGCGCCACCCGGCTTGCCGCGCGCAGGGTCTTGGGATGGCTCATCACGACGGCGAATTCGTCCCCGCCGAGGCGCGCGACGAAATCGTCGCCGCGCAGGATGATGCCGAGGCGGTCGGCGATGATGCGCAGCACTTCGTCGCCGACCTCGTGTCCGCGCGAGTCGTTGATGTGCTTGAAGCGGTCGAGATCGATGAACAGCAGCGAAACCTGCCCGCCCTTGCGGGCGCACTGGGCAATGGCATGTTCGAGATAAATCTGGAAATAGGTGCGGTTGGGCAGGCCGGTAAGGGGATCGTGGTTGGCCAGCTTGTCCAGCCGCATCTCGGACTCGCGCCTTTCGGCAAGCGCGGCCGCCACCAGCAGTCCGCTGATCGCCAGGCTGAGGGTCGTTACCTGGACGTTCAGCATTTCGAGGAAGGGGGCATGCAACTCCGCCCGGCTGAACTCGTTGAGGTCGCTTGCGATGCGCACCATGCTGAGGATCAGCACCAGCGAAGTCGTCGCGCCGGCGGAAAAACGCAGCGCCACCCACAGCACCAGCGGGAACAGCAGGTATTCGCCGATTTTCCAGGCCTGCTGATCTTCCGTGCCCAGCATGAGCCAGATCACCAGCAGGCTCGCCGCCGCCACCGCCGCCCACTCCAGCCGGAACACGCTTCTTTGTACGCGCCAGTCGTAGAGATTGGCCGTGAGCAGTACGGGGGCCAGCAGAATCGCGCCGGCAAGATTGGCCGACCACAGGGACCACAGCCCCAGCCAGAACTGCTCCTGCGGCAGCAAACTGAATTTGACCAGGGCGGCGGCAGTCACGCTGGCGGTCACCACCGTGCCGGCGGGAATGGCCAGCAGGCAGAAGCGGCCGATATCCTTCACCGAACCGAAGGACAGCTCCCTGCCGGCCCTGTCGGCAATCCGGGAAACGACCCCGGCGCCCAGAGCGTCGCCCAGCGCCATATAAGGCAGGACATCGGGGCTTGCCTGTCCCCAGCGCGAGGCGAGCGCACCCAATAAGACGCCCGCGACGCCGGCCAGCCGGAAGCGCACGGCAGCCGCCGCCGCCACGCCCGCCGCAAGCCAGACGACCGACATCACGTCGAAATGGCTTTCCAGATAAAGGCTCAGCCGGGCGACCATGAAATAGGCCAGGGCCGCGACCAGGGCATGCATGGCGAAGCGCCCGATTCGATTGGAATCAGCCAGCGCGGATAAAATCATGCCGTTTTCGACAAGGCGACAGGGAAACGATGCTTATGCTTGCGGCCTGTCATCCATTTCGGCCCGCACGGATTCGAGCGCATCCTTCAGGGTCTCTTCGGTCAGGCCGTTCAGCAGCTCGGCAAGCATCTCGGCGGCATCGATGGTGTCTTCCTCTTCCGGCAGGGTGTCGCTGTCGAGATTGGCCACCAGCACTGCCGCGGCGCCCACCACCTGGAGCAGGCGCTGGCGCTCGGCCATGAGCATCTCGATTTCCTTGCGCAGCAGATGAACTTCCTCATCCCTCAATGCGTGTACAGTCATGGTTGCCTCCCTGCAATTTACCTGCCCGAAGTGTAACCACAAGCGCGGCATGGCGGAATACCCGGCAAGGAATACATCAATGGCCCGCCGAGGTTTGGTGGTTATTGACCCGAAACCTGGCGTGGCTTTCCGGCCATTCCGGCTTATTGCCGTTGGCCGCTGTTTTCGGGTTCGGCTGTTTTCAAGATCATGAGTTTCGGATCGATAACCCGCGCATCGGGAGGATAATGTGTCCTTTTAAAAAATCCTCCGCGCATGTCTGTTCCTTCCTGCCTGTTTCCCGAAATCACGCCGCACCGCACCGGGTTTCTCGAACCCGACGGCATACACCGCATTTATTGGGAGGAGAGCGGCAATCCGTCCGGGATGCCGGTGCTGTTCCTGCATGGCGGTCCGGGCTCGGGCACCTCGCCGCTGCAGAGACGATTCTTCGATCCGGTCTATTACCGCATCATCCTGCTCGACCAGCGCGGCGCGGGAAAGTCCAGGCCCTATGCCGAACTCGCCGGCAACACCACGCCGCATCTGATCGCCGACATCGAGCGGCTGCGCCGCACGCTGAATGTCGAAAAGTGGCTGGTATTCGGCGGCTCCTGGGGCTCCACGCTGGCGCTGGCCTACGGCGAGGCGCATCCCGAGGCCTGTCTGGGCTTCGTGCTGCGCGGCATTTTCCTGTGTCGCAAAAGCGAAATCGACTGGTTCCTCTACGGCATGCGCGCATTGTTCCCCGAGGCCTGGCGCGAATTCGCCGGCATCATTCCGGAAAACGAGCGCGTCGACCTGCTCGCCGCCTACCATGCGCGGCTCATCCATCCAGACCCCGGGGTGCACCTGCCTGCGGCGCGCGCCTGGGGCCATTACGAAGCGGCCTGTTCCACGCTGCTGCCGAACGATGCCCTGGTCAGCAGCTTCGAGTCGGACGCGGTCGCGCTTTCGCTCGCACGCATCGAAGCGCATTATTTCCAGAACGGCATCTTCCTGCCGGAGAACAGCCTGCTCGACAACCTGCACCGGATCCGCCACCTGCCCGCCGTCATCGTGCAGGGGCGCTACGATGCGGTCTGCCCCATCGTCACCGCGGACGAGCTGGCGCGCGCCTGGCCGGAAGCATTCTATGAAGTCGTTGCCGACGCCGGCCATTCCGCCTTCGAGCCCGGCATTGCCCAGGCCCTGGTCAGCGCGACCACTGCCTTCAGGGACATGCTGGGGCCGGTAGCCGAAACGGAAAATGCGACCGCCCCGTCAAGCCCAAACGCCGAGACAGATCGAGAAAGAAGAAGACGCCATCGGAATGAAGAACCCAAATAAAGCCACAGAGGACACAGAGAGCACAGAGAAACCCTTCGGCTCTTCCCGGCACCTCAATGAGCCAGTGAGATGTTTCCCTCTCTGTTTCCTCTGTGTTCTCTGTGGCTGCTAGTTTTTCAAGATAATTCCATGCCCCTTTCCCCTTATGTCTTCGACGCCACCGCGGAAAACTTCCAGCGCCTGGTGCTGGAAAACTCCCATCGCGGCCTGGTGCTGGTGCATTTCTGGACGCCCAGGGCCGGCCCCTGCATGCTCCTGATGCCGCGCCTGGTGAAGCTCGCCGCGGAATACGGCGGCAGGTTCCTGCTGGTGATGCTGAATACCGACGAACTGGGGGGGCTGGCCCGCCGCCTCGGCGTCGCCAGCGTGCCCACGGTCAAGTTCTTCCTCCGCGGCGAGGTGGTGGAAACCGTGCACGGCGCCGAATCCGACAAGCATTTCCGCCAGCTGCTCGACCGCTTCATCCTGCGCGACAGCGCGAACCTGTATGCGCAGGGCCTTGCCGCCTGGCGAAAAAACCGGAGCGATGACGCCAGGCGCATGCTCGCCGCCGCCGCCGTGGACGAGCCCGGCAATCCGGCCATCCCGCGCGACCTCGCCAAGCTGCTGTGGTCGGACGGCGAGCACGAACAGGCCTTGCACCTGCTGGAAAGCCTGCCGGCCGAACTGCGCACGCACCCGGAAATCGCCAGGCTGTACGCGCACTTCGCACTGGCCAACGCCGCCGAAAACGTGCAGCCGGATATCGAAACGCTCGCCGCCGATGCCGGCAATGCCGAGGCCCGCTTTCAGCTTGCCGCGCTGCAACTGGGCCGGAACGACGACATGGCCTCGGCGCTCGATACGCTGGACAGGCTCGATGCCGAGCATCCGCAATATCGCAACGGCCTGCCGCGCCAGGCGCTGCTCGCCCTGTTCGAGCTGCTCGGGCCCGAGCATGACCTCACCCGCGAATACCGGGCCAGACTTTCGCAACGCCTGAGTTGATCACGTTCAAACACCCCGCCTTCGAACCTTACCTGGAACTGCTCTCGCACCTGCAGGGCAGGACGGATCAGGCCGCCCTGAACGAACTCGCGGAACGTCTGAATATCCGCCACGCGCAATATGGCATGCCCGTGCGTTTTGCCAGTCTGCCGCAGCCCTGCTCGGCCGCCCAGTACGAGCAAGGCATCGCAGCCACCGGCACCGTGCCCACGCGCGAAAACAATCTGCATGATTTCCTCAACGCGCTGGTCTGGCTGCGCTTTCCGCGGCTGAAATCCGCGCTCAATTTTCGCCATTGCGAAATGCTTGCGCGGCAGCCCGGCGAACGCAAACGGCGCGGCCGGCTGCGCGACCAGCTCACGCTGCTCGACGAAAGCGGCATGCTGGCGGCGTCTTCCGCGCCGGCCCTGCTCGAATCGCTGCACGAAAAAAAGTGGGTGGCGCTGTTCTGGGATGCGCGCGGGGAAGTCGTCCGTCACATGCGCTTCATCGTCGTCGGCCATGGCCTGCTGGAAAAATGCCTGGCGCCTTTTCCCGGCATGACCGCGAAATGCCTGTTCCTGCACACGCCCGAAACCAGGCTGGAAACGCTGGACGATCTTGCTGCGGGGGCCATCCGCAATGCGGCAAGCCTGAGCCTGCCGCCTCTGCCGGTGCAGGGTGTGCCGGGCTGGGACGACAATGAAAATCGCGCCTATTACGAAAACAAGGAAATCTTCAGGCCGGCCCGCACACCGCTTCCAGCAGCCTGACTTCCCTGCTCGAGCGGGGCGCATCCCAGAGCGCCGCTTCCGGCTGCCTGGCCTCGTAATGAACCATCACCCCGTGCTCCGAGAAGACGGCGAGAGAAAGCGTGCTCAGCCGGTTGGCGGCGCAATCGGCCTGCCGCAGGTAGCGGATTTCCCGGATTCTGCGCATGCTGGCCTGATCCAGCGCGGGGGCATGCAGCAATTCGCGCTCGCGAAACACCCAGGTCTGCTCGCGCCGGCTCAGGCTGGAGGCGTCTATCGACACGCTGACTGCGGCATCCACGTAAAGTTGCCGCCAGGCTTCGTCAGCGCCGGCCGGCAGCATGGCCCCCAGCATCACGACAGTTGCCAGGCGTCTCCTCATGCAGACTGGGCAGACCCTGCGGTTTCCCCGAGCCAGGCTTCGGCGCCCTCGACTTCATCGAACAGCCGGATCTCCGCATCGACGAATATCCGGTTGATCCAGGCGCTCCAGGCAATCCATTCGTTGCTGGTGAGAATGGCGACGCGATCGAAATCGTTGGCGTGCTCGCGCGAGAACTTGAGTTCCTCCCATGCCACATCCAGGCTGAAGGACAGCATGTCGCGCAGGTCGATCAGCAGGTTCACCACGCCCTGGAACTTGATGCCGTAAAGCACCGCTTCCTCGAATTCCTTGTAGTCCTCCAGCGTGAAGCGGCCCAGCACCGACATGCTGACGATATTGTCCTTGACGTTGATTGCGATCATGCCTGTCTCCCCAGTTTTGTCGTCACAACATAAATATAGATAAATATAGCTTCATTCAGGGGCGGCAACACTCCGGCTGCACCACACGCTGACAAGTCCCGCCACCACGATCAGCAGCATGCCGAGCCAGGCCACGAGCGGCGGCCGGTCGCCGAACACGACCACGCCATAAAGCGCAGCGAAACCCACGGTCGAATAGGCCAGCGCGCCCACCGCCAGCGTGTTGCCCAGGCGGTAGGCGCGGGTCATCGCCAGTTGGCCGAGGGTGCCGGCCGCCCCCATGGCCAGCAACAGCGGAATATCGGCAAGTTGCGGCGCCACGAATCCGGTACCGGACATCCAGATACCCGCCCCCAGCGTGGACGTCAGCGTGAAATAGAACACCACACGCCACTCTGGTTCTCCGTCCCGGCCCAGCGCGCGCACGTTGAGGTAGGCCACCGCCGCGAGCACGCCCGACATCAGGCCGACCAGCCTGGCGAACAAGTCCTGTCCGCCCCAGCCCGGCTGCAGCAGCATGGCCACACCGAGGAAGCCGATCACCACCGCTGCGGCCAGCCCGCGGCCGTGGCGCTCCTTCAGCCACCAGGCGGCAATGGCGGCCAGGAACAGAGGGGAAGTGTAGTTGAGCGTGATCGCGGTCGGCAGCGGCAAGTGCGAAATGGCGTAGAAGTACATCACCAGCGCTACGAAACCGGACAGGCCGCGCTTGAAATGATCCATGGCATGCCGTGTTGCCAGCGGCGCCAGCCATTGCCGGTAGGTAACCACGATCACGACATAGATCGGCAGCAGCCCGACCAGGGAACGATAGAACACCAGTTCAGGCGCACTGAAACGCACCGCGGCAAGTTTCACCAGCACGCCCATGAGCGCGAACATGAAGCCGGCAACCAGCATCCAGGTGGATTTCATTTAAGGAACCAGCTGGACGCAGAAAGATTCATGCACAGGGAGGTAAGGGAGGGGGGAGGAAAACCTTGAGCAATGCATTATTTCTTTACTCCCTTACCTCCCCTGCCTCCCTGTCAATACTTTAGTTTAGCCTTCGGGCCTCTGCGTCAGGCCTTTTTTCAAATGCGGCTGAATCTGCCGGCGCAGGAACTCGTGGAAATGCACCATGCCGTCCTCCATGGGCGACTGGTACGGGCCGGCCTCGCTGATGCCCTGGCGGTAGAGCGCGCGGCGGCCGTCGTGCATGCGCTGGGCGATCTCGTGGTCCTCCACCGCGGTCTCCATGTAGGCGGCCTGCTCGGCCTCGACGAATTCGCGCTCGAACAGCACGATGTCCTCCGGATAGTAGAACTCCACGATGTTGGCCATGGATTCGATGCCGGTGGGCCACACCGAGGACACCACCAGCACGTGCGGGTACCACTCGACCNNCGTAGCGCAGCACCTGTTCCTGCCACTTCCGGTAGGTCGGCGAACCGAATTTTTTTCCGAAAGCATTGGCCAGACCCACGGTCTGCACCGAATACCATTCGCCGTACTGCCACTTGAGGTCGTCGCAAGTGACGAAATTGCCCAGCCCCGGATGGAAAGGCTNNTACACCTCGATGAAGGTCTTCCAGTTGTAGGGCACGTGATCGACCCTCACGCGGTCGAGCATGTAGCCGGAAAAATCCAGTTCGCCCGCCACGCCCATGCCGGCAAGGTCGGTGCGCACGTCGCGCGGGCCGTTGAACAAGAGGCCGTTCCAGTTCTGCAAGAGCGACTTCGACAAATTCATGCAGGGATTGCCGGGGAAATGCGGCGCGCCGAGCAGCGTGCCCTCGGCGTCGTAGGTCCAGCGGTGGATCGGGCAGACGATGNNTCGATGCCGTTGGCGTTGTTGACCAATACCCTGGCGCCCTCGAAGCGATCGAGCGCGTGATAGTCGCCGGCTTCCGGCACCATCAGCGCATGGCCGACATAGCCGGGGCCGTTATCGAACAGCAGTTTCTTTTCGAGTTCGTAAATTTCCGGGTCGAAATACCACGACACCGGCAGTTGAGGCGTTGTTGTAGACAGCGCCGAAACAGAATCAGCGAGATTGNNCCGCCCAATGAACCGGAGGTTCCCTTGATTTATTCCCCAAACTTTCGAGAATTCGGACAAAGGTATCATGATCAAGCCCCCAAGGCAAAGACTTTCGCCGCTGTTGCAAGGGCGGCGGCGCGGCATTTCGGCTCACGGCGGCCATCTTTGGATGTTCCCTGGATTCTTGTTAGAAACGTCGCCAGGGCCTACTCTGAAATTCGACAGCATCTTTTTGATCTCCGCGAAATGTCCAGACCCAGCATGCTCACCGTGGACGGCAACGAAGCCGTGGCTTCCATCGCCTTCCTCTGCAACGAAGTGATCGCCATCTACCCC
>DCVO01000007.1 GCA_002327405.1 Thiobacillus sp. UBA2186 | reverse complement strand
TTGCTAGTTTCGGCGCAAGCCAAAAATGGACCGCTCTTCCCACCGGCGCAGTAGATCAGCCTCAAGTCCGACAGGCTGCTAGTGTCTCAACCCATAAGTTTGCGTACATGCCGAGACGCGCATCCGCGCGCCAAGTGCGCGAAGCGAACCGCAGCCATAGCCGTAGCTATGGCGAGGATGAGCGACAAAGCAATCGGCGATGCGGGGCGCGTCGAACATAGCGAAACTTATGGGTTGAGACACTAGCCCCTGGTTCCTAACTCCCAACCCCTAACAAAAACGGGACTTGAGATAGGCCTCGAACTCGCTGCTGACTTCCGGATGCTTCATGGCATATTCGACCGTCGCCTGCAGATAGCCGAGCTTGCTGCCGCAGTCGTGGCGCACGCCCTCGAAGGCATAGGCCAGCACCTGCTGCTCCTGCAGCAGGGCGGCGATGGCGTCGGTCAGTTGCAATTCGCCGCCGGCGCCGGGCTTGAGGTTTTCGATAAAGTGGAAGATGCGCGGCGTCAGGATGTAGCGGCCGACCACGCCAAGGTTGGAGGGCGCGACTTCGGGCTTGGGTTTTTCCACAATGGCGTTCACGCGCGACACCCGTTCGCCCAGGAGACTGGCATCGACGATGCCGTAGGATGCGGTTTCTTCAGGGGCGACTTCCTGCACGCCCAGCACCGAGCACTGGTAGTAATCGTACTTGTCCACCATCTGCTTCATCACCGGCGGGGAGGCGTCGATGAGGTCGTCGGCCAGGATCACCGCAAAGGGCTCGTTGCCGACCACCGGCTTGGCGCACAGCACCGCATGCCCCAGTCCGAGCGCCTCGGCCTGGCGGATGTAGATGAAATTGATGCCGCTTGGCCTGATCGACTGCACCAGGTCCAGCACCCTGTTCTTGCCGCGCATTTCCAGCTCGGTTTCCAGCTCGTAGGCCTTGTCGAAGTGGTCTTCCACCGTACGCTTGGTGCGGCTGCTGATGAAAATGATGTCGGTCATGCCGGCATCGATGGCCTCTTCCACCGCGTACTGGATCAAAGGCTTGTCGACGATGGGCAGCATCTCCTTGGGGCTGGCCTTGGTGGCCGGCAGGAAACGGGTGCCGAGGCCGGCGACCGGGAATACGGCTTTGGTGACTTTTTGCATTTTGCTTCTCTTAAAAGATTTTTCACAAAGAGCTGGCAGAGGGAACAGAGGAAACCCAAGAGTATTTTTTTGCCTTCCTCTGTTACCTCTGTTTTCTCCGTGTAAATTGTTTTCCTGATTTTAGAAATCGAGTTTGCCCTGTGCTTCCGGTTCGAGCAACCTTAGCAAGGCCTCTTCGTCCAAAATGGTAACGCCCAATTCCTGCGCTTTTGTTAATTTGCTCCCGGCATCGGCGCCAGCCACCACGTAATCCGTCTTCTTCGACACCGAGCCGGCCACCTTGCCCCCCGCCGCCTCGATCCTGCCCCTGGCCTCGTCGCGCGTCATGTTCGGCAGCGTACCGGTCAACACCAAGGTCTTGCCGGCGAGCGCCCCGCTCTCGGCCTTGCGCTGCGGCGCGGATTCCGGCCAGTGCACCCCTGCCGCGCGCAACTGCTCGATGACCTCGCGGTTGTGCTGCTCGGCGAAGAACTGCGCGATGCTTTGCGCCACCACCGGCCCTACGTCGGGCACCTGCATCAACGCTTCCTCGTCCGCTGCCATCAGCGCATCCAGGCTGCCGAAATGCCGCGCCAGGTCCTTGGCCGTAGCTTCGCCGACATTGCGGATGCCGAGCGCGTAAATGAAGCGCGCCAGCGTGGTGCCGCGGCTTTTCTCGATGGCAGCAAGCAGGTTGGTAGCGGATTTCTCGGCCATGCGCTCCAGGTTGGCGACCTTGGCCATGTCCAGCTTGTAGAGGCCGGCAGGGTTGTGCACGATGCCGTTGTCCACCAGTTGGTCGACGATTTTCTCGCCCAAGCCTTCGATGTCCAGCGCGCGGCGCGAGGCGAAGTGCAGCAGCGCCTGTTTGCGCTGCGCCGGGCAATACAGCCCGCCGGTGCAGCGCGCCACCGCCTCGCCTTCCTCGCGCACCACATGCGAGCCGCACACCGGGCATTTCTTCGGCATGACGAATTCGCGCGCATCCTTCGGCCGGCGCTCGTGCATCACCGCCACCACTTCCGGAATCACGTCGCCCGCGCGCCGTACCGACACCCAGTCGCCGATGCGCACATCCTTGCGGCGCACTTCGTCCTCATTGTGCAGGGTGGCATTGGTCACGGTGACGCCGCCCACGAACACCGGGGCCAGCCGCGCCACCGGGGTAATGGCGCCGGTGCGTCCCACCTGCACGTCGATGTCCAGCACCTGGGTGATTTCCTCCTGCGCAGGATACTTGTGCGCGATGGCGAAGCGCGGCGCGCGTGAGACGTAGCCAAGCTCTGTCTGCAGCCTGAGATCGTTGACCTTGTACACCACGCCGTCGATGTCGAAGGGCAGCTTGTCGCGCTTTTCGCCCAGACGATGGAAATACTTGAGCAGGCCGTCGACACCGTGCACCACCTCGCTTTCCGCCGCCACCGGAAAATGCCACGCCTTCAACTGCAGCAGGATGTCGCTGAATTTCTTCGGCAGCGTCCAGCCCTCCACTTCGCCCACGCCGTAGGCGAAGAAGGTGAGCTTGCGGCTGGCGGTGATGCGCGAATCGAGCTGGCGCAGCGAGCCCGCCGCCGCGTTGCGCGGGTTGGCGAAGGTCTTCTCGCCCTTGGCGCGCTGCGCGGCATTGAGCGCCTCGAAATCCTTGTGCAGCATCAGCACCTCGCCGCGCACTTCCAATAGTTTGGGCGGCTTGTCGGCGGCGATGCGCAGCGGAATCGCGGATACGGTGCGCAGGTTCTGGGTGACATCCTCGCCGGTGTAACCGTCGCCGCGCGTGGCGCCCTGGGTGAAGACGCCGTTTTCAAAGGTGAGGCTAATGGCCAGGCCGTCGAACTTGGGATCGACCTCGTATTCGATGTCGTCCCGCCCCGCCGCCTCGCGCACCCGGCGGTCGAAGGCGCTGACTTCGGCTTCATCGAAGGCGTTGTTGAGCGAGAGCATGGGCTGGCGGTGGGCGACCTGCGCGAATTCGGAAAGCGGCGGCGCACCCACGCGCTGGGTGGGCGAATCGGGCGTGAGCAGTTCAGGGTGCGCCGCCTCCAGTTCCTGCAGTTCGCGAAACAGGCGGTCGTACTCTTTGTCCGGGATTTCCGGACTGTCGAGCACGTAGTAGCGGTAGTTGTGGTAGTTGACGAGATCGCGCAACACCCGCGCGCGCTCGGCGATGCCCTGCGGGACCATCGGTCAGGAAAAGAGCCTGAGCGCCAGGCGACTGCCTGCGGCCACGCCGCGCGCTTCCATCCTGGCGTAGATCTGGGCGAGCTGGGCGCGGATTTTTTCGATGCCGACATCGGTCAGCGGGCGCAGGTTGTCGTCCACCAGCAGGCCGCCGGCTTCGTGCGCGAGCTTGCGCCCCAGCGTCACCATGGCGTCGAAGTTCTTCACCCCATCCGGCACGCGCGGCACGTCGAACAACAGCGTCACGCCCTTGGTCTCCGGCTCGTGCGGATTGCTGGCGGAGAAAGGATGCGGCTCGCGGTTGCCCAGCATGAACAGCACTTCGCCGCGGCTGTCGAGCAATTGGTAAACGCCGGCATCCGAAAGGCGCATGCCTGCCGCCTCCGCCTCCCGGCGCATGCGGGCAATCGGCAGCATGGCGCTGCCGCGCGCAACGATATTGAGGCCGATCTGCACGTCCACATCGGCGCAGAACTTGTCGAGCGAGGCCGCGCGCTGTGCCGCTTCGTCGACATCTTCGCAGCGGGCCTGCCAGCCCTGCGCCTGGGCTAGCGTCTGTATCAGCCCGCAAAGGGTGTCCATGTCCTGCTTTCCGGCCGGGCCATCGCGGTCGGCCAACTGCATGACTGCCTGTACCTCCAGGTAGCGCTTGCCGCTTTGCGGGGAGAGTTCTTCCCATGCCGGGCTGCCGAGCGGCAAGGCCAGCCAGCGCACGGGCTTGGCCAATTCGGCGGCGGCGAATATTGCATCACCGAACGCATCGGCCCCCATGCCGTCCAGATTTTTCAGCACGGACCGGAATTCGATCGATTCATCATAGGCCGCCACCGACTGAGACTGCGATGGCGGCGGGGCGGCCGGATGCCAGGCCGCTTCCTCGGAAACGGCGGCTGTCCGGGGATAGGATTCTTCGGACAGCGCCGCATCCAGCAATATTTCAGTGTCGCCGAAATGAGGTTCCTGGACATCGCGGCCATGAAACATGCTCTGCCCGGCCTCGTCCTTGATCAGCGGCTCGAAGAAACTGGTATCCGGTCTGTCGTACCCGGAACCGCCCGGACCGTCATCCAGCAGGATATCGCGGCCCGGCCTGGCGAAACCGGCCTCGGTCCGCCTGCGGATTTTTCGCTCCTGCAGACGGTTGTATATCAGTACGCCGATGACCGCGAGGACGCCAATCAGGGCCAGTGCGATCTGCAGTTCGTTCATGGGCACCTCTAACTCAGCTTACAACCTAGTTGCTTTCCGATTCAGGCGGCGCCTGGCCAGGCACCACGCGGACGAACACCTCGTCAGAACGGATCATGCCCAGTTCGCCGCGCGCCTGCTCCTCGATGGCATCGCGTGCCTCCTTGAGGTCGCGCACCTCGGCCGAGATGGTTTCATTGCGCACCCGCAATTTCCCGTTCAGTTCCTCCTGCCTGGCGACCTCGCCGCCCAGGCTCCACAGTTTCAACCAACCGCCGTCGCCGAACCAGAGCGGATACTGCAACAGCAAGATCAGCGCGATGAGCAGCGGCGTAAGCCAGCGCATCGCTCAGCACTTAGCCTATCTGGTAAAACGCATCGCGTCCGGGATAGGACGCCATGCCGCCGAGTTCTTCTTCGATGCGCAGCAGCTGGTTGTACTTGGCCATGCGGTCGGAACGCGACAGCGAGCCGGTCTTGATCTGCAGCGCATTGGTCGCCACGGCCAGGTCGGCGATGGTGCTGTCCTCGGTCTCGCCGGAACGGTGCGAGATCACCGAGGTGTAGCCCGCGCGCTTGGCGGTCTCGATGGCTTCGAAGGTCTCGGTCAGGGTGCCGATCTGGTTGACCTTGATCAGGAT
>DCVO01000135.1 GCA_002327405.1 Thiobacillus sp. UBA2186 | reverse complement strand
TGGTGATGCCGAGCACGTAGTGCAGCGTGTTCGGGCCGACGCCGGCGCCGGTGGAGGCGCCGCCGGCAGTGCAGTTCGACGAGGTCACGAACGGGTAGGCGCCGTGGTCGATGTCGAGCAGCGTGCCCTGTGCGCCCTCGAACAGCAGGTTGTCGCCGCTCTTGTTGGCTTCGTACAGCGCGCGCGGCACGTCGGCCACCAGCGGCTTGATGCGCTCGGCCATGCGCATGGCGTCATCGAGCGTCTTGTTGAAATCGACGATCTCGGCCTTGAAATAATTCTTCAGCATGAAGTTGTGGTGGTCGAGCACCTCGCCGAGCTTGGCGGCGAAGCGCTCGCGGTGGAACAGGTCCTGCANNCTTGTCCTCGTAGGCGGGGCCGATGCCGCGCCCGGTAGTGCCGATCTTGCCCGCGCCCTTGGCAATCTCGCGCGCCTTGTCCAGGGCCACGTGATGCGGCAGGATGAGCGGCGTGGCTTCGGAAATTTTCAGGCGGCCATTGACGCTGACGCCAGCGGCGGCAAGCATGTCGATCTCTTCCAGCAGCGCCTCGGGCGACAGCACCACGCCGTTGCCGATATAGCAAGTCACGTTGTCGCGCAGGATGCCGGACGGAATCAGGTGCAGCACGGTCTTCCTGCCGTTGACCACCAGGGTGTGGCCGGCGTTGTGGCCGCCCTGGAAGCGCACCACGCCCTGCGCGCGGTCGGTCAGCCAGTCGACGATTTTCCCCTTGCCCTCATCGCCCCATTGCGTGCCGATGACGACGACATTCTTGGCCATGCTGTGTTTCTCCTAGAGGTTTGATTGTTCGCCTGGCGCGGCTTCCACCAGCTCGCGCAGGTCAAGACTGAATCCCGTCGCCGGGCGCGCACGGCCGAAGGCCTTGCCGGCTTCGTCGTAACGCCCGCCGAGGGCGATGGCACGGCTGTGCCCGCCGGTGTAGGCGGCGAACACCGCGCCGCTGTGGTAGCCATAGCCGCGCAGTTCGGCGAGATCGAGCGCGAGATCGATGCCGCGCCCTTCCAGCGAATCGGCCAGATGCGCCAGCGTATCCAGCGCAGCATGAATGCGCGGATTATCCGGCAGCGTCGTGCGTGCAGTCTGCAGAATTTCCACACCGCCGTATAACTGCGTTAACGCCACAAGTGCCTGCCCCAGCTTGGGGTTCAATCCCTCGCAAAGCGAACGGACTTCGTCGGCCGCCTTGGCCTGCAGGGCTTTGAACAGCGCCTCTTCCACTTCGGCGCACAGGCCGGCTTCCTCAACCAGCGCACGATAAATGCCGACATGGCCGATATCGAGCTGGGGGTTCTTGAGACCGGCAGCCTGCAGTGCATCCAACATCAGCGTGAGGATTTCCAGATCGCCCTCCACGCCCGCTACGCCATACAGCTCCGCGCCCAACTGCATGGGCTCGCGCGAGCGATAAACCCCGTCCGGCACGGTGTGCAGCACGCTGCCCGCATAGCACAGGCGGTTGACGGGATTGTGGCCCAGCAGGTGCGCATCGATGCGGGCCACCTGCGGCGTCATGTCTGCACGCACCCCCATCATGCGACCGGAAAGCTGGTCGACCAGCTTGAAGGTCTTGAGATCGAGATCGGTGCCGGCGCCGGTCAGCAGGGAATCGACGTATTCGATGAGCGGCGGCACCACCAACTCGAAGCCGCGGCCGCGGAACAGGTCGAGCATGGCGCGGCGCACGTCCTCCAGCCTCCAGGCCTTGGGCGGCAGCACGTCTTCGATGTTTTCGGGAAGCAGCCAGGCACGCATGATGATTAACGCGAGAGCAAAATCAGCGCGAGACCGGCCAGCATGGAGATCGCGCCGATAAAGCGCAACTGGCCGTCGCGCAGCTCGATGGCGCGGCGAAAGGCCTCGCGCCACATGGCCGGCGCCGCGAAAGGCATCACGCCTTCCAGAACCAGCAGCAGGCCGAAGGCCAGGATCAGTTCGCCAGCCTGCACTTACTTCCCTCCGCCCGCGCGCGGATTCTTCATGTACTTGAAGAAATCCGAACTGGGGTCGAGCACCATCAGGTCGCTCTTGCTACTGAAGCTTTCGCGGTACGCCTGCATGGAGCGGTAGAAGGCGTAGAACTCGGGATTCTTGCCGTATGCAGCGGCATAAATCGCAGCGGCCCTGGCATCGCCATCACCCTTGGTGCGCTCGGCATCGCGGTAGGCCTCGGCCACGATAATGGCTTTCTGCTTGTCGGCATCGGCGCGGATCTTCTCCGCCTCGGCCGCCCCGGTGGCGCGCGCGTCGTTGGCGTCGCGCTTGCGCTCGGCTTCCATGCGCCCGTATACCGACTGGCTGACGTCATCCGACAGATCCACCCGCTTCAGGCGCACATCCACCACCTGCACCCCGATCTTGCGCGCGTCCAGATCGGCTTTATGCTGAATCAGCTTCATGATCTGGTCGCGCTCGCCCGACACCACGTCGTGCACCGTGCGTTTGCCGAACTCGGCGCGCAGGCCGTCGTTCACGGTCTGCTGCAGGCGGGTGGCGGCGCGATCCTCATCCGCACCCACGGCAACGTAGAACTGATTCGCGTCGATCACGCGCCACTTGATGAAGGAATCGACCAGCACGTTCTTCTTTTCGGCCGTGAGGAAACTTTCCGCCTGCTTGGTATCGGTAGTGAGAATGCGCGTGTCGAAGTACAGCACGTTCTGCACCAGTGGCATCTTGGCCTTGAGCCCAGGCGCCTTGTGCACCGCGACCACTTCGCCGAACTGGCGCACCAGGGCGGTCTGCCGCTGGTCGACGGTAAAGATGACTGAGTTGATGACCAGCAGCGCGACCAGCGCGCCGATCAGGATGGCTGCTATGCGGTTCATGGCCGCTCTCCCCGCTCGCGCCCCAGCAGTTCGCGCCCGCCGCCCAGGGTCGCGGGCCCGCCTGCCGCCGAAGAAGAAGTTGAAGGTTGCCGCAGCGACTCGGGTGCGCCGGCATAGGGCTGTGCCGTGAGCTGCTGCAACTTGTCCAGTGGCAGGTAAAGCAGGCTGCCGTTGCCTTTCTGGTCCACCACCACCTTGGCGGTGTTGCTCATCACCTGCTGCATGGTGTCGAGGTACAAGCGCTGGCGCGTGACCGCAGGCGCCTTCTGGTACTCGGCCAGCACCTGGGCAAAGCGCGCGGCCTCGCCCTGGGCATTGGCGATCACCTGCTGCTTGTAGCCCTCGGCTTCTTCCAGCAGGCGCGCCGCCTGGCCGCGCGCACGCGGCACGACGTCGTTGGCGTAGGCCTGGGCTTCGTTCTTCAGGCGGTCGCGGTCCTGGTTGGCTTTTTGCACGTCTTCAAACGCCGCCAGCACCTGTTCCGGCGCCTGCACGTTCTGCATGTTGATCTGGCTGATGTTGATGCCGGTCTTGTAGCGGTCGAGAATTTCCTGCATCAGTTTTTTGGCCTGGGCGGCAATTTCGGTGCGGCCGCTGCTCAGCACAAAATCCATCTTGTTCTTGCCCACCACCTCGCGCATTGCGGTTTCCGCCGCCTGAAGCACCACATCTTTCGCATCCTCGTCATCCTCGTAGCGGTTGACAAACATGAAATCCTCGGCGCTCTTCAGGTTGTACTGCACGGCGAACTGCAGATCAACGATGTTCTCGTCGTCGGTCAGCATCAGCGATTCCTGCAGGTTCTTGGATTTGCCGCGATACCCCACCTCGATAGTGCGCACGCTATCCACGTTTATTACGCGGCTAGTCTCGATTGGCCAGGGCATGCGCCAGTGCGCGCCCGGCCCCGTGCTTTCAGTGTACTTGCCGAAACGCTGCACCACTCCCCTGCTGCCGGCATCGACGATATAAAAACCGGTCGCCAGCCAGACCAGAAAAGCCAGGCCGATCAGCAGGCCGGCCAAACCGCCCGCGGCTGCGCCCGTGCCGGGTCTTTCAGGGCCACCGCCCTTGCCGCCGAACATGCTGTTCAGGCGCTGGTTGAAGCGCTTCCATATCTCGTCCAGGTCCGGCGGACCTGCGCTGTCTTTCTTGCCCCATTGGGGATCGTTCCAGGCCATGATGTCTAGTTAAATTAAGGAGTCAGAGTGTCAGGCTGATTGTATTGCCGTGGCCGGATTCCGCACTGCCGGCTGGCAGTCCCGTCATCAGAATTACCGTCAGGGCGCGGCGCAAATCATCAAGCCCGGCGCCGTTTCTGGCGGAAACGCGAACGGCCTGAAGTTTACCATATTCGTCTTTTTCGACTCCGGGCGCAGCGCCGGTCAGGTCGATCTTGTTGTAGACCAGAAGCTGCGGCACCTCGCCCGCGCCGATCTCTGCCAGCACCTTGCCCACCTCGCGCATCTGCAGGTCGCGGTTGGGGCTGGCGCTGTCCACCACATGCAGCAGCAGATCGGCCTCGGCCGTCGCCTCCAGGGTAGCGCGGAAAGCGGCTATCAGGCTGTGCGGCAACTGGCTGATGAAGCCGACCGTATCCGACACGATCACTTCACCCACGCCCGGCAAGTACAGCTTGCGGCTGGTGGTATCGAGGGTGGCGAACAACTGGTCGGCGACATAGGTGCCGGCGCGGGTCAGCGCATTGAACAGCGTCGATTTGCCGGCGTTGGTATAGCCCACAAGGGCCAGAGTCTTGACCCGGTTGCGGCTGCGCGCGCGGCGCTGGGTTTGGCGCTGGCGGGACAATTTCTGCAGGCGGGTTTTCAGCAGCTTGACGCGGTCGCCCAGCAGGCGGCGGTCGGTTTCCAGCTGGGTTTCGCCGGGTCCGCGCAGGCCGATACCGCCCTTTTGCCGCTCCAGGTGGGTCCAGCCTCGGACCAGCCGGGTGGACAAATGCTGCAACTGCGCAAGCTCGACCTGCAGCTTGCCCTCCGCACTCTGTGCGCGGCTGGCGAAAATGTCCAGGATCAGGGTCACCCGGTCCACCACCCGGCATTGCACATGCCGTTCCAGGTTGCGCTCCTGCGCGGGAGAAAGTTCGTGATTGAAGAGCACGACTTCGGCGCCGCTTTCTGCCACTGCGGCGGCTATTTCGTCGGCCTTGCCGCTGCCGGCGAAAAAGCGCGGATCGGGACGGCTGCGCCGGCCCTTGATCAGGCCGACGACGTCCAGACCGGCGGATTCCGCCAGACGCTGGAATTCCTCGGTACTTTCTGCGTAATCCGGGGTATCAAAATCGAGGGAGACGAGCAGCGCGCGTTCGCCGCCCGTGGGACGTTCAAACAGGGCAAATTACCGTGGGCTAGGGGTTTTCTTCCTCGCCGCCCTGCCAGTTGATCGCCCGCGACGGCACCACCGTCGAGATCGCGTGCTTGTAGACCATCTGCGTGACGGAATTCTTGAGCAGGACCACATACTGGTCGAATGCATCCACCTGCCCCTGCAGCTTGATGCCGTTCACCAGATAAATGGATACTGGAACGTGCTCCTTGCGCAATGCATTCAGAAAAGGATCTTGAAGTAGTTGCGGTTTGCCGGCCATTTTGGCTCTCCTGTTGTTGTCTCTTGTGTTATTTGGGTCGGCCAGAGGGTTTTCAAGGGTTTCCCGGCCAAGTCATCCAATTCTAGACGAAAGCCCGAAAAGCGGAATCACTTTGTTTCCTGCGGCGCCCCGGTATCAGGCGGGAAAGGCCGCCTTGGTCAACTCGGGATAGCCGAAATGGTAGCCCTGCGCCCAGTCGACCCCGACATCCTGCAACCGGCATGCGGTGTCCTCATCCTCCACTCCCTCGGCAATGGTGGTGATGCCCTGGTTGCGTGCGAAATCCACCAGGGATTTGACCAGATTGAGCGCCTTGGTGTTGTGCTGCATGTTCTGGATCATCCAGCCCTCGATCTTGAGAAAGCTGATCGGCAGGCGCGACAGGTACAGGAAGGACGAATAGCCGCTGCCGAAATCGTCAAGCGCCAGCCGGAAACCGAAATCGAGCAGGAATTTGAGGTCGTCTTCCAGGGTATCGAGGTTCATGATGGCCTGGCGCTCGGTGACCTCGAACACGATGGGCTTGACCGGCCCCATCTCCACCCCGCACGTCTTGCAATATCCTTGCGCACGGTCCAGCAGTTTTTCGACCAGGTCGCGTCTGGCCAGAAACTGAGGCGACAGGTTGATGAAATGCGCAAACTGCTGGCTTGAAGCCCCCGAGGCAAGATTTTGCGCGCAGCGTCCCATGGTGCGACTGGCGACGATGCTGTCGATGCCGGCCATCAGGTTCAGGCCTGCGGCCGCGTCGATGAAGCTTGACGCAGCCAGGATTTCGCCCGCTGGCGTTTGCAGCCGGGCCAGCGCCTCGTCCGCCACGATTTCGCGGCGGGACAAATCGACAATGGGCTGATAGGCAGCCAGGATGCGGTCTTCACTGGCAGCGGCCTTCAGCAGCGAGGCCATTTGCAGCATGCCCAATCCATGCTTGCTGCTTACGATGCGGTCGCGCCCGCGCGACTTTGCCTCGTAAAGGTTGCTGTCCAGATTGGCCAGCAGCGAATCCTGGGTGCCCTTTTCCAGATCGAACCGGCTGAGCCCCACGCTCAGGGTCAGATGTATGGCACCGGCGGAAGTCTCGAAAGACCGGTGCTTGAGCGCACTGCGCAGCCGCTCGAATACCGCCTCGGCCTGATCGATGTCGGGGGTGTGCAGGCACACCAGGAATTCCTCGCCGCCCCAGCGCGCAACCCAGTCCTCTTCGCGCAGATGATCGAGGAAAACACCGGCGAAGCTGGCCAGCGCCTCGTCGCCGACGCGATGGCCGTAGCGGTCGTTG
The DNA here is from genome assembly GCA_002327405.1 of Thiobacillus sp. UBA2186. GTDB lineage: Bacteria > Pseudomonadota > Gammaproteobacteria > Burkholderiales > Thiobacillaceae > UBA6918. The sequence continues at coordinate 1,366 of DCVO01000135.1, read as the reverse complement.
ATCAGCTTGAAATGGTCCAGGTCGACCAGGCCCAGAACGAAGGTCTGGTTGTGTCGCCTCGCGCCGGCAATTTCTTCCTGCAATCTGGCTTCCGCGGCGCGACGGTTGGACAGGCCGGTCATCTCGTCGGTCAACGCCAGCTTTTCCAGCCTGGCGTTTTGCATGGCCTGCTTTTGCAGCAGGCCTATCCAGCCGGCGATCAACTCGATGAAGGCGATGTCCTCCTGTTTGAGCGAGGCATGGTGCGCGGCAACGCCGGCAAAAGCCAGCACGCCCCACAGCTTGCCGTCGATCCGGATCGGCGTACCCACGCAGGCCTGCAAATCCAGCCGGGAGACGACCGACAGACCGCCAGGCAAGAGGTCTTCGGCGAGGTCGGGCCGGAAAACGGTCGCCCCGCGCTCGACCACGCTTTGGCAAGGCGTCTCCGCAAGCGGCAACACCATGCCGCCAGTGAAGCGCCGGTCCGCATCGCAGGCATGCCGGACGCGGAATTTGTCCTCCTCGACTTCGCCGACCAGTGCAATATCCAATCCCATCGCACCGCATGCCTCAGCCAGTATCGCCTGGATGCGCGACTCGTCATTGGGATGTTGTTGCGTAGCCAGTTCCCAAAGGGTATACAACCGCTCCGGATTGACTCGGTTCTTGCCGACCTCGAACGAATCGGTCGCACTCGGATGGGGGGGCTCCGCCATACTGGCCGCTCCTTATCGCAGTAACACTTTCTGGATAATACAGCCTGACCCGAAATGCCAGTGGCAGGGCCTGTTAACGCCAGTCTTGCGCTTGCGAGGGCCTATGCCTCCAAATCCGCCTCGCGCAGGCGGCGCGCAGCCGCTTCCGGGCTGATGGTGTTCACAAAGAGGCCTGATCCCAGTTCGAAACCGGTAGGAATCGACGTGCGCGGGCAGATTTCCAGATGCCAGTGGTAGCTGGCGGCGTGGGCGCCGGCATCGTCGCCATGCGGAACGGAGTGCAGAAAGAAGTTGTACTGGGCGCCGCCGATCACGGCATCGAGCCTCGCCATGGTGCGGCGCATGATGCGGGCGAGATCGGGCAGCCAGTCGTCGGGGGTATCGAGAAACTCCGCGGAGTGCACCAGCGGCAGGATGTGCACTTCCCACTCGAATCGGCTGGCAAAGGGCTTCACGGCGATAAAGTGCTCGCCGCGCTCGATCACGTACTGGCCGACATCGACCTTGCGCCGGATCTCGCCGGAGGCGCGGTCGTAGATGGTGGCCTCGAAGGTCAAGGCCTCGTCCACCAATGCGCAAAAAATGCAGCGGTGGTGCTTGCGATGGTACTCGGCGCTGTTCCTCACCTCGGCCTCGACGTTCTCCGGCACCACCGGCATGGCGATGAT
>DCVO01000167.1:13164-26551 GCA_002327405.1 Thiobacillus sp. UBA2186 | reverse complement strand
CAGCTCACCAACATCATCCGCGACGTCGGCGAAGACGCGCGGCACGGACGCATCTACCTGCCGCTCGACGAGCTTGATCAGTTCGGGGTGAAACCGGCCGATATCCTCAACCGCCGGCATTCGGAACGCTTCGAGCAACTGATGCAGTTCCAGTACCAGCGCGCAGCCGAAGCCTACGAGCGTGCGCTCGCCTGGCTGCCCGGGGAGGACCGCAAGGCCCAGCGCGCGGGTCTCGCCATGGCGGCCATCTACCGCGCGCTGCTGGAGGAAATCCGTCGCGACGGCTTCCAGGTGCTGGACGGGAAGATATCCCTCACGCCGCTGAGAAAACTCTGGCTGGCCTGGAAGGCCGTGACTTTCGCATGAACTTTCAAAACCGATTATCCGCAGATGGACGCAGATTTGAGCGATGTCTCAAATCGCCACCGCAATGCGCTGTCTGCCCGGAAGATCATCACGACCGATGGCCGACGTCTTGAAGCCCAGGGATGCAATCTGCGTTCATCTGTGCAATCTTCGGATTCCTGAATGAACATCGGCATCATCGGCGGCGGCTGGTCGGGCCTTGCCGCCGCCATCGAGCTCACGCGCGCAGGCCACCGGGTTACGGTTTACGAAGCCGGCAAGGTACCGGGCGGCCGCGCACGCCGCTTGGCTTCGGACGGGCTGGCGCTCGACAACGGCCAGCATCTGCTGGCCGGGGCCTACAGCGAAACCCTGCGCCTGATGGAACTCGTTTCGCCCGGCAGCTCGGCGAGCGGATTTTTGCGCCTGCCGCTGGCGCTGGTGTATCCGGAAGGGGTTTCCATCCGCGCGCCGCGCCTGCCCGCGCCACTGCACCTGGCTTTCGCCCTGCTGTTCGCGCGCGGCCTTACCCTGGCGGAAAAACTTTCCGCCATCGGCTTCATGCAGGCATTGAAGAAAATCGATTTTTCGCCCAAGGATGATTTAACCGTGGCCGAGGCACTCGCCGGTCAACCGCGGGCAGCATGCAAGTACTTGTGGGAACCAATCTGCGTGGCGGCACTGAATACGCCCATCGGACAGGCCTCGTTCCGCGTATTCGCGCAGGTGTTGAAGGATGCGCTGACCGGCAAGGCCGCCAACAGCGATTTCCTCATCCCCGCCCGCGATCTCTCCGCCCTCTTCCCCGAGCCCGCCGCCGCCTGGCTGGAAAAGAGCGGCGGCGAAGTCAGGATGCGCACCCGCATTACAGCGCTGCAACGCAGCGATGCACACTGGAAAGCGCTGTGGCAAGGCGGCGAAGCCGTGCACGACAGGGTCATCATCGCCACCGCGCCCACGCATGCCATTGACCTCTTGAGCCCGTTGAATGACTGCCGGGCGCTGGTGCGCCAGCTCGGCACGATCGGCTACCAGCCCATTCTTACCGTGTACGCGGAGTATCCCGCGCTGCCGAAATTTCCCGCGCCGCTGATCGGCTGGGTGGAACCGGTACCGCTGTTCATTTTCGACATGCAGGCAAGTCTCGGCATGGCCAACACCATCGCCGTCGTGGCCAGCGCCTCCGGCCCGCACCTGGAATGGGACGATGTGCGCTGGGTCGAAGAGATTGACGCGCGCATGCGCCAGGCTTTCGGCCCCTTGCCGCCGCCGCGCCTGATCAAGCGCATCACGGAAAAACGCGCCACTTTCACCTGCGCGCCCGGCATGTTCAGGCCGGCCGCGAAAACTCCATGCACGGGCCTGTTCCTCGCCGGCGATTACGTGGACGGGCCCTACCCTGCCACGCTCGAAGGTGCGGTGCGGAGCGGGGTACAATGCGCAGAAACTTTACTTGCGACACCATGACCGAACCTGTTCAATCCGCTCCCGATTCCCTGAAAGACCGCGTCATCCTGGTGACCGGCGCCGGCTCCGGCCTCGGCCGCGAAGCTGCGCTGGCCTACGCCCGCCACGGCGCAACCGTCGCCCTGCTCGGCCGCAACGAAAAAAAACTCGAAACCGTATACGACGAGATCGTTGCCGCCGGCGGCGCGGAACCCGCGATGTTCCCCTTCGATCTCGCCGCCGCCGCCGACGACGGCCTGGAGCGCCTGGCCGGCACCATTTCCTATCACCTGAAACGCCTGGACGGCATCCTGCACAGCGCCGCCGGCTTCTTCAGCCTGACGCCGCTGCATCTGCAGACCCTGGAGCAGTGGAACACGCTGCTGAAAGTGAATCTGTCCGCGCCGTTCGCACTGACCAAGGCTTGCCTGCCGCTGCTGAAGGCCTCGCCCGATGCATCGGTCATCTTCACCGGCGAAACCCACGGCAAACAACCGGCGGCCTACTGGGGCGGCTATGCGGTGTCCAAATCCGGACTGCATGCGCTGACCACGATTTTGAGCGAAGAACTGGAACAGACGCCACAGCTGCGCGTGAACACCCTGGTTCCCGGCCCGGTGAATTCGCCGCTCAGGCGCAAGACCCATCCCGGCGAAGACCCCGACACCCTGCCGCAAATGGCAGATCTCATGCCCTGGTATCTGTGGCTGATGGGACCCGACAGCCGCGAGGTGCGCGGACAGGTCATCGAGTGCGCCAAGAAAAAATAGAGCCCCTGTCAAACATAGCGTCTTGAATAATGCCGCATAGCCGTCGCAATACGGCATTGGGTTTTTGCCATCGGCCGAAACAAGATTCGACAGAGGCGACCAGTCCGCCCAGTGTTTCGAAGAAACGGTTGTGTGTTGCCATCCTGCGCGCAAGCTTCCAGACCCGTTCGATGGGTGCCAACTGCGGACTGTACGGCGGCAGGAAGAGCAGCGTGAGCACCTTGCGGTATTTCCGCAACAAGGGCTTGAGCAACACGGCATGGTGGTACCTGGCATTGTCCAGCACGATGACCATGCGTTTGCCGCGCGAGCGATGCCGCAACAGCTTTTTCAGGAATGCCTCGAATGTCAGGGCGTCGAATTTCTCGCACACGAACGAACTTGCCGCTGGCAAGGCTCACGGCGCCAAAGCAGGCCACCGACTTGCGGGTGGGCGCATGCACCAATACGGGATCCTTGACCTCCGGCGGCACCCACATCCGGCACCGCGTGCCGTGCTGCTGGAAATGGCATTCGTCCAGGCTCCACAGTTCAACGTCCCGGCGTCTTGCCGGGCGCCGCAGTTTTTTTGAAAGCCGCGACCTTTGCCGGGTCGGACTGGGCGACTTGGGGTCCGGGCTTGCGCAGTCTGGAACCCATTTGTCCGAAGATGCGCTGGCATTGGCGCACCCCCAAGGTAACGCCGTATCGACGGCGAAGATGCTCCGAGAGCAGTTTGCCGTCCCACAGATGGCCGGCCAGGCCAAATTCTTCGGGGGTACGCCGCAGGTCGCGCCCCAGCGCCGCCCATTGCTTGGCATCCAGCGTCGCCGGCCGCCCCGGACGCTCGCCTTCGCGCATCCCCTCCAACCCGTGCGTTTCGAATCGCTTGACCCAGCGTTGCACCGTGCGTCGGTCTTCACCGAACAGGTCAGCGACCTGTTGACAGCTCTGGCCGCCGGTGACCAGCAGCAGGCCGTGCAGCCGATGGTCGTAGCGCGACTCGTCGGAGCGCGCGATTTCTTGTTGGATGGCGATTCGCATTATTTCAGGATCGGCTATTTCCAGCTTTCTCATGGCAGCACCTCCAGGTTGGGGAATTGCCGTCAGTATAAACCAATAATGCGGCATTATTTATGTCGCCATGTTTAAACACTGGGTGCGCAGGAAAAGCAAATCGAAAATCGTTTTACCGCGGCGTACGCGGAGTTTTATATGCATTCCTCTGCGAACTCCGCGCACTCCGCGGTTGATTCTGCTTTTAACCCAGATTCTCCATTGGCGCGAATGAGGCCAAAAGCCCCTGCGGCGAGGGCCTGCTCATCACCCCCAGCGGCCTGGCCATGGGCGGCCTGAGGGCCGACCAGATCGTGCACCCGGACCTCGAAGGCCGGTGGGAAGGGCGAGCTGCCCCCTCCAGCGAATGGCGCTTCCACCGGGACATCTACCGGCAGCGGCCGGAGGCGCAGGCCGTGGTCCATGCCCATTCCCCCTTCGCCGTGAGCCTGGCCTGCCTGCGCCGCGGCATCCCCGCCTTCCATTACATGGTGGCCGTGGCGGGGGGGACATCCGTTGCGCCGGCTACGCCACCTTCGGCACCCAGGCGCTCTCCGACCACGTGCCAGCTGCGCTGGGAGGACAGGCGCGCCTGCCACATGGCCAACCACGAGCTGGTGGCCTTCGGCGAGACCCTGGACCAGGTCCTGGCCGTGGCGCTGGAGGTGGAGGGCCTGTGCCACCAGTACTGGCGCGCCGGCCTGATGGGCGAGCCGGTCTTGCTCAGCGATGCCGAGATGGACGAGGTGCTGGAGCGGTTCAAGACCTACGGCAAACGACGCTGAGCATCGTCCGACCCGCTTTCGGCAACGCCGTCACCGCCTTGCGATAGATCGATCCGGTCTGTTTTTGCTATGTTGCCGCGGCCTACACGAATCGGATCATCGCCATGTTGAAAGCGGATGACGTGCAAGTCGCCCATTTCCTGCCGGGACGGGTGCGTTTGAAGGTGCCGGCCCTTCGCGACCGGCCCGCAGAGGCCGAGGTCCTCGGCCTTGCCTTTAAGTCCATCCCAGGTGTCAAAACCCTGGACATCAGCACCGTGACGGGCAGCGTGCTGATCATCTACGACGTTTCCATCCTCGCCAGCGAAGACGCAGCCCGCCGGCTCAGGGCCGTGCTCCGGGAACAGCTTCCCGGCCTCGATGCCGACCAGGTCTTGAAGTGGCTTGGCGCGCCTAACCCTCGGATCTGACAGGGTTTTTGTCATAAAACTGTAGCAACTCCAGCCGTTTTCTTGTCTATATTTTAAATTAAAGTGGTTCTGCCGATCCGCTTGATTCATTTTTCCGAAACGAGGAGTGGCAACAATGGCAGGCATCGATGACATCTTCAAAGGGAATATCGTCACCGGGCTGGCGATAGGCGTAGGCGTTGCGATCCTGGCCCCGGTAATCGTTCCGGTCCTGGTCAGCGTTGGAAAGCCCTTGGCCAAGTCGGTGATCAAGAGCGGCATCCTGATGTACGAGAAAGGGCGCGAGACCGTCGCCGAGCTGGGCGAGGTGTTCGACGACCTGGTGGCCGAGGCCAAGGTCGAGCTGGAGGGCGCGGGTACGGCAACGGCGGCAGGTGCGGCGACGGCGGCAACGCAGGTCCAAGCCGCAGCGGCGGCCCCTGAAGCGCAAGCGCCGCAGGGCGATGTCGCCTGATGCGGAAGTTGTACACCGGATACCCGGACGAGCGCGCCTGCGGATTCCTGGCAAGCGAAACGATGCAGCCTACTTCGCCCGGCTAGCCGAGCAGATCAGGGCCTGCCCGGGGGTGAGAGAGGCGATGGCCAACCCGCTGACGGCCAGCTTGCTCATCCTGCATGATGGGCCGTTCGAAGTCGTGGCGGCATTTGCGGAAGGTCGGCAGTTATTCCGGCTCGGAGGGGCGCCATCTTCCAAGACGCTGAAGGCCCAGGCAGCCGCGGGCCTTCAGGAGGCGAGCCGGAATCTTGAGTTGGTGTCGGGGGGCGAGTTGGACCTCGACGGCCTGCTGCTCCTGGGAATGACCGGCCTGGCCATCCACCAGGCCATCGAGGGCAACATCATGGCCCCGGCCGTCACCCTGATGTGGTATGCGCTGAATGCCGCGCGCGGGCCGAAGGATGGCGGGACCGGCCGGGGCGACTGAGCAATCGCAGAGGCGATGGAGTGGCAGATGGAAAAGGCGACGAAGACGACGCCCAAAGGTGGATCGACAGGAAGGAAGCGACAGAGCGCCGAGGCCGAACACGCCGAGGCCGCCGGGCAGGTACAGGTCGAAGTCGAAACCCGTGAAGTTGAAACCGTGGAAAAACACAAGGAGTGAAGTCATGACTGAATTTGAACAGCCCCCCCCGGCCGCAGGCTATGCAGAACAGATCGGCGCTGCCGGCACGACGGTCAAGAGCGGCATCGTGTCCAGCCTGAAGGGCGTGGACGATATCGAGAGGGAAATCGTCAGCCTGGTGCGCAACACGGTGTCCAACACCATCAAGGCCACCGGATCGGTTTCCGGCGAGGCTGTCGATACCGTGCGCGATGTGGTGAAAGGGGCCATTTCCGCCTCCGAAGAGGTCGGCGCGGGACTTGTGCTGGCCAGCAAGAGTGTGGCCAAGGGCGTGGTCATGGGCGTGAGCGATGTGGGCGGCGACGTGATTGGCGCCGCTGCGGAAACCGCCAGGGCCGCGGTGAAAGGGGCCGCCGATGTGGGTGCCGACGTCGCCTTGGTGGCCAGAAGCACCGTGGACGGTACGGTGGAGGCCGCACGCGAGACGGGCGGAAACGTGGCTGCCACTGCTGTGGCGGCGGCCAATGGCGCGATCATGGAGGCAGGCAATATAAGCAAGACTGCTGCAGCGGCCGTAACCGATGTGCTGAGCACTGTCGTCACCGGCGTGAAGCAGGTGGCCGGCGCGATCCTGCCCAAGGCAGCCGGCGAGGCTGAGGCGAAGCCGCCCAGCGAAGCCTGAGTCGGTTAGACCCCCGAAACAGGGACGCCCGCGATTAGCGGGCGTTTTTGTTGGATTCCGCGGAATTGGGGGTATCAGCAGGCTTCATCAAAATGTAACGCCCGAATGCTTGAATGCGCTCATCGAAGCAGAAATGGGTTTCAAGGATGAGCCCCTACATCCATCACGTTCCCGGCCGGCTCCGCGTCAAGTCGCCTCGGCTCAAGCGCAACGAGTCGCAGGCCGCCGAGACCAAGTCCTATCTGGACGGCGTGCACGGCGTACTGTCCACGGAGGTCAACACCGTCACCGGCAGCCTGCTCATCAAGTACGACGCCAATCTTGTCGCCGCCCACACCCTGTTGAATTCCCTGCGCGACATGGGGCTGCATGCGCAGCATCCGCACCCGGCCGTTTATGCCTCCGGCAACGGTACGGCGCAGAAGATTTCCGACACCATTGTGAACAAGCTGGTGGAAACCGCACTCGAGCGCTCCGCCACGGCGCTGATCGCCGCACTCATCTGATTCCCGGCCCGATCGGGGCCGCACACACGCAGGGCTTTGCCCTTCCCTTACTCCCCCAGATCTTCCGCCTTGTCGGTGCGCTCCCATGGCAGGCCGATGTCCGTCCGTCCCACGTGTCCGTAGGCGCAGAGCCTGTGGTAGAAGCCGCCGCGATAGAGCGACGGCAGCTCGCGCAGGTTGAACTCGCGGATGATCCCGGCCGGACGGAAATCGAACAGGGCCTGCACGCGCCGGGCGATGACCTCGTCCGACAGGGCTCCCGTGCCCTGGGTGTCCACCTGGATGCTGACCGGCCGGGCCTGGCCGATGGAATAGGTCAGCTGCACCTCGCAGGCCTCGGCCAGCCCCGCTGCGACGACGTTCTTCGCCGCGTAGCGGGCGGCATAGGCGCCGACGCGGTCGATGCGGCTGGGATCCTTGCCGGACAGGGCGGATTCGCTCTGGCGGCAGTATTCGCCATAGGTGTCGATGGCGTTCTTGCGCCCGGTCAGGCCGGAGTGGGTGGCGGGGCCGCCGCCGATCAGGGGGCCGTCCGGATTGACGAAGATGGCCGTGGCCCGGTCCGGGCTCAGCGGCGCGTCGCGAAAGGCGGGCTCGATCACCAGTTCGTACAGCTCCTCGCGCAGGCGCTCGGGGGTGACCGCGCTGTCGCCCCACTGGCTCGCCACCACGGTCAGGCTGTGGATGCGGTGGGGACGGCCGTCCCGGTATTCCACCCCGACCTGGGTCTTGCCGTCCGGGGCGAGGTAGGCGAGCTGGCGCTGCAGGCGCGCCGAGGCGAGGCGCCGCGCGAGCTTGTGCGCGAGCCACACCGGCAGCGGCATCAGCGTCGGCGTCTGGTTGCAGGCGTAGCCGAAGACGTTGGCCATGTTGCGGGCCGGGATGCGGTCCAGTTCCGCCTCGGACAGCTCCCGTTCGTCGCGCACGCCGGACCGCGGCAGCTCGGTCAGGCTGGTCATGACCGTGCAGCTCGCCGCATTGAAGTCCTCGCGGTCGTAGCCCACCTGCCGGATCACCTGCCGAGCCACCTCCGGGATGTCCACCGTGGCCTCGGAGGCGAAGCGCGAGGCGATGAACAGGATGCCGTTGGACACAGCGCATTCCGCAATCACCTGGGACAGGGGGTCCTGGCGCAGGTGGCGGTCCACGACGGCGTCGGCGATCTGGTCGCAGAGCTTGTCGGGATGGCCTTCGGTGACCGACTCGGACGTGAACATGAAGTCGCGTTTCATGATGCCCCCTCAGGTGATCGTGCGGTTGCCGGCCGGGGCGCGCGCTTGGTCGCCTCGATGGCCAGGTAGGGCAGGCCCGCCGCGCCGGCCACGGCCAGGAAATCCGCCGGCATGACCGGCGTGGTGCCGAGCAGGCGGCGCAGGCCGGGCACGGCCACGGTGGATAGCTGCAGCGCGGCCGAGCCGCCCACGGCCCAGGTGAGCCAGCGGTTGGGCGGCAGGCGTTCGGCGCTGAACAGGCCGCGGGTTTCGGAGCGGCAGGAGACGGCGTGCAGCAACTGGCCCAGGGTGAGGCCCATGAAGGCCAGGGTGCCCGCCTGCGGCCCGGGGCCATGGCGCGCCAATCCATAGCCGTAAGCGCCGAGGGTGCCGGCGGTGAGCGCTGCGGCCTCGAAGCCGTAGCGCTTGAAGTCCTCGCGCCGGATGATGGGTTGCTGCGGGTCGCGCGGCGGCCGGCGCAGCACGTCGGGCTCGGCCGGGTCCATGGCCAGAGCCAGGGCCGGGAAGACGTCGGTGAGCAGGTTGATCCACAAGAGCTGCATGGTGTTGAGCGGCTGCCCCATTCCACCCGCCACCGCGGTGAAGGTCACCATGATCTCGCTCATGTTGGACGACACCAGATAGTGGATCGACTTGCGGATGTTGCTGTAGATGGTGCGGCCCTGGCTCACCGCCACGATCATGGTCTGCAGGTCGTCGTCCTCCAGCACCACGTCGGCCACGTTGCGCGCCACCTCGGTGCCGCTCGTGCCCATGGCCACCCCGATGTCGGCGGCCTTGAGCGCGGGGCCGTCGTTGATGCCGTCGCCGGTCATGGCCACCACCTTGCCGGCGCGCTGCAGGCCCTGCACGATCTGCAGCTTGTTGGCCGGGCTGACCCTGGAGAAGATGTCCACCTTGTCGGCCAGGGCGGCCATGAGCTCGGGTTCGACCCGGTCCAGCCGGGCGGAGTCCAGGATCTCCAGCCTGTGGTCGCCGGACAGCCCCAGCTCCTTGCCGATGGCGTAGGCCGTGGCGCTCTGGTCGCCGGTGATCATCACGGTCTTGATGCCCGCCTGGTGGAACAGCCCCATCAGTTCGCGGGTGCCTTCACGGATGGGGTCGGCCATGCCGGCGAGTCCCAGCCAGATCAATCCGCCGTCCTCGTCCCCCGAGTCCATGCGGTAGGCGAAGGCGAGCACGCGCAGGGCCTCGCCCGCCATGCGCTCGTTTTCCATGCGCATCGCATCGCGGAACCCGGCATCGATCTCTCTCAAGTCACCATCGACGAGGCGCCAGCGGCTCAGGCCCAGCACCTGCTCGGGGCTGCCCTTCACGGCCACCAGCGCCGGCTGGTCCGGCGCGCCGTGCCGCGTGGTCATGTAGCTGCGCCCCTCGGTGCGGTAGTCCGTGCGCCGCAGGGGATGCCGGCGGCGCAGCTCGGCCACGTCCACCCCGGCGCCGAGGGCCAGGGCGAGCAGGGCGTTCTCCGTCGCCGAGCCCTCCAGGCTGGTCGCCCCCGGCGTGCCGTTGACCCGGCTCTCGTTGCACAGCGCGGCCACGTGCAGCAGCGACAGCAGCGCCGGGTCGGCATAGGGCTCCACGCGCCCGGCCTCGGCGTAGAAGCGGCCCTCCGCCACGCGCAGCTGCCGCCCGCCCGCATGCACCGACAGCACCGCCATGCGGTTGACGGTGAGCGTGCCGGTCTTGTCCAGGCAGATCACCTGCACCGAGCCCAGGGTCTCGACCGCATCCAGGTGCCGGATCAGGACCTTGCGCCGGCGCATGTCGCGGATGCCCAGGGCGAGCGTGGTGGTGGCCACGGTCGGCAGACCCTCGGGCACCGCCGCGACGGCGAGCGAGACGGCCGCCCGCAGCATGGGCAGGAAGCCGTAGCCGCGCAGCAGCCCCACGGCGAAGACGCCGCCGCAGATGGCGAGCGAGGCCCAGACCAACTGGTTGCCCAGGCGGTCCAGCTGGCGCTGCATGGGGGTTTCGGGCGGGCGGGTCTCGCCCACCAGGGCCTGGATCAGCCCCAGTTCGGTGCTCGAGCCCGTCGCCACCACCACCGCGATGGCGCTGCCGCCGGTCACGGCGGTGCCCATGTGCACCATGTTCAGGCGGTCGCCGAGCGGGGTCTGCTGGTCGCAAAGAATCTCGGCCGATTTGGCGACCGGCAGGCTTTCCCCGGTCAGGGCCGACTCGTCCACGGTCAGGTCCTTGACCTGGACGAGCCGGGCATCGGCCGCCACCAGACAGCCCGGCGTGAGCGGCAGGATGTCGCCGGGCACCACCTCGCGGGAGGGCAGATGCAGGATGTTCCCCTCGCGGATGACGGGTATCGGCGGCCGGGGGCCGGCGGTCAGGCTGCCGATCAGGCGCTCCGCCTGGGACTCCGTCGCATAGCCGATGCCGGCGTTGATCAGCACCACGGCGAGGATGACTGCCGCGTCCGCCAGGCCGCCGGTGGCCGCCGAGAGCACCGCGGAGGCCCCCAGCAGCACGATCGGCAGGCTCTTGAACTGGTCGAGGAGAATGGCGAGGTCCGAACGCCGCTCAGGCTCCGGCAGGGCATTGGGGCCGTAGCGGGCCAGCCTGTCGGCGGCAACGGCGGCGGGCAGGCCCCGGCTGAAGTCGACGCCGAAGTTGTCCAACGCCTCCCGAACAGAGTGCTGGTGCCAGATCGAGGCGCTCCTGGCGGCAGCCGGCCGGGCGCGGGCCGGAGGCGGGGTGTCGCGCTGGCGCATGGTCGCCGGCAAGGTTGGGTTGGCCAGTCTGCGCAGGGACGCGGGTTCGCCGGCCGGTCGGGGCAGGCCCAGGGTCTCGATCCGGCGTGTCAGGACGACGAGCACCTCGGACAGGCTGCGGCCGGCGTCGTAGGAGACCAGGATGGTGGCGGTCAGGACGTTGGCGCAGGCAAGCCGGACGCCGTCCTCTCCCGCCAGGGCGTCTTTCAGCCGTCGTGCGGCCGCCTCGTTGCGGTACAGGCCAGGCACCCGCAGGCGCGCGCGCCCCGGCAGTGCGGCATGCACTACCTCGATGTGCGCCGATGGCATGGGATTCGTCTGAGCGTTTGGTACGGACATAAGGCCGCGAAGTTCGGTTTCCTTCTCAATGTAGTCCGCATCTCCGGCAACAATGTGACAGCCCGAATGTATTGGGTTGTTATGTTGGTACACTACTGTCCGGTTAAATCGTGAACAAATTCAATTGGTTGCACGGCACGGCCCCTGGAGAAATGTACTCGCTGCCTGGAAAGGCCTGCTGCAAGGGCATTTTCTCGAACAGGGTGACCGACAGAATCTGCAGCAAAGTGTAGAGCGAAGCGTCGAGATTCAGGCGCTTTTTGACGATGGCGACGAGGACATAGACCGACACGGCGGTCCGGATTTGCGATTTGGCCGCATTCTCGGACGTGCCGAAGAACCGTTTGATGCGAAGATGCTGCTTGATCCACTTGAAGAACAACTCGACCTGCCAGCGACTCTTGTAGAGCGCGCAGATCCTTGCTGCCGGCAACGTGAAGTTGTTGGCGAGGAAGACCAGCGTCTTCCCATTTTCTGCATCCTTGAAACGGATGTGCCGCAGATGCACGGGGTAATCCTGCCGGGTGTAGAAGCCATCCAGCGCGATGGTCTGGTCGCAGATGATGCCGGTCGATCAGTGCGTCGGCGCAGAATAGACCCGATGCGCGTCCAGATTGGCCCTGGCTCGCGTCACGAAGAAACTGCCGGCCAAGTGCAGCACATGCAAACGGGCGAAATCGACGTAGCCGCGATCCATGACATAGATTGCCCCCGCTTCGGGAATCAGCAGGTCGAGCGCATGCACGTCGTGCAGCTTGCCATCGGAGACGTGGATGAAGCTCGGGATGCTGCCGCGCAAATCCAGCAGGGTGTGCATCTTCACCGCCGCCTTGGTCGAGCGGAAATGCGCCCATGGAAACACCGACAGGCACAGCTCGATGGTGGTCGAGTCCAGCGCATAGACCGTGTTGCTCGGTTCCAGCCCCAGATCGTCCTGGGCGTAGAGTTTCCGGGCTTGGTCGATCAGGCGCTGGGCGAAGTCGGCGTAAATGCGCCAGTCGCGCGATTCGTTGGCGTCCGCCAAGGTCGAACGCCGCACCGGTTCGCGCAAGCCCATATGGCAGAGCTTGTTCGCTTGCGCCGTCAGGCAGGCCTCGATATCCCGCAGGCTCTCCCGATAGGTCAGTTGGGCAAAAGGCCATGATGCGGTATTGCTCGGCGCAAGGCTGTGTCCGCACGCCCCGGTCGCCGCCATATCGCTTTACGTAGCGCGCAAAGGTACTCCATGGCAGAAAGTCCATGAGTTGGGCGAACAGCGTCTTGCCGGTGTTCATGGCGACCTCCGGGATAAAACCCGGAAGCCTGCCCGAAACAGCCTTCGCCGTTCAAATCGACACCACCCTTTATCGCTCGGAATTCCGCATCAGTCATGGCTTTCAGCGAATTACCCCTTCATTTAACCGGACAGTAGTGTAATAGAGCCTCTGTTAAACACTGGGTGCGCAGGAAAAGCAAATCGAAAATCGTTTTACCGCGGAGTTGGCAGAGTACGCGGAGTTTTATATGCATTCCTCCGCGAACTCCGCGCACTCCGCGGTTGATTCTTTTTTAGAACAACTGGCCGAGCGCCTCGTCCACGCGGTTGACCGGAATCACTTCCATGCCGGCAATCTTGGCCTTGGGCTGGTTCGCCGCAGGAATGATGGCGTGCGTAAAGCCCAGCTTGGCAGCCTCCTTCAAGCGCTCCTGCCCGCGCTGCACGGGGCGTATCTCACCGGCCAGGCCCACTTCGCCGAAGACCACCAGCTTGTCGCGCACCGGCTTGCTCTTGAGCGAAGAAACGATCGCCGCCAGCACGGCGAGGTCGGCGGCAGGCTCGGCGATTTTCACGCCGCCCACGGCGTTGATGAACACATCCTGATCGAAGCAGGCGACGCCCGCATGGCGGTGCAGCACCGCCAGCANNCCAGCAGCATGGCGAGGCGGTTGCTTTCCAGGCCCACCGAAAGCCTGCGCGGGTTGCCGCCGTAGGCGGAGTCCACCAGGGCCTGGATTTCCACCAATAAAGGTCGCGAGCCTTCCTGGGTCACCACCACGCAGGCGCCCGGCA
>DCVO01000167.1:4276-13127 GCA_002327405.1 Thiobacillus sp. UBA2186 | reverse complement strand
CCGAAGCGGTTCTTGAACGCGCGCACCAGCCGGAAACTGGAGCCGGTGTCGCCCTCGAAATACAGCACGGTGTCGACCATGTGCTCCAGCACGCGCGGACCGGCGAGCGCGCCCTCCTTGGTGACATGGCCGACCAGGAACAGGCTGGTGCCGCTGCGCTTGGCATAGCGCGTGAGCTGCGCGGCGCACTCGCGCACCTGCGCCACCGAGCCGGGCGCCGACTGCAGCGCCTCGGAATAGACGGTCTGGATCGAATCGACCACCGCGACCTGCGGCTTGCGTTCTTCCAGCACGGCGAGGATCTTTTCCAGCTGGATTTCGGCCAGCAGCGGCAGATTCTCGGCCTTGAGGTTGAGGCGCTTGGCGCGCAAGGCCACCTGGCGCGAGGATTCCTCGCCGCTGACGTAGAGCGTGGGCAACTGGCTGGACAGATGCGCCAGCGCCTGCAGCAGCAAGGTCGACTTGCNNGCTGAACATGGTCTGGATCGAGTCGATGACCAGCACGTCGGGCCGGTGCTTTTCCACCATGGCCAGCACGGCGGCCACGTCGATTTCCGAAACCACCAGCAACCCGGGGGCCAGGGTCCCCAGACGCTGGCTGCGGATGCGGATCTGGCGGATCGATTCCTCGCCGGAGACGTACAGCACCCGCCGCCCGGCGGCGGCCAGACCGTGAAGGGTCTGGAGCATCAAGGTCGACTTGCCGATGCCCGGATCGCCGCCGATCAGCACCACCCCGCCCCTGACGATGCCGCCGCCCAGCACACGGTCGAGTTCAACAATGCCGGTGGGGATGCGCTCGTCCTCGACGGCCTCGACTTCGGCCAGCGATTTCACTTCGCTCGATGAAGCGAGCGACTGGAAGCGGCTTGCAGCCGCCTTCTCGACCACGGTCTCCACCAGCGTGTTCCAGGCGCCGCAGGCCGGGCACTGGCCCTGCCACTTGGGCGAGCTGCCGCCGCATTCGGTACAGGTGTATTGAGTCTTGGCCTTGGCCATCAAGCGGGAAAAATTCCGGTTGATAAGTACCGGTCCCCGCGATCGCAGACGATGGACACGATGACCGCGTTCTCGACTTCCTTCGACAGCTGCAGAGCGGACCACAGCGCGCCGCCGGAAGAAACGCCGGCGAAAATGCCCTCCTCGCGCGCAAGCCGGCGCGTGGTTTCCTCGGCGGCCTGCTGACCCACGTAGATCATGCGGTCGATGAGACTGAAGTCGCATATTTTCGGCAGGTAGGCTTCCGGCCATTTGCGGATGCCGGGAATCTGCGCGCCCTCCTCGGGCTGCACGCCGACGATCTGGATCGCGGGGTTGACCTCCTTGAAGTAGCGCGCGCAGCCCATGATGGTGCCGGTGGTGCCCATGCTGGAGACGAAGTGGGTGATCCTGCCTTCGGTGTCGCGCCAGATTTCCGGCGCGGTGCCTTCGTAGTGGGCAATGGGGTTGTCGGGGTTGGAGAACTGGTCGAGCATGATGCCCTGGCCTTCGCGCACCATCTGGTCGGCGATGTCGCGCGCCTTTTCCATGCCGCCCTCCTTCGGGGTCAGCACGATCTTTGCGCCGTAGGCCGCCATGCTCTGGCGGCGCTCGATGGACAGGTGCTCGGGCATGACCAGGATCATCCTGTAGCCCATCATCGCCGCAGCCATGGCCAATGCGATGCCGGTGTTGCCGGAGGTCGCCTCGATCAGGGTGTCGCCGGGTCTGATCTCGCCGCGCGCCTCGGCGCGCTTGATCATGGACAGGGCAGGCCTGTCCTTCACCGAGCCTGCCGGATTGTTGCCCTCAAGCTTCAGAAGTATCGTGTTGCTGGTTTCGCCCTGCATGCGCTTCAGCGCCACCAGCGGCGTATTGCCGACGAAATCCTCGATATGCTTCCACATGGTTCTGTCCATCAAGTTAACCGCAGAGGACGCTGAGTTTGATTTTGTTCACTCCGCGTCCTCCGCGAACTCCGCGGTAGTCAGCTCTACTGCCTTGCAAGATGTGCCACATACCTTTCCACGCCCTCTTCCACTGTCAGGAAAGGCGCCTCGTAGCCGGCCTCGCGCAGCGCGCTCATGTCGGCCTCGGTGTAGCTCTGGTACTTGCCCCTGAGCGCCTCCGGGAAGGCGATGTATTCGACGATGCCCTGCTCCTGCATGTCGGCAAGGGCAAGCGGCGGCTGACCTTCGCGCGCACGGCAGGCATTGACCGTCGCCACCGCGACGTCGTTGAAGCTCTGGCAGCGGCCGGTGCCGAGGTTGAAGATGCCGGAGACATCGGGGTTGTCCAGGCACCATAAATTGACTTTGACGATGTCCTCCACCGACACGAAATCGCGGCGCTGCTCGCCGTTGGCATAACCTTCGCAGCCTTCGAACAGCCTGACCTTGCCGTGCTCGCGGTACTGGTTGAAGAAGTGGAAGGCGACCGATGCCATGCGTCCCTTGTGCTGCTCGCGCGGTCCGTACACGTTGAAATAGCGGAAGCCGACGATCTGCGCGCCGCGCTCGTCCCACATGCGGCGCACGGTCTGGTCGAACAGGAATTTGGAATAGCCGTATACGTTGAGCGGGCCTTCGTGCTCGCGCTCTTCGCGGAACACGCGGCCGGCGCCGTACACGCTGGCCGACGAGGCATACAGGAAAGGGGCGTCGTTGTCCTGGCAGAACTTCAAGAGCGAAATGGAGTAGCGGTAGTTGTTCTCCATCATGTAGCGGCCGTCGGTCTCCATGGTGTCGGAGCAGGCGCCTTCATGGAACATCGCCTCGACCGAGCCGTCGAGCACGCCGGTTTCGATCAGGCTGATGAAGTCCTTCTTGTCCAGGTAGTCGGCGATCTCGCAATCGACCAGGTTCCTGAACTTGTCGGCCTTGGTCAGGTTGTCGACGGCAATGATGTTGGTCTCGCCGCGATCGTTCAAGGCCTTGACGATGTTGGCGCCGATAAAGCCGGCTGCGCCGGTGACGACGTAGTACATGTTTTTTCTATCCGAACAGTTCTTCCGGCGTGACAACCGCCGTGCCCAATTTGCCGACGACGATGCCGCCCGCCTTGTTGGCCAGCCGCATCGCCTCCACGTAATCCGCGCCCGCAGCCAGTGACACGGCCAGCGCAGCGATGACCGTATCGCCGGCACCGGAAACATCGTAAACCTCACGCGCCTGAGCGGCGACATGGTCAACCTTGCCCTCACGGAACAGGCTCATGCCTTCCTCACTGCGCGTAATCAGCAGGGCTTCGAGTTCCAGCTGCTCGCGCAGGGCTTCCGCCTTGGCGTTGAATTCCTCCTCGCTTTTCCAGCTGCCGGCGACTTCCCGGAACTCTGCGCGGTTCGGAGTCAGCAAAGTGGCGCCGGCATAGCGCGCGTAGTCGTCGCCCTTGGGATCGACCAGCACGCGCTTGCCGAATTCGCGCGCGCGCTTGATCATGCGGCCGATATGCAGCAGGCCGCCCTTGCCGTAGTCGGACAACACCACCACGTCGCAATCCTTGACCAGGCGCTCGAATTCCTCCAGCTTGGCTGCCAGCACTTCATGGCTGGGCTGGGTTTCGAAGTCGATGCGCAGCAACTGCTGCTGGCGGCCGATGACGCGCAGCTTGATGGTGGTCGCCACGCTGCCGTCCTCATGCAGTTTGGCATCGATGCGTTCGGCCTTGAGCAGCTTCACCAGCGCCAGCCCTGCCTCGTCCGCGCCCACCACCGACAGCAGCGCACAGTTCGCCCCCAGCGCGGCGACGTTGCGCGCGACGTTGGCAGCGCCGCCCAGGCGCTCTTCGTTCCTTCCGACCTTGACCACCGGCACCGGGGCCTCTGGCGAAATGCGCGAGACATCGCCGAACCAGTAGCGGTCCAGCATGACATCGCCGACGACGAGAATCCGGGCTTTCGCCAGTTCGGCAGCGGAAATCATTGGCGCCCGATGGGGAAGTATTCGATGCCGCGCTCGCGCACGAAGGCCGGCTCGTAAAGATTGCGGCCGTCGAAAATCAGCGGCTGTTTCAGGCGCGATTTGATGTCGTCGAAGTCGGGACTGCGAAAGACTTTCCACTCGGTCACGATCAGCAATGCGTCGGCGCCATCCAGGGCCTGCATGGGCTCGTCGACCAGGGTCAGTTGCGGATGTTCGCCGTAGATGCGGCGGGTTTCCTCCATCGCCGCGGGGTCGTGCGCCGCCACGTGCGCGCCTCTGGCCCACAAGGCTTCCATCAAGACGCGCGAAGGCGCCTCGCGCATATCATCGGTGTTGGGCTTGAACGCCAGCCCCCAAAGCGCGAAGCGGCGCCCTTTCAAGTCGTTGCCGAGGCGCGCGGTAAGCTTGTTCAGCAACAGCTGCTTCTGAGCCTCGTTGGCGTCCTCGACGGCATCCAGCACCCGCAGCGGAATGCCGTTTTCCTGCGCCGTGCGGCGCAGCGCCTGCACGTCCTTGGGGAAACACGAACCGCCATAACCGCAACCGGCGTAGAGGAAGTGATAGCCGATGCGCGGATCGGAACCGATGCCCTGGCGTACGTGCTCGATGTCGGCGCCGAGCTTCTCCGCCAGCACGGCGAGCTCGTTCATGAAGGAAATGCGCGTCGCCAGCATGGCGTTGGCGGCGTACTTGGTGAGTTCCGCCGAACGGATGTCCATGACGATCAGGCGTTCATGGCTGCGCTGGAACGGGGCATACAGGCTGCGCAGCAACTCGGTGGCATGCTCGTTATCCGTGCCGACCACGATGCGGTCGGGCTTCATGAAGTCCTCGACTGCGGCCCCTTCCTTGAGGAATTCCGGGTTGGAGGCGACACTGAAGGGGAGGTCCGCACCCCGCTTCTGCAGTTCCTCGGCAAGCGCGGCGCGCACCTTGTCGGCCGTGCCCACCGGCACCGTGGACTTGTCCACCACCAGCTTGTAGTCCTGCATATGCCTGCCGATGTTGCGCGCGGCCGTCACCACGTACTGCAGGTCGGCGGAGCCGTCCTCGTCCGGCGGCGTGCCAACGGCGATGAACTGGATGGTGCCGAAAGCCACGCCCTCTTCGATATCGGTGGTGAAGTGCAGGCGCCCGGCCGCCACGTTGCGCTTCACCATGTCCTCGAGGCCGGGCTCGTAGATCGGAATGCCGCCCGCTTCCAGAATCGCGATCTTGCGCGGATCGACATCCAGGCACAGCACGCTGTTGCCCATTTCCGCAAGACAGGTTCCGGTCACCAGACCTACATAGCCCGTGCCGATGACGGTAATTTTCATGCCAGTTCCTTCTCCACTTCCTGATTGATTTGCTGCAGGGCGGACAGCGGATCCGCCGCCTGCGTAATGGGCCGTCCGATGACCAGGTAATCTGCCCCGGCGCGAACCGCGTTGGCGGGCGTCATGATGCGCGACTGGTCCCCGGCATCCGCCCCCGCCGGGCGGATGCCGGGCGTGACCAGGGCAAAGCCCGGGCCAAATCGCATGCGCAGTTCTGCGGCCTCCTGCGCCGAACATACCACGCCATCAAGACCGCTTTGTTGCACGAGCCCGGCCAGATGCAGCACCTGTTCGCGCGGACTTCTCGCCACACCGGTTTCGCGCAAGGCCGCTTCGTCCATGCTGGTCAGCACGGTGACGCCGATCAGTAAAGGTTTAGTTGCGGATTGGTCCACGGCCTCGCGCGCCGCCTCCATCATCCTGCGGCCGCCGCTGGCATGCACGTTCAGCATCCAGACGCCGAGTTCCGCAGCCGCACGACAGGCCGCCGCGGTGGTGTTGGGGATGTCGTGGAACTTGAGATCAAGAAAGACTCCGAAACCTTTTCCCACCAACTCCCGCACCAGATCGGGCCCGGCCGCAGTGAACAACTCCTTGCCGACCTTCAGACGGCAGGCGGCAGGGGCAAGACGCGCCGCCAGTTCCAGCGCCGGCTTCGCCTCCGGATAATCCAGCGCAACGATCACCCTAGCGCCTTCCCGCCTCACGCCTAACGCCTCACGCCTCACCATTACTCTTCATGCCTCGCCGGATCGAAACTGTCCCAGCGTCCGCAGGCCGGGCAGCGCCAGAAGAACTGGCTGGCCTTGAAGCCGCAGCTTCCGCAGTGATAGCGCGTCAGCCGCTGCACATGGCGCTGGATCAGGCTCTTGGCATTCTGGATGGCCTCGCGCCGGTTCTCGGGCGCGGTAATGAGCTCGGCTTCGACCAGCCGCTCCAGTGCGTGCAGGCTGGGATTGCGCCGCAGCTCGTCGCGCGCGAGCTGATAGGCGGCTTCCGCACCCTGGGCTTCCATGACGGCGTGATAGAGAGTGTTGAACATGTCGAGCGAAGGATGGCGTGTAAGCAGGCCTTTCAGCCAGTCCAGGCCCTCTTCCAGACGGTCGAGCTTCTTGAAGGTTTCGAGCATGCGCTCCACCACCAGCACCATGTGCGCCGGACTTTGCGCCTCAATGAGCCGCCATGTCGCCAGCGCGGCTTCACGATCGCCCTGTCCAGCCAGCAGATCGCCCAGCATGATGTTGGCGCGGGTGCACTGGCGGTGGATGGCAAGCGCCTCGCCCAGATGTTTCTGCGCACCGGCGTGGTCGCCCTTCACCATGGCCAGTGCTGCCAGTTCGCAATGGAAATGGGCGATCTCGGCATTCATCGGCCGTGCCGATTGCCTGTCCAGATCGATGGCAGCTTCGATGGCCTTGTGCCAGTCTTTTTCCTGCACGTAGATTTCGAGCAGATGGCGGCGCGCCTGCCCGGCAAAGGGCGTTTCCAGCAGGCGGTTAAAGACCTCCTCGGAGCGATCGAGCAGACCGGCCTTTAGGTAGTCCTGCCCCAGTTCGACCAGCGCTTTCAGCCGATCCTCCTCGGCCAGGGTCTCGCGCTCCAGCAGGTTCTCGTGCATGCGGATGGCGCGGTCGAGCTCGCCGCGTCTGCGGAACAGCGCGCCCAGTGTGAAATGCAGCTCGATGGTTTCCGGGTCGAGCTTGACCACTTCCAGGAAGGCGTCGAGCGCCTTGTCCGGCTGTTCGTTGAGCAGGAAATTCAGACCGCGGAAATAGGAATTGGGTACGGTGCGCGATTCGGTGACGACCTGCTTGATATCGATGCGCGCAGCCAGCCAGCCGAGGACGAAAAACAGCGGAAAGGCCAGCAGCCACCAGAACTCGAATTCCATGTGCGATCAACCGATGGAGGATGTTGGAGTGGCGGTGTTCGCGTCGATCATGCCGTCCAGTTCCCGGCGCAGCCTGGTACGCTCGCGGCGCAGGCGGAACAGCGTGGGCAACAGGGCCAACAGACCCAGGAACGCACCCAGAACGAACGCAGCCAGCAACAGCACGACGAGCGGGGCTTCCCAGACATGCCCGAGAAAGTAATGGACCGTGACCGGCTGGCTGTTCTGCAGGGCGAATCCCAGCACCACTAGAAAGATCAGGATTTTGACGGCCCAGCCGAGATAGCGCATAGCTTTCTGTATTTATCTGTTATGGAGAGATTGTACTCCAGCCCGCCCCACCCTTAGGGGAAGACCCGTGAATTCGCAGGCCGTCGAAAAGAAAAACGGCGCAAAAATGCGCCGTTTTCCCGTCAAACAACCATCAGGACTGATGGTAGTCAACCTTCTCCCTGAGCTCCTTGCCTGCCTTGAAGTGCGGCACTTGCTTGGCCGGCACCTCCACCCTCTCTCCGGATTTGGGATTTCTCCCCATCCGCGCGGGACGGTAATTCAGGCAGAAGCTGCCAAACCCGCGTATCTCGATACGCCCGCCCGAGGCCAGGGTCTTGATCATGGCATCGAGGATGGTTTTCACGGCCAGATCGGCGTCCGCACCCTGGAACTGCGGATGGCGGACGGCAAGCCGTGCGATGAGTTCGGATTTGGTCATTCCGCTCAAGGTTTGTTTTATTGCTGACCCAGGTTTAATTTCCGACCAGCTTACTGCTGGTCGGTGTTCTTGGTGTCCATCTTGGCCTTGAGCAGCGCACCCAGGTTGGTGGCGCCGCTGGCAGCCGCGGCGGACTCGGCGCTGAATTTCTTCATCGCCGCATCCTGCTCGGCCGAATCCTTGGCCTTGATGGACAGGTTGATCACGCGGTTCTTGCGGTCCACGTTGATGATCATGGCCTCGACCTCGTCGCCTTCCTTGAAGTGGGTGCGCATGTCTTCAACGCGGTCGCGCGAAACTTCGGAAGCGCGCAGGTAGCCGTCCATCTCGCCGTCAAGCGAAATCACGGCGCCCTTGGCGTCCAGCGACTTGACGGCGCCCTTCACGATGCTGCCCTTTTCATGGCTGCCGACGTAGGAGTTGAACGGATCGCCTTCCAGCTGCTTGATGCCCAGGGAGATGCGCTCGCGCTCGGTGTCGATGGCCAGCACCACGGCTTCCACTTCCTGGCCCTTGCGGAAGTTGCGCACGGCTTCCTCGCCGGGCACGNNAACACGCCGAAGTCGGTGATCGACTTGATGGCGCCGGAGACCTTGTCGCCCTTCTTGTGGTTCATGGCGAAATCGTCCCAGGGGTTGGCCTTGCACTGCTTCATGCCCAGGGAGATGCGGCGCTTGTCTTCGTCGATGTCGAGCACCATGACTTCGACTTCGTCGCCCAGCTGCACGATCTTGCCGGGGCTGACGTTCTTGTTGGTCCAGTCCATNNTCGGAGACGTGCACCAGACCTTCGATGCCGGGTTCCAGTTCCACGAACGCGCCGTAGTCGGTCAGGTTCGCGACCTTGCCGAACATGCGGGTGCCCTGCGGGTAGCGGCGGGCGATGCCGACCCAGGGGTCATCGCCCAGCTGCTTGATGCCCAGGGAGACGCGGTTCTTTTCCTGGTCGAACTTGAGGATCTTGGCTTCGATTTCCTGGCCGACCTGCACCACTTCGGAGGGGTGCTTGACGCGGCGCCAGGCCATGTCGG
>DCVO01000167.1:0-4213 GCA_002327405.1 Thiobacillus sp. UBA2186 | reverse complement strand
TGCGGTCGAGCTTGATGACCTTGAATTCGAGTTCCTTGCCCTCAAACGGCGTGGTGTCCTTGATCGGACGCATGTCGACGAGCGAGCCGGGCAGGAAGGCGCGCAGGCCGTTCATCAGCACGGTGAGGCCGCCCTTGACCTTGCCGGCGACCAGGCCGGACACGATGCGGCCTTCGTTCATGGCGGCTTCCAGGTCCAGCCAGGCGGCGAGGCGCTTGGCGCGGTCGCGCGACAGCTTGGTGGAACCGAAACCGTCTTCCAGGG
The DNA here is from genome assembly GCA_002327405.1 of Thiobacillus sp. UBA2186. GTDB lineage: Bacteria > Pseudomonadota > Gammaproteobacteria > Burkholderiales > Thiobacillaceae > UBA6918. Next base: position 3,949 of record DCVO01000167.1, on the reverse strand, counting down.
ATTCGATGGCGACTTGCACGAAATCGCCGGCTTTGACTTCGATTTCTCCGCGGTCGTTCTTGAATTCCTCGGTGGGAATCAGGCTCTCGGACTTGAGGCCGGCGTTGACCACAACGAAATTGTCATCGACGCTCACCACTTCGGCGGTGATGACTTCGCCCTGGCGCATTTCCTGGCGATTGAGGGATTCCTCGAACAGGGCGGCAAAGCTTTCGTTGGAGGCGGAGGTTTGGGTAGCAGACATTGTAAAAAGACCTTCAGGTCACTCTTGCGAGTGGGTTGGTTGCACACATGCCAGCCAAACCGGGCTGGCGCCTATGTTCACTTCAATTACTTCAATTTCGGGAGGCGCGATAGCATTCCAGCACCGCTTCCACCACCTGATCGATGTTCATCGCGGTGGAATCCAGCACCACGGCGTCCGGCGCCGGTTTCAGCGGCGCCACGGCACGCCGGGTATCGCGCTCGTCCCGCGCCCGCATATCGCGGACAAGGTCGGGAAGATTAGCAGAGTTTCCCTTTTCGATCAACTGTTTATAGCGTCTTTCCGCCCTCGCCTCGGGGCTCGCGGTAAGGAAAACCTTGATCTGCGCCTGGGGGAAAACCACGGTGCCCATGTCGCGGCCGTCGGCCACCAAGCCCGGGGCCTGGGCGTAAGCCCGCTGGCGCGCCAGCAGGGCTTCGCGCACCGCCGGCAGGGCCGCCACCTTGGAGGCACCCTCCCCCACCTCCTCGGCGCGGATCGCCTGGCCCACGTTCTCGCCGGCCAGCCACACCTCGCCCTGGCGGAACTCGGCCGGCAGGCTGGCCGCCAGCGCCGCAACCGCGGCTTCGTCGGTCAGGGCAACCCCCTTGCGCATGGCGTACAGCGCAGTCAGGCGGTAAAGCGCGCCGGAATCCAGCACGTGGAAGCCCAGCCTCTCGGCGACGCGCTCGGCAATGGTGCCCTTGCCCGAGGCGGAAGGGCCGTCGATGGCGATGATGGGGATGTTCATAAATCTCGTTTAACAGAGAGGAATGGGAGGCTAAGGGAGTAAATCAAAACAGAATGTCTTCTCATTCCTCCCTGAACCTCCCTGTTAACGCCTTTCAAACCAGTTTACAGGCCGCGGGCTGGCCGGTGATCGTCGCCAGCACGTTGAAGTAATCAGGGAAGGTCTTGTTCACGCACTTGGGATCGTTGATGCGCACCGGCACGCCGCCCAGCGTCACCAGCGAGAAACACATGGCCATGCGGTGGTCGTCATAAGTGTCTACCGCCACGTTAGGCGTAAGGCGTGAGGGGTGAGGCGGGGTGATCTTGAGGTAGTCAGGCCCCTCTTCCACTTCGGCGCCGAACTTGCGTAGTTCGGTGGCCATGGCGGCGATGCGGTCGGTTTCCTTGACCCGCCAGGAGCCGATGTTGCGCAGCGTCGACGGCCCGTCGGCGAACAGCGCCAGCACGGCGAGCGTCATGGCGGCATCCGGAATGTGGTTGCAGTCCATGTCCACGGCACGGATCTTCTCGCTGCAGGGCAGCTGCGCCTCGATCCAGTTCGGGCCCATGCCGATTTCAGCGCCCATCCTGGCGAGCGCGGCGGCGAACTGCACGTCGCCCTGCAAGGCGTTTCTGCCCACGCCCTGCACCCGCACCGGGCCGTGCCCCAGGGCGCCGGCGGCCAGGAAATAGGAAGCCGAGGAAGCATCACCCTCGACCTCGATCTCGCCCGGGCTTTTGTAGGTGGCGGCCGGTACGGTGAAGCGCTCCCAGCCCTGCTGCTCGACCTTGATGCCGAACTTCGCCATCAGCCCCAGGGTGATTTTGATATAGGGCCTGGAAATCAGCTCGCCTTCCACTTTTATCGTCACGCTGCGTCCCAGCAAGGGGGCAGCCATCAAAAGCCCGGTGAGGAACTGGCTGGAGACATTGCCCTTGACGCCGACTTCCGGCGCGTCGCCAGGCCGGGCGGGATGAATATGCAGCGGCGGGAAGCCTTCGTTGCCCAGATAGTCGATGCGCGCACCCAGTTGCCTGAGCCCGTCCACCAGGTCGCCGATGGGACGCTCGTGCATGCGCGCCACGCCCTTCAGCACATAGTCGCCGCCCGACAGCGCACAGGCCGCAGTCAAGGAACGGAAAGCGGTGCCGGCATTGCCGAGGAACAGCTCCGCCTGCTTGACCGGAAACACGCCGCCGATACCTTCCACACGATAATTGTCCGTGCCGGGATGGCGCGTCCATTTCACGCCCAGTCGCGAGAGCGACTCGAGCATGACCTGGGTGTCATCCGAATCCAGCAGTTCCCTGATTTCCGTGGTGCCGGACGCCAGCGCCGACAGGAGCAGCACGCGGTTGGAAATGCTTTTCGAGCCCGGCAGCTTGACCATGCCGGAAGCGGATTTGCAGGCGGGAAGATCCAGATATTCCATACAAAACTCGTTGACGCAGAAGCACTATAAAGAAAAGCAACTCACAAGGAGGTAAGGGAGGGACGGGAGGGAATTTTTTTGCCTCTCTTGCCTCCCGTTCCTCCCTGTTTAAGATTTTGCTGTTTTCGTGTCTCTCTGCTGAAATTGATTCACTTTGTTCCCCAATTGCGCCGCGCCTGACTGGCCCGGCTGAAGACTTGTTCCAGTGCGGCAGCGTCGCCCTTGTCCAGTGCGCTGGCGATTTCGCCCAGCTTGTTCATGTAGGCAGACAACTCGGCGAGCAGCGCTTCGCGGTTGGCGAGCGCAATATCGCGCCACATCTCGGGATGGCTCGCAGCAATCCGGGTGAAATCGCGGAAACCGCTGGCGGCGTAGCGGAAGAAATCCTCCGCCTCGGGACGCGCGGCCAGGTCATCCACCAGGGCGAAGGCGGCCAGATGCGGCAGATGGCTGACCGCGGCAAAAATGCGGTCATGCCGGGCCGCGTCCATGCGCACGACCTGCGCACCCGTCCCCTGCCAGAGCGCCGTCACGGTTTCCGCGGCGGCGGTATCCGTTTCCGCCACGGGGCAAAGCACCACGTTGCGTCCGATGAACAAGTCGGCACGCGCGGCCTGCGGCCCGCTGCTTTCGGCGCCGGCGATCGGGTGGCCGGGAACGAAGCGGGAAAACTTTGCGCCCAGCAACTCGCGGGCGGCGGCAATGACATCGCGCTTGGTACTGCCGGCATCGGTCACGATGGTGTGTTCGCCAAGATGCGGCGCTATCTGCTGCAGCACCGATTGCATCTGCGCCATCGGCGTGGCCAGCATCACCACGTCCGCGTCGCCTGTCTCTGCAGGCGAACCGGCAATCACATCGATCAGGCCCAGCGCCTTGGCCTGATCCAGCGTTTCGCGCCGGCGTCCCAGGCCGACGACTTCGTCCACCATGCCGGCCTGTTTCAGCGCAAGCGCGAGCGAGCCGCCGATCAGGCCGGTGCCGACGATGACGAGACGATGGATATGCAGACTCACAGGCAAGCCTTCAAGGCGTCGAGGAAACGAGCATTCTGCCCTTCCAGGCCGACCGACACGCGCAGGAATTCGGGCAGACCGTAACCGCCGACGGGGCGCACGATGACGCCGCTTTTCAGAAGCGCCTGATTGATGCGCGCCGCCTCGCCCACTTTGACAAGCAGGAAATTACCCTTGGACGGCACATGCTCAAGCCCCAGGGCATGGAGCCCGGTCTCCAGTTGTTTCAGTCCGGCAAGGTTGGCCGCGTAGCTCTGTTCAAGGAAATCCGCGTCGTCGAGCGCGGCTTCCGCCGCGGCCAGCGCGAGTGCATTGACGTTGAAGGGCTGGCGCACGCGATTCATGAGGTCGATCACCGCAGGATGTCCCAGGCCGTAGCCCACGCGCAGACCGGCCAGGCCGTAAGCCTTGGAGAAAGTGCGCGAGATCAGCAGGTTGGGATAGCGCGCAAGCCAGGCAACCGTGTCGAAGCGATCCTCCGGCGGCAGGTACTCGCCATAGGCCTCGTCCAGCACCACCAGCAC
>DCVO01000063.1:11560-18237 GCA_002327405.1 Thiobacillus sp. UBA2186 | reverse complement strand
CCGAGGGCGGATAGCCCTTGGTCGCGGGCGGTTCGCCGATCGCCAGCGCCACTTCGCGCTGGGCCATGGCAAAGCGCGTGAGCGAATCCATGATGAGCAGCACGTGCTTGCCCTGGTCGCGGAAATATTCCGCGATGGCCATGGTGTAGGCCGCGCCGTTCAGCCGCATCAGCGGCGGCGAGTCGGACGGCGCCGCCACCACCACGGCACGCGCCATGCCTTCGGGACCGAGGTTGTTTTCGATGAAATCCTTGACCTCGCGTCCGCGTTCGCCGATCAGGCCGACCACGACGACGTCGGCATCGGTGTAGCGCGCCATCATGCCCAATAAAAGACTCTTGCCCACTCCGCTGCCGGCGAACAGGCCCAGGCGCTGGCCGCGTCCCACGGTGAGCAGCGCATTGATCGAGCGCACGCCGACGTCGAGCGGTTCGCGAATCGGCGCGCGCCCGAGCGGATTGAGCGAGCGTGCGTACAGGGGCACGCGGCGCTCGGCCACCAGCGGCGCGAGGCTGTCGAGCGCGCGGCCGGCGCCGTCCAGCACCCGCCCCAGCAACTGCGGCCCGACCGCGACCTGGCGCACGCGGTCCTGCACGCGGCGCTTGGGCGTGTAGCGCTGGCCCATGCGCGGCGGCTGCGCGGCGAGCGGATTCTCCGGCACCACGCGCGCGCCAGGCATCACGCCGTAGACGTCGGTCGAGGGCATGAGCAGCAGGCGGTCGCCGGAAAAGCCCACCACCTCCGCGTCCACGCTGGGTCCGCCGGGAACCTGCACCAGGCACTGGCTGCCGATGGGCAGGCGCAGTCCGACCGCTTCCATCACCAGGCCCGCCACGCGCGTGAGCCGGCCGCTTTCCGCAAAGGGCTGGGAAAAACTCACCGCACGGCGGCAGTCCACCAGATATTCGCGGAAGTGCACGGTGCGGTTCATATTGATTTATTCAAGCCAGTTCTTGTTGGAACCCAGCACCGAAGTCACCTGGCGCCAGCGCGCCTGCAAGGTGGCGTCGAGGTCGCCCTGCGGCGTTTCGATCAGGCAGCCGCCGCGCACGATGCGCACGTCCTCGACGATGCGCAGGCGGCTCTTGTCGAGCAGTTCGTTGAGGATGGGCCGCACCAGCTTCGCGTCCTCGGGGTTCAGCAGCAGGCGCGCCTCGCGCGTGCTTTCCGCCATTTGTCGCAGCGCCAGCTTGACCACGTCGAGGATGCGTTCGGGACGCGCGGCGAGTTCGCCGGCAATCACCTGTTTCGCCACGTCCAGGGCCAGGCTCAGCACTTCGTCGGCAAGACGGAAATCGAGCGAATCCAGGGCGCTGCCCAGGCTCTCGGCCAACTGGCGCAAGCGCTTCGTCTCCTGCTCCATTTCGCTGCGCCCCTGCTCGAACCCGGCCTCATAGCCCTGCTTGCGGGCATCCTCGATCGCCAGCCTGATGCGCTGCTGCGCCTCGGCCTCGCGGTCTGTCTCAGGCACGGCCTCCAGGCCCTCCCAGCGCTCGAATGCGCTGCGCGTATCGGGGACGTCTTCGCTCATGGTTCGAGTTCCGCTTTCTCCAATTCCAACCGGCCCTGCCCTGCCATTTCACGCAGCAAGCGCACCGTCTCCGCCTGCGCGGCTTCGATGTCGGCAAGCCGCGCCGCGCCCAGCGATTCGAGATCATCCCGCAGGCGGCGCGCGGCGGCATCGGGCATGCGCGCGAGCAGTTCCTGCACCATGTCCGGATCGGCGCCCTTCAGGGCCAGCAGCAAGGTATGCCCGGGCACTGCCTTGAAGAAGCGGGTGCGCGACTCGCCCGACAGGCGCGCCATGTCGTCCAGGCCGAGCTGCTGCGCCTTGAGCTGTCCCAGCAGCTCGGGCGAACTCTGCGCGAGGCCGGATTCGATCTCCTCGCGCGCCGCCGGCGAGATGCGCGCCAGCAGGTCCGCCGCGAGACTCGCCCCTTCCTGCCCCGGTTCCTGCCCCTGCAACTGGCGGGCGAGCCAGTCTTCCATCTCGCGCAAGGCCTCGGCGGGCGCCCCACGCCATTCGGCCAGCCGCCGCACGACTTCTTCGCGCCGGGATTCGGGCAGCCACTCCAGCGTGGCTGCGGCATGCGGGCGATCGAGCTGCGCAAGCACTGCCGCAATCAATTGCGGGTGTTCGTCCTTCAGCAGCGCCGCCACTTCCGCCGGCTCCCTGAAAGCCAGTTGCTGGACGCTGCTGCCCGCGCCGGCAATGCGCGCAAGCAGCATGCGCGCGCGTTCGTCGCCCAGCGCACGGGTGAGTGCCGCATCGAGGAACTGGTCGGCATCGGCGCCGATGCCGGTCTGGCTGGAAGCCTCCGCCTCGTATTCGTCGATGACGGCTTCAACGCGTTCGCGCGGCAGCGCGCCCAGTTCGCGCATGACGCGCCCCAGCTCGCCGACTTCGTAAGGCGAGAGATAGCGGAGCACCTGGGCCGCCGCATCTTCGCCCAGGGATAGCAGCAGCGCGGCCGCTTTTTCCAGGCCGGTCCGATTCAGGCTCATGGGTTCTGCATCCATGACTTGACCACGCTGGCGGTGACTCTGGGATCGCTCAGCACGCGCTGGCGCAGGCTGTCGAGACGCGCCTCGAACAACTCGCCGGGCGAGGGTTCCTGCGCGGCGCGGGCCTCCTCGTTCGCCCTGCGCCGGCGCTGGTGCCCACGCACGGACATCAGCAGGAACATGAACAGCAGGGCAAGCACGAGTCCGGCATAAACCGGCAGCAGTTCGTCATCGAGTATCGTCGGCTTGGGGTGCGGCGGCGCGGCAACGGGTATTTTGCGCGGCAGCTTTGCTGCAGGCACGGCAACGGGCTTTTCCTCGACAGCGAAAGGCAGCATGATCGCCTGCAGGCTGTCGCCGCGCTCGCTGTCGAAGGCGATGACCTGCCTGGCCAATGCCGCCAGCCTGTCGAGTTCGGCAGGCCCGAGGCCGGCGCGCTCGTCCACCACGATCAGGCTGGCAACCTGCCCCAGGCTGCCGCGCGGCTCGCGCACGTGGCGCACGCTGCGGTCCACGGTGCCGGCCACCGTGCCGGTGCGCCGCGAGCTTTCGATGGTTTCCTCGCTTTCGCTGAAATCGATCCGGGCAGTGACCTGCACCTTGAACGCCGTTTTGCCGAGCACCGGCTCCAGCACGCGCTTGATCCGGCCCGCGAGATCGCTCTCCACGCGGCGCGCATATTCCATCTGGTTGGGGCTGAGTCCGCGGTAGAAGCCGGCAAGCCCGGCGGCAAGGAGCGCGCCGCTCTGATCGACGACGCTGACCTGGGCAGCGTTCAGGCCGGGCACGCCGCCCGCCACGATCTGCCGCAGGGCCTCGACTTTCTCTTCTGCAAGCGAGGCGCCCGGCCTGAGTTCGATCAGCACCGAGGCGGCGGGCGGGATCTGCTCGCGCAGGAACGCCGACTGCCTGGGCAGCGCCAGGTGCACGCGCGCGGATTCGACGCTGTCGATGCTTTCCACCGAGCGCGCGAGTTGTGCCTCGAGTCCGCGCTGGTAGCCCAGCTGTTCCTGAAAAGGAGAAAGGCCGAAGCGCGGTCCCGCTGTTTCGTCGGCCGGCTTGTCGCCTCGCGGCAAGCCCTGTGCGGCCAGCTTGTAGCGTGCGACATGCAGTTGATCGGCAGGCACCTGAATCGAGCCGTCGGCTTCGGTCAGGCGATAGGGAATGTTCAGCCGCTCCAGCGCCTCGACCACCTCGCCGCCGTCGCGGTCGGACAGTTCGGCAAAGAGCACGCGGTATGCGCGCGGCGTTTGCGCATCCATCCAGAAAAGCGCCGCCGGCAAGGCCAGCAAAAGCAGGATGAGCCCCCCCCATACCAGCTTTCTTGCAGGGCTGGCCGCGGCGTATGCATCGCGCAATCCGGTAAAGGTCAGTCCGTCGGCCATTGCGTGGGTACTTTTATCGTCTCCTCCATCGTCCCGGCGGCAACCCTCATTCCTGCCGCACGAGCGCTATGGGCCGATTATATCCGCGTCACAAGAGGTCGGGGGCGATCACGGCGCGCAACACCACTTCGTCGACGTCCCCCCTGTCGCGAACGGAAAACCACCAGAGGCCCGCCTTCCTGATGGAGAACGGCCCGCGTGCGCCCATGAGATGCGCCGCCGCCTCGCCCAGATCCGGCTGATGTCCGGCGATCAGCACGCAATCGTCATTGCCGTCCGGCCAGGCTGCGGCCTTCAAAATGTCCTCGACGCGCGCACCGGGCGCGAGCGCGGGCACGGTTTCGATTTTCCGGTTCAGCGCCTGCGCGGTCTGCTGCGCGCGCGCCGCCGGACTGGCCAGCACCCTGCACGCATCAGGCAGGCGCGTGTTGAGCCAGGCGGCCATTTTTGCCGCCTGCTTGCGGCCCTTGGGCGTGAGTTCGCGCGCCAGGTCGTCGAGCCTTTCCTCGGCTTCGGCATGGCGCCACAGGATCAATTCCACTTTCGCTCCTCCTCGTTCTTCCGTTTACCGCCACGGCGGCGCCAGGCGGGAAAATTCTCTCAGCGTGCCGTCGATTCCGGCAATGCGGTCCTGCATGCGCGCGTCCAGGCTGCCGGCAAGCTGAGCCTCCAGTGTGCCCAGGCGGCCGTCCGGGTTCAACAGGCCAAGGAAGCGCCGGGCTGTGACGCCATCGTTGAGCTCGCCCAATTCGTCCTGCAAATCGGCGAAACAGGCGGCGAATTTCCCGTGACCTCCGAACAGTCCGCCCAGGTAATCCAGCGCATAGCGCAGGCGCTTGACCCGGATGCGCAGGGCATGGCGCTGCGCGGGGGTCTGCTCGGAAAAACCCTCGGCTGCCGCAAGCACGGCCTCATGCAGGCGGGCAAGTTTTTTCGTGGCCATCCGGGCCAGCACGGGCCGTCCCGGCGCGGCTTCGAGTTCGTTCAGCCAGCAGTGCAGGGTCAGCAGGTCGACGCCGGTCTGCGCTCGACGCGCAGTTGCCAGCGCCGCCGCGCGCGCCTTGCGGCGGGCGGCATGCGCACGCCGGGCCAGCAGCGCTTTTTGCGCGGAGGGAACGGGTTCAATCATGCCCGCCAGGCCGACAAGCACGAACACGTCCCAGTCGCGCGCCTCGCCCAGCGCGCGCGCAAGCTCTGCCATCCGTCCCATCTCTTCTGCCGGCGGCGGGCAGGCTTTCCTGAACAGGCCGGCAGCCGAGCGCAGGCGCCGCAGCGCGACCCGTGCCTGGTGCAGGTATTCCGGGTCCTCGGCCTGCAAGAGGCCGGGCAGGTTGGCCTGCAGCTGGGCGAGGCAGGCGCGCGCGATCCGCGCGAACGCAGCGCAGGCCGGCATGTCGCTCGCCAGTTCCGGCATCACCGCGGTCGCCGGCCTGCGCGGCTTGCCGGCGGCGAGCCGCGCGCCGCGTTCCGCCTTGCTGGCATCGAGAGGAATCAGCAGAACCTTCTGTGCGAATGTCCGCGCCAGGCCATAGAGGGCCTCGGCCGAGCCGGCCTTGAGTTCCAGCTCCACCTCGCACAGCGGCTCGGATTTTTTGCCCGCGACGATCTCGCCCACGTCCAGCGCCACCTCCACGCGGCTGCCATCCGGCGCGCGCAAGTTCCAGGCGGTGCGCCGAAAACGGGTTTCGTACACCGGCGCAAGCCGGGTGCGCCATTTCTTTTTGATGAGCTTGTCCGTGATCCCGGCCGGCAGCCGCGAAAAATCCGGCATCGGCTTGCTCACCGGGGTTTCCAGCTCCAGCCTTTTCGAAAGCCCCCCGCTTTTCTCGCCCTCGGTCTTCAAAGTCTGCACCCAGCGCCGCCCTGTCCTGCGCACGCGCAGGGCGATGCCGTGGCTGGCCAGGGTGAAATCGGGGGTGTCAAAATAAAGCGTGCGCAGCGCTTCCTCGCGCGGACGGGCGCGACCGAGCCTGGCCAGCGAACGAAAGGTCTCGATGTCGGCGGGGTTCAGCCAGAGCTTGAGTTCGGTTTCGGATGACACGATTGTTAACCCGGATATTTCGTCAGATCGCGGGACGATGGTGAGTCAATTTGCGAGCAGATTTGCACATCCCGCGCCAAGCCGATAGCCATGCCTATTGGCGCGAAGCGGGGATGCAAAGATAACGCAAATTGGCCAGCAGCGCCCGTGAAGGCCTTCTGTCCAAATTGGATTTGAGCCCAATTAATCCATTTAACCCTGATTCATGCGACTTTTTTACATATTGGGGCCGCTCTGGTGAAATATCCGGGTTTATGCCTGCGATAGATGGGTTTGAAGGCTTTTGCTAGCATCAGCTCAACTATAGCCGCATAGCTCGTACAGATCATGTCCCTGCCCCTGCCCGAACAACTCATCAACCGCGAGCTCGGCATTCTCGAATTCCAGCGCCGCGTACTGGCCCAGGCGGAGGACGAGGCCACGCCGCTGCTCGAGCGTTTGCGCTTTCTGTGCATCGTGTCGAGCAACATGGACGAGTTCTTCGAGGTGCGCGTGGCCGGCCTCAAGGAGCAGATCAAGGCCGGCATCTCGACCGCCTCGCCGGACGGGCTGACCCCGCGCCAGGCCTACGCTGAAGTGCAGCGCACGACGCACGACCTGGTCGCGAAACAGTACCAGATGCTCAACCAGACCATCCTGCCCGCGCTGGGCGGGCACGGCATACGTTTCATCCGCCGCACGCAGTGGAACGAGGAGCAGGCCGCCTGGATCCGCGAGTATTTCTTCCGCGAGCTGATGCCGGTGCT
>DCVO01000063.1:0-11550 GCA_002327405.1 Thiobacillus sp. UBA2186 | reverse complement strand
CGCGCGTGCTCAACAAGAGCCTCAATTTCGCCGTGGAACTGAAGGGCAAGGACGCCTTCGGGCGGAATTCGGGCGCGGCCGTGGTGCAGGCGCCGCGCTCGCTGCCGCGCGTCATCCGCCTGCCGGAGCACATCGCCGGCTGCGAATACGGCTTCGTGTTCCTCTCTTCCATCCTGCACGCGCACGTGGGCGAACTGTTCTCGGGCATGACGGTGGAAGGCTGCTACCAGTTCCGCGCCACCCGCAACTCCGACCTGTTCGTCGACGACGAGGAAACCAAGAACCTGCGCCAGACCCTGCAGGGCGAATTGCCGCACCGCCACTTCGGCGCCGCCGTGCGCCTGGAGGTCGCCGACAATTGCTCCGACACCATGGCGGATTTCCTGCTCGCCCAGTTCGAGCTCGACCGCAGCGACCTCTACCAGGTGCACGGCCCGGTCAACCTTGTGCGGCTGATGCAGGTGCCCGACTGGGTGGAGCGGCCCGACCTCAAGTATCCGCCCTTCACCCCCAGCCTGCCGGCGCGCTTCGGCAAGGCCACAAACATGTTCGAGGTGGTCGCCAGGGGCGACGTGCTGCTGCACCATCCCTTCGAGTCCTTCCAGCCGGTGATCGACTTCATCGAGCAGGCCGCCGCCGACCCGCAGGTGGTCGCCATCCGCCAGACCGTGTATCGCACCGGTACCGATTCGCAGTTGATGAACGCCCTGATCCGCGCCGCGCAAAGCGGCAAGGAAGTGACGGTGGTGGTGGAACTGCTCGCGCGCTTCGACGAGGAGGCCAACATCAACTGGGCGGCGCAGCTCGAGGAAGCCGGCGCGCACGTGGTATACGGCGTGGTCGGGCACAAGACCCACGCCAAGCTCGCGCTCGTCATCCGCCGCGAGGAAGGCGGGCTGCGCCGCTACGCGCACCTGGGCACCGGCAACTACCATGCGCGCACCGCGCGCATGTACACCGACTTCGGCCTGATGACGGCGAACGAGGACATCACCGCCGACGTCAACCAGATATTCAGCCAGCTCACCGGGCTGGGCCGCGCCGGCAAGCTGCGCCAGCTTTTGCAGTCGCCCTTCACCCTGCACCCGGAGATTCTCGCCGCCATCGAGCGCGAAACCGTCGCCGCCAAGGCCGGCCAGCCGGCGGCCATCATCGCCAAGATGAATGCGCTGCTGGAACCCGGTGTGATCTCCGCGCTGTACGAGGCCTCGCAGGCCGGCGTCAAGATCGACCTCATCATCCGCGGCGTCTGTGCGCTGCGCCCAGGCGTGCCGGGGCTGTCCGACAACATCCGCGTGCGTTCCGTGGTCGGGCGCTTCCTCGAGCATTCGCGCATTTTCTATTTCAGGAACCTCGGCGACGAACAGGTCTACCTCTCCAGCGCCGACTGGATGGACCGCAACTTTTTCCGCCGCATCGAGACCTGCTTCCCGGTGCTCGACCCCAAGCTGAAAAAGCGCGTGATCCAGGAGGGCCTGAAGCCCTACCTGCGCGACAACGTGCAGGCCTGGGAAATGCAGCCGGACGGCAGCTTCCGCAGGCACAGCCGGAAAAGCGCAAAGCCTTATTGCGCACAAAGCGAGTTGCTCGGCCTTTACACGAACAAATAAGCTTCACAATCCCGTCATGCGGCTGTCATGAGGCTGTGGCTTCATGCGCACATGTTCAATCGTGTCATGGGCCTGCTGCGCTCACCCACTGCACCGATAGTCTCTTCCTTCACGAGACCGGACGCTGCTCCCCTTCGCCCCGCTTTAACAGATGCGGCAGGCGATCCGCCCCCGGAAAAAACCCGCCGCTACCGCACCCTGTGGATTTCCGACGTCCATCTCGGCACGCCCGGCTGCCAGGCGCATTACCTGCTGGATTTCCTCAAGCACAACGAGTCCGACACGCTCTACCTCGTCGGCGACATCATCGACGGCTGGCAGCTGCGCAAAGGCTGGTACTGGCCGCAGGCGCACAACGACGTGGTGCAAAAGGTCCTGCGCAAGGCGCGCAAGGGCACGCGCGTGGTGTACGTGCCTGGCAATCACGACGAGATGGCGCGCCAGTTCGTGGGGCTGGCCTTCGGCGAGATCGAAGTCGCCGACGAAGTCATCCACGTCACCGCCGACGGCAAGCGCCTGCTGGTCACGCACGGCGACCTGTTCGACGGCGTCATGCAGCATGCGCGCTGGCTGGCCTACCTGGGCGACTCGCTCTACACCATGACCCTGGTGCTGAACCGCTGGTTCAACTGGGCGCGCTCGCACTTCGGCTACGCCTACTGGTCGCTGTCGCAGTACCTCAAGCACAAGGTCAAAAACGCGGTCAGCTTCATCACCGCCTTCGAGCGGGTGATGACCGAGGAAGCCAGGCGCAGGCATTGCGACGGCGTGGTGTGCGGCCACATCCACAAGGCGGAAATCCGCATGATGGACGGGCTGGTGTACTGCAACGACGGCGACTGGGTGGAAAGCCTCTCGGCGCTGGCGGAAACCTTCGAGGGCGAACTGGAAATCATCTACTGGACCCGCTGCCTGGACGCCCCGGCCAAAAAACGGCGCAGTGCCGCAGCTGTTTCATGAATGAAATCTTAACCACGGGGAACACGGGGAAAGGCAAATCGAAATGGGCCCGTGGGCGCTGGATGTCGAGTGCTTTTTGAAATTTGTTTCCCACCGTGCTCCCCGTGTCCCCCGTGGTTCAAATGCAGTTATTAAAAGAGGGAAGCCCATGAAAGTCATGATCGTGACCGACGCCTGGCAGCCGCAGGTCAACGGCGTGGTGCGCACGCTCACCACCACGCGGCGCGAGCTGGAGGCCATGGGCCACGAGGTCGACCTCCTCTCGCCGCTGGAGTTTTCCACCCTGCCCTGCCCGACTTATCCCGACATCCGCCTGTCCATGCTGCCCGGCAAGGGCGTGGAAAAACGCATCCGCGACTACGCGCCGCATGCCCTGCACATCGCCACCGAGGGCCCGCTCGGACTGGCCGCGCGGCGCTATGCCTTAAAAAACGACATCCCCTTCACCACCGCCTACCACACGCGCTTTCCCGAATACGTGCAGGCGCGCCTCGGGGTGCCGCTGTCGTGGACCTACCGTTTCCTGCACTGGTTCCACGCCCCCTCGCGCGCCGTGATGGCACCCACGCAAAAAGTGAAATCCGACCTCGAAGCCTATGGCTTCGACAATGTGGTGCTGTGGTCGCGCGGCGTCGACCTCGACGTGTTCAGGCTGCAGAAAGCAAATCGCCTGAACACCGAACCGCCGATCTTTCTTTACGTCGGACGCGTGGCGGTTGAGAAGAACATCGAAGCCTTCCTGGAACTCGATCTGCCCGGCTCCAAGTGGGTGGCGGGCGACGGCCCCGCCATGGCCGGCCTGCGCGCCAAATATCCGGACGTGAACTACCTCGGCGTGCTCAACCAGCAGGAACTGGCCGAGGTCTACGCGTCGGCCGACGTATTCGTGTTCCCCAGCAAGACCGACACCTTCGGCCTGGTGCTGCTGGAAGCCATGGCCTGCGGCCTGCCGGTCGCAGCCTACCCCGTCACCGGCCCCATCGACGTATTGGGCGATTCGAAGGCCGGCGTCATGCACGAAGACCTGAGAGAGGCCTGCCTCGCCGCGCTGAACATCGACCGCGCCGCCGCCCGCGCCCACGCCGAGAAGTTCTCCTGGCGCGCGGCGACCGAGCAGTTTCTCAGCCATTTGCAGGTTTCCGAGCAAAGGGAAATGGCGGGAAAGACCGCCGAGTCGGCGGCTTGAACAAAAGTCAGGCGGCTTAAAGGGTTGTGTCCCTTTCCCTTTCCATTTATTTCCCTTCGACAAGGCCGAACTGGTAGAAATGAACCTCATTGTCTCCGTCCTCTTGCATATGAACGAGCCAAAAGCCCGTTTCACCGACCAGATGAACTTGATGGCAGTCAGTTAAGCAGCCGGATCAGCTTAGCACGCCAGTCGGGGAATGATTTCTCAAAGAAATGATGCCCTGTCTTTGAGCCATAGGGGTTTGCGGCGTGCATCATGCCGCCACACTTCTTGCAGACGTGGACAAAATCTTCTTCAGTCAGGTAGCCGTCAGTGATGGGTACCAAGTCGCTCGCCACACCGGGGGCTGCAGACGGCTTTTCCTCCACCGGCTTGGGGTAGAAGTTCGGATTCACATGGGACAAATCCTTTAGCAGGAGTTCCGCATTCCAGTGCGACTCGAAGCCCTTGTGTGCCGCGGCATACCTATCTTTGTTGGCAATGAGAGAGCTGAACGCAATCAGTTCAAGGATTTTCCTGAACTGAAGGCAAATCGATTCAATTGTGGTTGGCTGATACAGCGCATGGCCGCCTTTTGAAGAAAGAAATCAATGACTTCTGCGCGGCGCTTGATCTCGCGCATTTGCTCAGCGTACAGATGTATTGGCAGCTTGTGCTTGGACATGGCTAACGAGCTTGAGGGGCGCGGAGACAGCAAGCGAAGCTTGCTGGCGGAGCGCCCTATCGAAGCGTTTGTTAGGCAATATGCTGATCAGCGACCACGGCCGCCGCCAGGCCCCATGCCGCCACCTCCGGGTCCCATGCCGCCTCCTCTGGCAGGGGGCTCGTCCGGCAAGGTGACGCCCTGAGCCTTGGCTCGTTCCTTCATGCGCTCGTGATGCTCCTTGCGAATTTGCTCTCTTTCCTCGGCAGTTTTCGCGGCGCGAATTTTGGTGCGATATTCATTACGCTCTTGTTGCGTCATGATCTGGCTGCCATAGATCGTCTCTTGCTGATCTGCCCCAAGCGAGACGCCAGCAGACAGAGTCAGGGCGGCGGCTAATGCCGAGACAATTACCGTTCGTTTCATCATCGTATGCTCCTTGCGAAATTGGGTTGATTCATTCGCGACCGCGATCACTGCAACCCGTTCAGTGACCGTGCCCAACGAGCCTGTAGAAAAAGCCGATCACCAAAACGGCCGTTCCTGGTTCTAAAAAAGAGTCTGGGGTTTCATCGGCAATTCTTTTCCTGGTTTTCTCGGGGTGCGTTTTCGGCACGCCGCGCGGGGCTTTCCTTGCGCCTTTGCTCAACCGAATCCATATCGGTGGATCTTCGTCAAATTATGCACGATACAGTATAACTTCCACTGGATATTCACCTTCACCGACCCGCGCAGACTGAAGCGTTTCAAGCCGATGCTACTGGTGAGATGGCCAAACACCGGCTCGACGATGCCCAATCGTCGGCTGTACTGCTGCCGGCCTTCGGGTGTGTCGATCTTCTGCTTCATTTTTGCCGTGTAAGTCCGCTTCACCGACAGGGTTCGATCCTTGAAGAACACCACCTGCCGCGTCGGCGTTCGCTCCGGATGGCGCAAACATCGGTCGCGCTGCGTGCACGGCTCGCAGTGCATCTTCGGCCCCTGAAACTTCACCGCCTCATGGCCGCCGATCCAGCAAGAACTGCCGTTGCGGTAGAGCGGCTTGCCGGCGGGGCAAATGCAAGTCTGGCTCGCCGCATCGTAAATAAAGTCCGCCGGGCGATAGCAGCTGCGCTTACTCTTGCGCTGCTCGGCCAGGTGCCGTGTACGATGGCGCCTCGCCGAAGGCCGCTGCGTGCACCACGACTTGGTGCCTGGCGTCGACTGCGGCCACCCCATCGTAGCCTTGCAGCACGCCGTGGCCGGTCTTCATCTTGGCGCTGTCGTTGTCGGTGATGTTGCTCTTCCTGGCGCCGCCGTTCTTGCCCGGCTTGTCGTCGTGGTCCTTGAGCCAGGCTTTGATCTTCTTCACCTGACTGCGCAGGGTATCGGCTTGCTGCGCTTCCTTGTTTCTGTGCTCGGAGGGCTGGCCTCGTTCGTCTTCCTCGCGATGCTTGCGCATGATGTAGCGGATCGCGCCTTGCATCTTGCCGACCTTGTTGGCCAGCTCGGCCTTGGCGCCGCTCCATTCCCTGGAGGCGTTGGACGGCAGCTTGCAGCCGTCGATGGCGAACATCTCCTTGCCGATCAGGTCCATCTCGTCACAGATCAGGAGCACTTCGAGAAACAGGGGCTCGATCTCCTCGCGCATGCTGGAAATGAAATTCGCGATCGTGGTGAAGTGCGGCTGGCTGTCGGCCGACAGGGCCATGAAGATGACGTTCTCGCGGCAGCACTGTTCGATCTCGCGGCTGGAGGTGATGCCGCGGGCGCAGGCATACAGCACGATCTTGAGCAGGATGGCCGGGGCGTAGGCGGGTGCGCCGGTCTCATCGTTGTTGAAGCGCGCATCGAACGCGGACAGGTTCAGTTCGTGATCGACGATGTGGCTGAGGGTGTATTCGAAAGTGCCGGGGAGGATTTGACGCGAGAAGGAGATGGGAAGCAGTTTGAGTTGGTCGTAGTTGTAGTCCTTGTATCGCGCCATCCGTTCCTCCTCATTTCCGGTAAGAGGTGTTGGATTATTTATAGTGCGGCAGGTGCTGCGTTTCTAGGGCTCAGAGGGGTTCTTCTACAGGTTCAACGCTTCGGCTCAGCCGCCCGCAGAAGGCGCACCGAGCATAAAAAGAACACCAAAACCACGCCGCTTCTGCGGGTCGGCCTGGAGCCGATGGTTAGGTGAGTTTACTCTTCCCATTCCTTGGCCTTATTCATCTCGTTGATTACAGAGGACTCACGGAGGTACTTTTCCCGAAGTTTACGGCTTTCTTCTGGCAGACCCGTACAGAACTCCCCAATCTGTTTGGCGATGAAATCTCTTCTTTCTGTTTCTTCTGCTGATTTTCCCTCCGGCCACGGTTCTTGCCGGAAATGTGTGCAAAGCTCGGCGCGTCGCAAAAACTCCGCCACGTCATGTGGCAGTTCCTCTGCTGCAAGAGTCGGTGCCAGCAGTATCAGCACAAGGGTCAATAGCAGTCGCATCGCCTTTGCCACCTAATGTGGAGCTAACCGGCGCACGGAATGCCTCGAAGCGGCATGTAGGCCTCCGTGTTGAGCGCAGGGCTGGGCAGCAAGTCAGAAACCATACTCGCGTTCGACACGGCAGACCCGGACACGAAATGCCCGATACCAGTCCTTTGCTCGGCTCTGAGCTTGGCGATGGATGATGTTTTCCTTCCAGGCCTTTATTGCTTCCTGGCTTGCCCAATATGAAACGGAGATTCCGATTTCTTGCCTCGCACTCTCGAAGCCAAGAAAGCCAGGTTGTTCGGAGGCAAGCTCCAACATTTGTTTTGCCGTTTCACCGTAGTCGTTGTCACCGTCGGTGCGGATGGACGTAAAGATGACGGCGAAGTAAGGCAGTTGTGGTGTTTGCGCGGGGTAAACCATCTATGCTCCTCTTGCTACCCAGCGTCCCTTGGAGCGGCGGGTTAGAGAGCGCTTAGTTGGCTTGGCAAAGAGCAGATGCCATGCGTCTTTGTAGCCACTGTTCTTTACGGCACTGTACCCGACGCAAGTGACTTCAGGCCGACCGGCCCAACGGGTGAGAAGGTTTGGAATGTCGGCTGAAGGGATAACAAAGACATCTGGGGTGGAAGCCAGATCCTGAAACCGGTTGCGGTACGACACTAGGACAAAGAAGTGGGTTGGACTCTCAATCTTCGGTGTAAGCGGCCAATTGGTTGTGTTCTTCAAACCTTTTACATCGATTGACACAACCCTTCCATCTGGGTGGGCCACCATAAGATCGATGACCTTGGTGTTGCCAAAAGTGATGGTGACTGCATAGCCCAAGCGACTGAGCAGAGAAGCGACATACAGCTCGGACGCGGTGTTTGTAAGTTGGGCAGGTGCTCGTTCCATGTGAGGAGCCTTTGCGCGCTCTAACGCGTAAAGCTAACCGGCGCGCCGCTTTTTGCGCGTCCGGTTGAGCGTCTTGTTCGGCGTCTTATTTCTTGCGTAACTTGGCATAGGCCATTGCGTGAGCGCTTAACGAGGTCGCAAACGTGGTAAAACTGAACTCCGGGTTTGGCTCTCTGAATTTTCCTTTTAGGCCACCAGCTTTGTCAGACAGGATGAGGCACGTTCCATCGTACAAACGCTCTCTCATTAGGCGTTCGCAGAATAGTTCGTAACGCTTCGCATATGACGTTTTCTTGAATTCCTTGAAAACCTCGAAATGCGGCTCATCCACGCGGACCGGCGCTGTAGATTTCGGGGTATCCTCCAACAACATCAACCATCCTAGCCAAGGCCGTTGCGATGGCTTGAATTTGCCTTCGCGGTACGCGGTAAGAAGATCAGTGGAATTCCCCAAGGCCTCCTCAACGCGATTGTTGAAGTTGTTGCCAAACGATGGGCCGATATGGGCCTTGAACTCAATTGACGCTAAAAGGACACCATCGACGACTACAACCAAGTCCCAATTCTTGGTTGGCCGAAAATAACCGGGTAGGGTTGTTGCAGCAGTATGTATCGTGGTGTCCGGCAGACCGGCCTCAGAAAGTAACTCCGTCAATAGCTTGATGAAACCATCAAGGTGCTTTCCACCCGTTACTGCGCTTCGGTTTCCTGCGTCTTTCTTTCCGGTGGTGGTTCCCTGTTTTTTGTGCTGTTGAGTTCTTACCCTCCAGAAATATCGAACAGCCTTCGCAACACGCTCGCTATAATCCATTGCCTTTCCCTTTTACTTCGGTTTTTATTTCGGCGTAGGCGAACAACGACGCGGTTGCGTGTCGGATTCGTTTCTCAGCCATCTCGAAATAGTGTGGGTCAATTTCAACCCCAATTGAATTGCGGCCCCATTTTGCGGCTGCTACGGTCGTAGTGCCCGTTCCCATGAACGGGTCTAATACAGTATCTCCCACGAAAGAGAACATGCGAACGAGCCGTTCCGCGAGTTCTTCAGGATATGGTGCAGGGTGATTGCGAGTGGATGTACCAGTGACACCAGACCAGATTGATTGAAACCATTGTTTGTGATTTTCGTCGGATATCACAGAGAGTACGCGAGTCGCGACAGTCGGTTTGCGATAACCGCCTGGCTTACGCTCCATAAGTATGAACTCGATGTCGTTTTTGATTACCGCGTTTGGTTCATAGGGCTTGCCCAAGAACCCGGCTCCGTTTCCGGATGCCTCAAAAACTGCATTGGCTATCTTGTACCAGATGATTGGCGCGAGATTGTCATAGCCAATTTTTCGGCAATGCTCCTGTATGGATGCATGGAGGGGAACAACGGTATGTCTTCCGTCGTTCTTTCGACGAGATAGACAGACGTCGCCAACCACGCAGATCAGCCGACCGCCCGGGACCAAAGCTCGATAGCAGTGCTCCCATACCTTATCTAGCTCGCGAAGGAATTTTTCATAGTCCTCTACTTCTCCGAGCTGATCTTCGTGATCCCTGTATTTCTTCAGTGTCCAATAGGGTGGTGATGTAACTACCAGATGAACGGATTCATCTTCAATAAATGACAACTTGCGAGCATCGCCCTGAACTAGACGATGCTCGGTTGGAATTTGCTGAACGGCAGCCTCGATCTCTGCCAGGAGTTTTATGTCCTTGGCAATACGAGGAATATCGGTTTGCGGGTTTTCTAGCCTAGCAACCGATGAAGGAAGATGGTTTTGGTGATGATGTGCAACAGTCATTAGCATATGGGCTACTTTTCCAATTTCTCTAATACTATACGCGGACTCTCCCAAGACGCCGAACGCCTGAATTAAGCCGCGCCGCGAAGCGGCGTCGGCTTGAATGATGGGATGGACTCCCCCCTTTTGTTGGCGCACGCTGTGCGCAGCTGAAGCTCATTGGACGTGGGTGTCAGCACTGATCAACTCCGAGGAGGAATCCAAAATGAATGCTACTACCGTTGCCGTTGACCTGGCAAAGAACGTCTTTCAGCTTGCCGTGGCGGATACGCACTGGAAAGTGATCGAAACCCACCGCCTCACACGTGGCCAGTTCGAGCGCTGGTTCCGGAACCGCGAAGTCTCGCTCGTCATCATGGAAGCCTGCGGCTCCGCGCATCACTGGGCACGCTGGCTTGCTGGCCTTGGCATCGAGGTAAAGCTGCTGCCGGCCAAATACGTGCGGGCCTATGTAAAGCGGAACAAGACCGATGCCGCCGACGCCGCGGCCTTGCTCGAAGCCGCCCGCGCCTCCGACATCGCGCCGGTCAAAGTGAAATCGGTCGAGCAGCAGGCCCTGCAGGGCCTGCACCGCACCCGCTCTTTATGGATGGGCACCCGCACTTCCCGCATCAATGCCCTGAGGGGGTTTTGCAGGGAATTCGGGCTGGCCATTCCCCAAGGCTCCCGCACCGGCGTCGAAGCCATCAGTCGGGCACTGGCTGACCCCAACACCGCCATCCCCGGACTGATTCGGGGCGCGATGAAACTGCTCATTGAAGAAATCCGCCTGCTCGAAGCGCGCATCGCCCAACTGGAACGCGAACTCACTGAACTGGCGAAGCACAGCCCGGCTTGCAAACAACTCCTCACCATTCCCGGCATTGGCTTGCTTACCGCCACCGCCATGGTCGCGGCGACCAGCGGCGAGGTCAGCCACTTCCGCAATGCCCGCCACTTCGCCTCCTGGTTCGGGCTCACGCCGAAGGAATACTCCTCCGGCAATAGCCGAAGGCTGGGGCGCATCTCCAAGCGCGGCGACCGCTACCTGAGAATGCTGCTGACCCATGGCGCCCGCGCGGTGCTGCGGGCGACCACCGTGGCAAGACAGGCCGGACGCGAGATCGACGGGTTGAAGGATTGGGCGCTCAAGGTGCAGGGCCGCACCAACCACAACAAGGCGGCCTGTGCGCTGGCCAACAAGCTGGCGCGCGTCTGCTATGCCGTGCTTCGAAATCACGAACCCTATGGCAGCCAGACGCGACGGGAAGAGAACAAGAAGCTGAACCGCGCGGTCTACGCCGTGGCCGCCTGAGGCAAGGATTTATCCCAGCGTAAGCGCAGAGACTGATCGCCCATCATGGCTCAGAGGATTGCATCATCACGGACTGACGCCGGTAACTCTGCCGGCACCCAAGCTGCCGCTTGTACCGATTGGCGCGCCGTGAGCAGATTCCATGTCGGCACGGGTCACAGAGAACCCACTCAAGATGCCGGATATACGACTGCACGCATTTCCAACCAGCCAAAACTATCGATCAGTTTCCTTGCTTTTGGGGAGAGTCCATATACGTAGTGTTAGCCAGGTGCGTGGGCCTTTGCGTGTTCATTCCAAATTGCCTCCAATTTTTCATCGGCCACCTTCTTCCCTTTTCCCGCGCACAGTACCGCGTAGTCCAAAGGCCCCATGTTAGAGGCGTTTATCTGGAATTCGCCTCCATCTTTGACACGTAGTACCAGTTGCTCACCTTTAAAAGCCACGTCCAAGACGATCCATGCATCTGGTATTTCAATCTTTGACATCGTCCAACCGGATTCACCTTGGTCTAACCGTTGCTCGAGATAGAGGTATTTTCCTATCTTCAAGTAAACATTGTCGGCCCTGATTTCAGCCGTAATTTTTTCCGGCTTCCAGAGGAGCGGCTCAAGTTCGTCTTGGTTAGCATCTGGCTCTGCTCGCTTGCCAAGAAGCGAACGGATGAAATGCCATAAGCTGAGCAGGAGTTGCATGGCTAACGAAGCTGTATAAAAAGTCTT
>DCVO01000074.1:4227-6121 GCA_002327405.1 Thiobacillus sp. UBA2186 | reverse complement strand
GCGCCGAAGGGCTCGTCCATCAGCAGCATCTTGGGCTCGATGGAGAAGGCGCGGGCGATGCCGACGCGCTGCTTCATGCCGCCGGAGAGCTGCGCGGGTTTCTTGTGTTCGGCGCCCTTCAGGCCGACCAGCTCGATGTAGAACATGGCATGGTCGCGCACCTTCTGCTTGCTCCATTCCGGCCAGCGCGACTTCACGGCGAACGAGACGTTCTCCAGCACGGTAAGCCATGGCATGAGCGCATGGCTCTGGAAAATGACGCCGCGGTCGAGGCTCGGCCCCGACACTTCGCGCCCGTCCATGAACACGTTGCCGCTGCTGGCGGAATCCAGCCCCGCCAGGATATTGAGGATGGTGGACTTGCCGCAGCCGGAATGGCCGGTGATGCAGATGAACTCGCCCCGGTCGATGTGGAAGTTGACATGGTCGAACACAGTGACGTCGGCGCCGCCGGTCGCGCTCGGGTAGCCGCGCGACAGGTTTTCGACCGTGAGAAACGGATGTGGCTTGGAATCGCTCATGGCCTTACTCCTGATAAGCGACGCGTTTCTCGAACACGCCGAAGATGCTGTCCAGCGCCAGGCCGACCACGCCGATCATGAAGATGGCGAACAGCACGTTGGTGATGGACAGGTTGTTCCACTCGTTCCACACGAAGTAGCCGATGCCGGTGCCGCCGACCAGCATCTCGGCGGCGACGATGACCAGCCAGGCGANNATGGAGATGCGCATGCCGGTGAGGATGGTCGGCGCAGCGGCCGGCAGGATCACGCGGAAAGCCTTCCTCAGCGGATTCACTTCCAGCGTGCGCGAGACGTCGAGCCAGTCGCGGCGCACGNNAGCATCGGCCACAGCGAGCAGATGAAGATGACGAAAATGGCCGACATCGAGGCGTCCTTGATGGTGTAGAGCGCAAGCGGCATCCACGCCAGCGGCGAGATCGGCTTCAGCAGCTGCACGTAGGGATTGAGCGCCTGGTAGAACACGCGCGAATTGCCGATGGCGAAGCCGAGCGGGATCGCCACTGCGGCTGCGAGCAGAAAGCCCGCGAGCACGCGCGCCAGCGAATAGGCGAGCTGGATGCCGATGCCCTTGTCGTNNCGTTGGGGCCGTTGTCGTAGAACGGATTCGACAACTTCTCCCACAAGGTCTGCGCCATGGCGAGCGGGCCGGGGAAGCTCGATGCCGTGCTGGCCGAGCCGCCGCCCATCAGGGCGGCGTACTCGGGATCGACATCGGCGGCCACGGCACTGGTTTCCGGCAGGGTGGCCAGTTGCCAGACCAGCAGAATCACCCCGAACAACAGCAGCGACAGCAGCGCGGATTTTTGACTGAGGCCGAGTTTCGTCTTCATGTGCGTTTGATGGCAAAGGAGTTGAGGTATTCGGCAGGCTTCGCGGGATCGAACACCTTGCCCATGATGGTGTGCCTGGCGTAGTTCGATGCCGGCGCCTTGATGCCGATCTCGGCCATGCGCGCCCTTGCGTCGGTGGCGCGGAACACTTCCTCTGCGACGGCCTTGTAGTTGACGTCGCCCTTGATGTAGTTCCAGCGCTTCAGCTGCGTGAGGATCCACACCGCCATCGACTGCCAGGGGAAGGGATCGAAGTCGACGCGGTCGGGCACGTTCTTCACCTTGCCCAGGCCGTCGGCGAAGCGCCCGGTCATCACCTGCTCCAGCACCGGGATCGGCTGGTTGAGGTAGTTGGCCGGCGCGATCGCCTCGATGATGGCCTTGCGGTTCTCGGGCTTGTGCGCGTAGTCGGTGGCGCTGGCAATGGCGCGGAACAGCGCGGCATAGGTGTTGGGATACTGCTTGTAGAAGCCCTCCTGCACGCCGAAGGTGCAGCAGGGATGGCCGTCCCACAAGTCGCGCGACAGGGTGTGGATGAAG
>DCVO01000074.1:0-4154 GCA_002327405.1 Thiobacillus sp. UBA2186 | reverse complement strand
TGCTCGGCGAGGTAATAGCGCAGCAACAGGTTGTGGATGGAATAGTCGAACGGCAGGCCGAATTTCATGCCTTTCCATTCCCTGGGATCCATCTTGTCTTTATGTTTGATGTGCAGGGTGATGGCCTGGCCGTTGNNCCAGCGGCATCGGCGACAGCATGTGCGAAGCGTCGTACTCCTTGTTCTGCACCTTGTCGCGGATCACCGCCCAGCCGGCGGTCTTCTGCAGGCTGACGTTGAGGCCTTCGCGCGCGTAGAAGCCCATCGGACCCGCCATGATGATGGGCGTGGCGCAGGTGATGGGGATGAAGCCGATTTTCAGGTTGGCCTTCTCCGGCTTGCCGGCTTCGGCCGCCAGCGCCTTGGCCGCGCCCAGCGGGAAGAAGGTCGAGATCGCCGCCAGCGCGGTGCCGGCGCCGACCGCGCGCAGGAAATTGCGGCGCGTTTCGTCCTCCGGGAACAGGGCGCGCACCACGGCGGACTCGATCACACGCGAAATGCGCGCATCCTCGTTTTTCATGTCGGCCTCGTGGTCGGCCTGGCTGTGGTGGCGGCCGCAACTGCAGCCGGCACGGTGCAGTTTGGCATCGGGGTCAAAAGGATCATCAAAGCCGGACATAGAAGTTCTCCATCAGATTGAAATAAACGCTTCGCTCCACACGCCATCCGCACCGCTTTGGCTTCGCACCGCCCCATGCTGGTGCGCAGCATCGAACGGCCTCGGCCTCACCGATTCCCTGTATCCCGCCTGCTACCGGGCGAATACCCGGGTCAGGCACAGAGCGGAATGTCGTGTTTCCAACCAAGCACTATCAGGAAGCGTGCCAGGGCTTTTTAAACGGGCTTATCCCCTTGTTTTTTCGTAGTTTCGCTGCCGAATGGACGAATTTCCCGATAGCCCTGGCCCGATTCTTGATTACACAGTGTTTACAAATTGTTTTTGATGAGCCCGACCCATGACCGAATCCGCTTCCACCACCGAACACCTGCATGCAGAAGAACTGCTGGTGATCCGAGAATCCACCCGCCTGCTGGGCAAAAGCCTGGAGCCCGGACTGGTGATCCGCGAGATACTGCATCTGATTTCGGAATTCCTCGGACTGAACCGCGGCCGCGTGGTGCTTAGGAAAGCCGGCACCCCGGACTATGAAATCCGCTACGCCTACGGCCTGACGAACGAGGAGATTGCGCGCGGCGTGTACCAGCCGGGACATGGCGTGACCGGGCGTGCGCTGCAAAGCGGGGAAACCGCCATCGTGCAGGACATCGACCGCGATCCGCATTACCTCGCGCGTGCAGTCGAGCGCAAGCATCTGCCCAGCGAGACGGTGAGCTTCATCGCCCTGCCCCTGCGCAGCGACGGCGAAGTGCTGGGCCTCTTGGGCGTGCACCGCATCCGCGGCCGCGCCCGCGCGCTGGCGGACGACCTGCGCATCCTGGAAATCATCGCCACGCTCATCACCCAGATCCTGCGGCTGAACAGCCGGGTCGCGCAGCAGACCGCGCGCCTGGAAAACGAGAACCGCGAACTCAAGTGGGTGCTGGAGCACGGCGCGCCGCAGCCCGCCACGCTCGGCATCGTCGGCGAGTCGACGGCATTGCGTCACGCGCTGCGACAGATCGAGCAGGTGTCGGCCACCGATGTCACCGTGCTGCTGCTGGGCGAATCGGGCACCGGCAAGGAGCTGTTCGCGCGCGCGCTGCACCTCTCCAGCCCGCGTCGCGACGCGCCCTTCATCAAGGTCAACTGCGGCGCGATTCCGGAAAACCTGTTCGAGTCGGAACTGTTCGGCTATGAGAAGGGCGCCTTCACCGGCGCGGTCGCCGCGCGCGCCGGCTATTTCGAACAGGCCGACGGCGGCACGCTGTTCCTCGACGAAATCGGCGATCTGCCCCTGGCCATGCAGGTCAAGCTGTTAAGAGTGTTGCAGGAAATGACGTTGCAGCGCGTGGGCGGGCGGCGCGAAACTCCGATCAACGTGCGCATCGTCGCCGCCACCAACCTGGACTTGCAGCAGCAGGTGTCCGCCGGCCGTTTCCGCCTCGACCTCTATTACCGCCTCAACATCATTCCCATCCGCCTGCCCGCGCTGCGCGAGCGGCGCGAGGACATCCGCCCGCTGGTGCGCCACCTGCTCAACCTCATCTGCCAGGGCTACCAGCGCAACGTGGGGCTGACGCCGGAAGCGATGGAAGCGCTGGTTGCCCAGCCCTGGCCGGGCAACATCCGCCAGTTGAGCAACGTGCTGGAACGCCTGGTGCTGCTGGCAGAAGGCGCGGCCATCTCGGCGCGCGAGGTCGAGCACGTCATCCGCGGCGAAGCGGCCGCCGAGCCGCAGGCGCCTTTGCCCTACTCTCCGCCGCCACCCGTCTCGAGCGTGCGCCCCTACCTGCCCGCCGCCTCGCATGACCGCCAGCAAATCGAACAGGCCCTGGCCCAGACCCAGGGCAACAAGTCGCGCGCCGCGCAGATGCTGGGCCTGACCTTGCGCCAGTTCAACTACCGCATGCAGCGGATGGGGATTGTTTGATGGAAAGACGGAAAGACAAAACCATTTAACCGCAAAGTTCGCGGAGGGCGCGGAGTATTTTTTCTTCCTCTGCGGACTCTGCGTTCTCCGCGGTTAATTCCGTTTTTTCTTGCCCCAATGTCTACCACCCTTCCCGGGTCATTGAGCGGGGGAGGAGCAACAATGGTTAACAATTTGTAAGCGCTGAGGGCTCGCCGCTCCCCGCGAAATTTTTCCTTCGCAGAAATATCTTCTTTCCAATCAAAGGCTTGCGGCTTAGCCGCGCAGTTGGCACACGATTCGCAATACATGGCTCATCGGACTTTCCGATTGTTCACAACCACAGGAGCCATACCATGTCTGAAGTCGTCGCCCTCAAAACCCAGGCCTTGCTCGAACCCATCGACGCCGAAGGCCTCTCCGCCCTCGCCACCAAGGGCAAGGCCAATCCGCAATCGGTCGTCACCCTGAAAGCCAGGACCGTGTGCGAAAGCAAGTTCCGCAACCTGACCTATGTGCGCAACCTGGAAGCGCACGTCATCGACGAGCCGCCGCACCTGCTCGGCGACGANNGGCTCCTGCCTGTCGGTCGGCCTGCACGCCAACGCAGTGGCGCGCGGCATCAAGCTGTCCAAGATCGAACTCGAACTCGAAGGCGACATCAACGTCACCGCCGTCTGGGGCGTGGGCGATCTCGACCCCATGAAAAAGCTCGGCTTCACCGACGTGCGCGTGAAAGTGCGTCTGGAAGGCGACGCCTCCGAGGCCGAACTCAAGGAACTGGTCGCGCATTCCAACGCCTGGTCGCCGGTGGCCAACACCCTGCGCAACCCGGTCAACATCAGCGTCGAGCCGGCCTGAAGTGAACATTTTTTTCCGGAGTGCATCATGGCTGCAACCGCATTAGCTACAGGAGTCCCGCACGACCCGGCCGATGAGCCGGTGCTGCCGGGTCTGTCCGAACTCATCGCCGACCAGTTGGCACCTCAGGTGGTCGATATCGATCTGAAAGGCGCCTATCCAGGCGGGTTTCTGCACAAGCTGGGAACGTTCGGCGGCCTCGGCAGCCTGACGCCCAAGGCGCACGGCGGCACCGAGCGCGGGCTCAGGCACGCGATCCGCGTGATCGAAGAAGTCTCCAAGGAATGCGTGTCGACCGGCTTTTTGGTGTGGGCCGAATACGCGCTGCAATGGTACCTGGTCAACAGTTCCAACCAGGAACTCGCCGCACGCATGCTGCCGAAGATGACGCGCGGCGAATTGCTGGGCGGCACCGCGCAGTCGAACAGCATGAAGTCCTGCGTCGGCATCGAGGAAACCCGCCTGAAAGCCAGGCGCGTGGAGGGCGGCTATCTCATCGACGGCGTGCTGCCCTGGGTGTCGAACATCGGCCCCGGGCACTGCTTCCACATGGGCGCCTCGCTGCCAGGCACGCCGGGGCTGCTGATCGGCCTGGTGCACGGCAGCACGCCCGGCCTCACACTGCAGCAGAGTGCGCATTTCATCGGCATGGAAGGCACCAACACCTTCGCCTGCCAGTTCCGCAGCGTGTTCCTGCCGGACAGCGACGTGGTGTGCAGGCCCGATGAATTCGAAGCCTTCCGCGACCGCACCAAGTCCGCCTTCATCCTGCTGCAGATGGGCA
>DCVO01000158.1 GCA_002327405.1 Thiobacillus sp. UBA2186 | reverse complement strand
CCTTTCTCGATGTTCTCCTTGCCCAGGCTCGGGCCGATGGTGAATTCCTCGATGATTTCCATCGGCGCCGCCAGCGAGCCGGACCGCAGCAGCAGGGCCACGTCGTTGGCTTCCGTGGTGGTCATCCGGCCGGAGATCTGGACCCGGCCGCCGCCGATCTCGCTGCGGATCACCGGCGCCGTGACGACCTCGCCCTTGCCCTTCTCGAACAGCAGGATCGCCATGCGCTTGCCGACGTTCTCGCGCGTGATGTCCTTGAAGATCCGCGCCCCCTTCGCGTCCAGCGTCAGGTGGACCGCCGGCTCCTGGGTCTGGCTGTCGAAGCCGGCCTGGGCGTCGGTGAGGTTGTCGCCGGTCAGGACCACCTGCTTCTTAACGATCACCGGCTGGCCGCCGCGCTCGATGTACTTTTCCGCGCCGAACGGCACCGGCCCGGTGCCGAGTTCGGCGGCGCGGGCCTCGGCGCTCTCGTCCACCATCCGCACTTCCAGCGTCGCGGTGCGGCCGAGGATGTCCTTGGCCTTGGCGGTGTCCTGCACGCCGGGCAATTGCACGACCACGCGGTCGGCGCCCTGCTGCTGGATGACGGGTTCGGCCACGCCCAGTTCGTTGACGCGGTTCCTCAGGGTCTGGATGTTCTGCTTGACGGCGAAATCCTGGATGCGCTTTTCGGCCTCGGGTTTCAGCGTCGCGATCAGGGTGAACTCGTCCGCGCCGTCGGCGCCGGCCAGACTGAGATCCGGATAGGCGCGGGAAATCTTGTCGATGGCGGCATCGCGCTGGTCGCGGGTGGAAAATTTCACCTCGACGCCGCTGCCTTCGCGCGCGATGCGGCTGTAGCGGATTTTCTCGCTGCGCAGTTCGGTGCGGATGTCGCCCTGGGCGCGGATGGCGGCTTTTTCCAACGCAGCCTTCATGTCCACTTCCAGCAGGAAATGCACGCCGCCGCGCAGATCCAGGCCCAGGTACATGGGCAGGGCGCGGATGGAAGTCAGCCACTGCGGCGAAGCGGACAGCAGGTTGAGCGCGACGGTATTGCGCTCGCCCAGCGCGGCCTGCAGCGCGTCCTTGGCCTTGATCTGGTCATCCGTGCTGGTAAAACGCAGCTTCACGCTGTTGCCGTCGAGGAACGCGCTGTCGGATTTGATCCCTGCCGCCAGCACCGCGGCCTCGGCCTGTTTCAGCAAGGCCTCGTCCGCGGTTTCGGTGCTTCTCAGCGGCGAAACCTGCACCGCAGGCACCTCGCCGAAAAAATTGGGCAGGGTATAGAGGAAAGCCGCCACCAGCACGATGCCGATGAGGATGTATTTCCAGAGCGGGAAACGGTTCATTTTTTAGGTGAGGCGTGAGGGGTGAGGGGTAAGGCGGGGCTGGAGGGAGACTTGTTTTTACGCCTCACCCCTCACCCCTTACTCCTTACAGGTTTTTGATCGTGCCCTTGGGCAGCAAAGTCTGCACCGACTGCTTCTGCACGTGGGTGACGACGCCGTCGGCAATCTCCAGGGAAACGTACTGCTCGCCGATCTTGGCGATCTTGCCGACCTGGCCGGAGGCAGTGACGACTTCGTCGCCCTTTTGCAGGCTTTCCAGCATCTTGCGCTGCTCCTTGGCGCGCTTCATCTGCGGGCGGATGAGCATGAAATAGAACAGCACGAAGATGACGATGAGCGGCAGGAAGCTCGTCAGCGGGTTGGGCTGCTGGGCGGCCTGGGCGTGGGCGGCGGCGGACGCGAAGATGGCAGCGGCTGCTGCCATCAGTTTTCCGGCGGAAATCATGGTGTTCTCCTGTAGTCCTCAGATTTTCAAACCCGTAGATTCTAACACCCGGCGGCGCGACCTTCATGAAAGCCCGCTCGCCACTCGGCGAAGCGGCCGGCGGCGATGGCCTCGCGCATCTCGCGCATCAGGTCCTGGTAATAGGCGAGGTTGTGGATGGTGGCGAGCCGCGCGCCGAGAATTTCGCCGCAACGGATGAGATGGTGCACATAGGCGCGCGAAAAGTTCCGGCAGGCGTAGCAGCGGCAGGCGGCGTCGATGGGTGCCGGGTCGTTGCGGTGCCCCGCGTTCTTGATGCGCAAATCCCCGTTGCGGGTGAACAGCACGCCGTGGCGGGCGTTGCGGGTCGGCATCACGCAGTCGAACATGTCGATGCCGTGCGACACCGCCTCCACGATGTCCTCCGGCGTGCCCACGCCCATGAGGTAGCGCGGGCTGCCTTCCGGCAGTTGCGGCGCGGTGTGGGCGAGGATGCGCAGCATGTCCTCCTTGGGCTCGCCCACCGACAGCCCGCCGATGGCGTAGCCGTCGAAGCCGATTTCCGTCAGTTTTGCCAGCGACTGGTCGCGCAGGTCCTCGTACATGCCGCCCTGGACGATGCCGAACAGGGCGTTGGCGTTGCCCGCGTGGGCCTTTTTCGAGCGCTCGGCCCATCTGAGCGAAAGCTGCATGGAATAGGCCGCGGCCTTGCGCTCGGCCGGGTAGGGCGTGCACTCGTCGAAAATCATCACGATGTCGGAATTCAGTACCTTTTGAATCCGCATGGACTCTTCCGGGGTGAGGAACAGCCGGTCGCCGTTGATGGGCGAAGCGAACTTGACGCCTTCTTCGCTGATCTTGCGCAGTTTGCCCAGGCTGAATACCTGGAAACCGCCGGAATCGGTGAGGATGGGGCCGTCCCAGCCCATGAATCGGTGCAGGCCGCCGAAGGTTTCGATCACCTCCAGCCCCGGCCGCAGCCACAGGTGGAAGGTGTTGCCGAGCACGATCTCGGCGCCGATTTCCCTGATCTCGGCCGGCGACATGGCCTTGACCGTGCCGTAAGTGCCCACCGGCATGAATACCGGAGTTTCCACCGTGCCGTGGGCAAGCGTCAGGCGGCCGCGGCGGGCCTGGCCGTCGGTTTTGAGTAGCTCGAATTTCATCTGGTTTGGAACGGAGAAGCCGGAAAGCAAGCCGGCGAAAACGCAATGATAACCCGTCCGCAGGCCTGGCCGGATTCCAGGCTGTTCACCCCCTCGCCACCTGCTAACTTGAAGGCAGGGACCGGCGGGCGCCGGGCCTGTCATCGACGGGAGAGCATCATGAGCGTGGTCAAAATCATCGAAGTGCTGGCCGAATCGAGCCAAAGCTGGGAAGACGCCGCAAACGTGGCCATAAGGAAGGCCCAAGAGTCGCTGCATGGCGTCAAGTCCATTTACATCCAGGATTTCGAGGCCAAGGTGGAAGACGGCAGGATTGTCAAATACCGCATCAACGCCAAGATTTCCTTCGCGCTCGATTGATCCGGGCAGTCAGGCGTCCGGGATTTTCTCGATCAGCATGGCGTCGCCATAGCTGAAAAAACGGTAGCGCTCGGCCACGGCGTGGGCGTAGGCGGCGCGCAGGTGGTCATGGCCGCCGAAGGCCGAGACCAGCATCAGCAGGGTGGACTTGGGCAGGTGGAAATTGGTGAGCAGGCGCTCGACCAGCTTGAAGCGGTAGCCAGGGGTGATGAACAAATTGGTGTCCCCTTCACCCGCCTGCAGTTCGCCGTCGCGGGCGGCGGACTCCAGCGCGCGCAGGCTGGTGGTGCCCACCGCCAGGATGCGGCCTCCGGTTTCGCGGGCATTGCGGATGGCCGCCACCGTGGCCTCGGGGATGAAAAAGCGCTCGCTGTGCATCTTGTGCTCGGCAATGTTCTCCACCCGCACCGGCTGGAAGGTGCCGGCCCCCACATGCAGCGTGACCGCGGTGCGCGTCACCCCCATGGCATCCAGGCGCGCCAGCATGGCCTCGTCGAAATGCAGGCCGGCCGTGGGCGCCGCCACCGCGCCGGGCTGGCTGGCGTAAACCGTCTGGTAGCGGGTTTCGTCCGCCGCCTCCGGCGCGTGCGCGATGTAGGGCGGCAGCGGCAGCCTGCCATGGCGGTCCAGCACTTCCGGAAGACCTACGCCGGCATGGCAGCGCAGCCGGAACAGATCGCCCTCGCGCGCCAGCATCTCGAATTCGACTTCATCATTGATCAGGATGCGCGCGCCCGGCCTGGGCGTCTTGCTGGCGCGCACGAAAGCCAGCGCGTCGTGGTCGTTCAGCAGGCGCTCGATCAGGATCTCCACCTGGCCGCCGGTGGCCTTCTGGCCGAAAAGCCGCGCCTTGATGACGCGCGTGTCGTTGAACACCAGCACGTCGCCGGCTTTCAGCAATGTCGGCAGGTCGGCGAACATGCGGTCGGCCAATCTTGCGCCATCGACATGCAGCAGGCGGCTGGCCGTGCGCTCGCCGGCGGGAAACTGCGCGATCAGTTCATCAGGCAGGTGGTAATCGAAATCGGAAAGCCGCATGGCTGAAACTACTGGTGCCGGGAGGGGGACTCGAANNCGGATTTTGAATCCGCTGCGTCTACCGATTCCGCCATCCCGGCAGGGAAGGAAAGAAGCCGCGCATTATCGCCCAAAGCCTGAAGGCCGGGCAAGCTGCGCTCCGGTGGCGGCGTGTTTGCCGTTTGGCGGATTTCGGCGCAGGCCGCAGGCCAGGCCAGAATCGAACCCGGTACTGAGGTGGTTCGAGTCCCCTCGCCCGCGCCGGGCAGGCCCTGCGGGAAGGTGTCGATCGCCTGGAAGTCGCCGAGGTCGAGTTTGGTGAGCTTTGCAATCCTGCTGATCGGCACATGGAATTGCCTCACCTCCACCGGCTGCCCCTCGTTTGGCCTGGGCAGGTAGGCCCGGTCCTCGTCGAACAGGTCGGACTGGTTGGCAAGCATGCCCACCGCGCGCGGCCCGTTGGCGCCGTTCCAGATGGCGATCTTCCAGAAGTCGCTGGGTACCTGGACGCCGTCCGCCCAGAGATCGTCGCGGTCGTTGAGCACCGGCCCCTGCAGCACCGCCAGCCGTTTCGCCCGCCCCGTCTGCAGGCCGCCCTGTTCGAGCACGTAGCGCTCGATGCCCTGCCAGAATTCCGCGGACTGGTTGAAGCGGAAGTGTTGGGGCGAGCTGTTCGTGAAGTGGAAGGTGTCGGCATTGGCGCGCTCGGCCTCTTCCTCGCTCGCCCCCCAGGTCGGGTCGTTGCGAAGGGTCAGGTGGCCGCGGTCGAACTTGTGCGACCATTCCGAGTAGAAATCCTGGCCCACATAATTGGGGTCTCAGACTGTAAACCCCCCTAAATCAGTGACACGCATCCGAGCGAAGGTCGGTTCCAGTCCTCCATTTGTCGCTGAAAAAACTCGCCGTCAAGCATCAAGGCGGCTTGCCCAACACTACTGGCTTTTCTTGGGTCGCCCCGTCTTTATGACGGCAAGGTTCTGAATCAGGCGAGCCAGGGAGGCGTCGCTTAGCCTGGCCAGATTGGTAACGGCGGCACGAAGGATCTGGCTTTTCTTGGCCGATACGCCGGCGCGCAGGCAACGCGCCTTGATCGCATCGATCACTTCGTATTCGGGTTTCGGCATTGTGAAGCTGTCACGCACCAGCTTGGGCTTCTTGGGCTTGCCCGCTTTTGCCTTTTCCGCATTTTTGGCCTGAGCCGACTTGGCAGCTTGTTTCGTCGTGCGAGTCGCCGCTGAGGGGGTGTTCGAACGCCGTCCCCTTGTGGCGGTTTTGGCTGCGGTTGCGGCGGCATTCCGTTTGCCTTTTTTTACGGCAGATGCCTGAGCGCCGCTTTGAGTTGATGCTTGTCCCGTTTTTTTGTTTTTCGTTTTGTCGGTCATGTCATGGCTCCTCTGGCGTTATGTTTTTGTAATAAATATAAACAGTATAAATAGTTTCGGCGAGCCGCCTTTTTTTTAAGCGTGTCCATGAAAGCATGGAAAGCCATGCCATTCGGAATTTTGTCCACAAGCTTTTCAACCGCTGCTGTGGAAAACAGTATTACTGTTTTGTTTCTGCCCTGTTTCCTCTCCCTGATACTGCCCATCTTGCGCGCCTGAACTGCGTGTGGTCAAGCAAAATCGGGTAAGCCATTTTGAATGCCTGCACTGGGAAGCCATCCGCGCTGCGGCGGCCTGCAGGTCCGTCAGCCGGAACGCGGATACCGCCCCAGCAAGCGATGTTGGCACTGGGCCAACCTGAGAAACCTGACCAGTCCCAGCGGCCTGTAGCCCCGCGCACGGTTGCGCGCGGCGATCTCGAACATGAGGTCCTGTGCCTGGAACAGTTCGCGGTAGACGGTGCGCAGCGGCACCTCCGGGTCCCAGACGTGGATGGCCTCCGCGCCCGCGCCGTTGATTTCAATGATGGAAAATCCCTCCCCGGCCAGCAGCCGTTCCAGGGACTCGAAGCGGACGTCGAAGCGGCCGAAGTAGAATTCCGGCATGCTGCGGGCGATGGCGTCGAAGCGCCGGGAAAGGGCGGGGGTGATGCGTTCCCGCATGTCACGGTACAGCCCGCCCACTCGGAGGCTGCCGATGAAGGCCAGGCGCACAAGCTCGCCCTCGTCCGGCACGCGCTCCTGGTCCTGCCGGCCCAGGCCCAGGTGCTCGGGGTGCGACCCCAGGTGGTAGCGGGACTTCCACCCGGCGCGGGGATCGCGCAGGATTAGCTGACGCAGGGTGGAACGACCGTCACCGATGACAAAGGGAAAGTAACGCAGGGTGAGGGAAAATACCCGGCCCTCGGCCTCGCCGGGCAGGCGGGCGTAGAACACGCCGGCTTCGCCGTCGTGCGGTACTGGCCGCTGTAGAAGCAGGCGTTCGCCGGTGGGGAATTCGGCCAGGTATCGGCGCAACTGCTCCGCGTCGTCCGCCAGCCGCACGCCTCGGCCCTGCCAGCCGATGTCCGGCTTGGCCACCACCGGAAAGCCCAGGCCTGCGTCGTCCATGAGCGCCATGGCACGGGCCAATTCCTCTCCGGCATCCCCGCTGCGGCGCGCCAACGTGACGTAATCCGCCAGCCAGTGCCGGCTTGGCTCGCCGACCTGGTCCATGCAACTGCTCTTGGACTCGCCCCAGAAGCCTCCGGTCTCGATCATGGGGTTGGCAATGGTGGGCAGGGTCAGGCTGCGGTAGCGCAGGGACAGCCGGAACCAGCGCAGCACCACGGGCAGGTAGAACAGGCTGGCGGGGATGCGTTCCGCACGGGCCACCAGCCGCGAGAGCCGCGCCAGGGACGGCATGCCCCGGTGCCGTCCGAAGCGTCCCGGCTCAATGGCATGCGGTCGAGGTATGAATGTCAGATCGTGCAAGCCTTCAGTTCGGGGCCGTGTGAAGCTTTGGCCGCAAGCGGCCGGGCCCGGTCAATCCGATTCACCCTTGGCCAGGCCCCGTTCCGTATAGGCGAGCTCGGCCTGCAGCCAGTCGTCCAGCACATATTCAGGGGTGAAGCCGCGCGCTTCCGCCAGAAAATATGCATAGGTTGCTATCCAGTCCCGACGCGCTTGAGGCTCTTCCCGGATATCGCGATGAGGTTCGTGTTCCCCGGTGCCGGCTTTCTGATCGGTCTCTTCGCCATGATGTACCTCCAGATTTTCCTGAGTATCGATATTCGGATGGTGAATACATCTGTTTAAACCACATGCTAGATGTCCTTTAAGTCAAGTCAATGACAGGCAGGGCAGGACAATCGGTCGGGGAATTGCTGTTCGGCCGTTCGACCGCTTCCGGCGCGTTGCCGATCTTTGTGCGGCTTGGCTTGAATGAGCGCTTCGGGTTGTAGAATCAGGTTGTTTCGACAACACCTCAAACCCGACGTGGCTTGAGTGCGATTCGCCGGAATCGCCCTGGCCGGGCAATCTTTCGCGAAATGAAGGAAACCGTAGTCCTCGTGCATGGCCTGTGGATGAGGGGCCTGGAACTGCTGCCGCTGGCCTGGTCTCTGAGGCGGGCTGGCTATGACGTGCGCTTCTTTCGCTATCCCACTCGTCGTCCGCTTGCGCCCAGTGCGGTCCGCCTGGCCGAACAATTGAGCAAGTTGGGGCCGGCGCCGGTTCATTTGCTGGGGCACAGCCTCGGCGGACTGCTGCTGTGTCATCTGGCTGCACAGGGCGGGTTGCCTGAAAGCGGCCGGGTCTTGATGCTGGGCACGCCGCTCGAACCCAGCCATGCCGCCCAGGCGTTCGGACGCTGGCATTTGGGACGCTGGATGCTGGGCCCGCACACGCTCGGCGCGCTGCTGGGCGATCGCCCGCCCTGGCCGTCCGGCAGGCCGCTCGGACTGATCGCAGGCGGGCGCGGGATCGGTCTGGGCACGCTGGTGGCACACGGCTTGCCCCGCCCCCACGATGGCACGGTGCATGTGGGGGAAACCCTGACGCCTGAAGTTACGCAGCATCTGGTTGTCCCGCATAGCCACTTCGGCATGCTGTGGGCGCGCGACGTGCGCGGGCAGGTTCTGCATTATCTGCGCACGGGCGGATTCAAGTCCGCATAGCCCATAATGGTTGGGTTCGAGCCCCCCTCCCGCATCCGATTCCGGAAATGATCCATCTTTATTAATGGACCACCCCCAACGGCCACAAGCTCACCATGTTCCTGGAGGAGTCCGGCCTGGAATACCGCATCGTGCCGGTCGACATCGGGCGGGGCGAGCAGTTCGCGCCCGGGTTTCTCAAGACTTCGCCCAACAACCGCATCCCGGCCATCGTCGACGGCGCGCCTGCCGACGGCGGCGATCCGCTTTCGCTGTTCGAGTCCGGCGGATCCTGCTGTATCTCGCGGACAAGATCCAGCGCTTCATTCCCCAGGACCAGCGCGGCCGCAACCAGGCGCTGCAATGGCTGTTCTGGCAGGTCGGCGGGCTGGGACCGATGGCCGGGCAGAACCATCATTTCATCCGCTATGCGCCGGAGCCGGTGCCCTATGCGATCGACCGCTACGTGCGGGAAACCGCGCGCCTGTATGCGGTGCTGAACCGGAAGTTGGCCGATGGCCGCGAGTTCATCTGCGGCGAGTATTCCATCGCCGACATCGCCTGCTATCCGTGGATCGTGCCGCACGAAAGACAGCGCCAGAAGCTGGAAGATTTTCCATATATGGCGAACTGGTTCGAGCGCATCCGCCAACGTCCCGCCACGCAGCGGGCCTATGCGCGGGCCGCGGAAGTCAATACGCAGACACAGCCGGACGAAGCGGCCAGGAAGGTGCTGTTCGGGCAGGATGCCTCGACGGTGCGCTGAGCGGCCAGGCGGACGGCGCACCGGAAAACGTTAGCCCGACGATCATTTCGTCGTCGATCCAGGTGCGAAGGAAGCGGGCTGCGATCGAGGCGGCTTCCTGATCGGGAAACTGCCGGCTCAGGTCGGCACACACTTCGGCGAAGCTTGCCCCCGCAAGCAATCGCGACAAGGCGGCTTGCTCGAATGCCTCGATGCTGCGGAAATGCGGCTGCCATTGCTTGCGCCAGATCAACAGCCAGGCGGCATTGGGCAAGGCCTGCGCCGCGGGCGGCGTTTGACCCTGGTCGAGGGCATGCCAGATGGCGGCGGTGTTGTATCGCAGCGGGGTCAGATACAGGGTGGGTGCGAATCGGAAGCCCGCCGTTGCCCATTGTTCGGGGGGCAGGCTTGCCAGTTCGCCGGGCTGCAGCGGCGCGGCATCAAGTCCGTCGAAGGCGCGCCGCAACTGCCAATCGACCTCTGCCAGTTCGGCGACATCCAGGTCATCCGGGAATCGCCCGGCGAGCCATGCCGGAAATGCCGCGCCGTACCAGCGCAGGTTGCGGCTTTGCGGAGGGTTTTCTTCGATGAAGGCGAGAGCCGCGGACTCGAACGCGTCATCGCCCAGATAGGTCCAGGTTTTCTCGAAGGCATCCTGCAGCGCTTCCAGCAGCCGCACGCGATAGGCGTTATGGTAGATGCGCAGTCGATGCTCGACGCCGATGCGGCCGCCTTCCGCCACTTCGCGCGCGATGTCGCTGGGCAGGTCGAGCAGGTGATCGTGGAACGCGGCTTGCAGGGCTGGCAGCGGCGTCTTCATGCCGCATGCTCCAGTTGCGCCAGGACCTCGGCGGAAATGCCGCGCGCCCGGTCGAGTTCCGCGACCAGTTCGCCCAGTTCGGGGATGTCGTCGTCGCGCTCGATCATCGCCGCCGCTTCGCCGAACAGCCCGCAGGCCTGGCGATACAAGTCCCAAACCGGTTCGGCGACCGGGTGGTCATGGGTGTCGACGATGTAATCGCCGTGGTCGCTGTGCCCGGCGAGGTGGATTTGCTGCACGCGCTCCGCGGGCACATGCTTGAGAAATTCAAGCGCATCGAAACCGTGGTTGATGCTGCTGACGTAGATGTTGTTGACGTCGAGCAGCAGCAGGCAGTCGGCCTGTTCGGCGACTTCACGCAGGAATTCCCATTCGCTCATTTCCGAAGAACGGTATTCCAGGTAGCTCGACACGTTTTCCAGCAGGATGCGCCGGCCCAGCAGGTCCTGCATCTGCCGCACATGCCGCACCACGAGCCTGAGCGCTTCCTCGCTGTAGGGCAGAGGCAGGAGATCGTGCGCGTTGCGGCCGTGCACGCCGGTCCAGCACAGGTGGTCCGAGACCCACAGCGGCTCGACGCGGTGCACCAGTTTTTTCAGCTCGGCGAGATAGCCGGGGTCGAGCCCGTCGGTCGAGCCGATGGACAGGGAAACCCCGTGCATGGTCATGGGATAGCGCTCGCGGATGGCGTCGAGCATGGCGAGCGGCTTGCCGCCCGGCACCATGTAGTTCTCGGAAATGATTTCCAGCCAGTCGACCGCCTGCGGCGCGCGCAGGAAATCGGGGTAATGCACAGGGCGCAGGCCGAGGCCGAAGCCGGGCGAGGGTTTTCTGAGCGAGGCGGATGTCATGATTTGGCCGAAAAGCCGGGCCTTGCGGGCCCGGCTTTTACGTCTGCTTACTTGTTGAGATCGGCAACCACGCCGGCTTTGTCGAAGCAGGCCTTGGCTTCCATGGCCTTGAAGCCGTGGCCCTTGCAGACGTTCATGCCCTTGCAGCTGTTTTCCGCCGTCTTGCAGTCGCTCGTGCCCTTGCAGGAGGTCACGCCGTAGCAATGCACCTTGTCGCTGGCGGCCACTGCCATGCCGCTGCTGCCGGGAGGGTTGCTGGCCGCGCCGGCCGCCATGGAGAGGGCCATGAATGCGGCCGTGGCCGCCAGTGCTGCACCTTTGGATTGGATGGTCATGTCTTGGATTCCTTGTGTGAATGAAACAACACGGCGCCAGGTCCGCAAAGCGGCAGCTTGGGCGCCAGCCAGTGGCACGACGGCGCAAAAGCCCGCCGCGGAAAACGCCAGGGCGTTCCCATCAGATGGTCGGGGGCGGGCATGAATCCTTACAGGAATTGCGGGCATCGCACCGGCAGGACGAAATCGGGGTTGTCAGAACGGGAAACAGCCATGAAAAACGCCCCTGCCGGGGCGTTTTTCATGGTCTGGTGCAGGGGCTCTCAGGCCGCCTGCATGGGAATGGCCTTGCGCGTATCGACGATGCGGTTTTCCGGGTTGACGTAAACCAGGTTGGGGGCATAGCGCGCGAGTTCCAGTTCGCTGTACTGCGCGTAGGTGGCGATGATGACGATGTCGCCCGGCTCGGCCTTGTGCGCGGCGGCGCCGTTCACNNCGTTGTAGATCTGGATCTGCTCGTACTCGCGGATGTCGGCGGCCTCGAGCAGCGCCTCGTCGATGGCGCAGGAGCCTTCATAATGCAGCTCCGAGTGTGTGACGTGCGCGCGGTGGAGCTTGGATTTCAGCATGGTTCGGGTCATACGGCTCTCCCGATGAATCTATAAAGCTGAATTATAAGGGAATCGGGAATCAGGGGCCAGGAATCAGGGGCCAGGAAGCAGGGGTCAGGGGCGGGGCAGCCGCAGGCCGCGCTGATTTTCAAGGCGCGAAGCACAATCCCTGAATCCGGGCCCCTGAATCCTGATCCCTGCCTGCTTCGACATTGTCGATGAGCCGCGTCCTGCCCAGCCAGGCCGCGCCCAGCACCACGAAGTTCGCATCGGTTTCGGCAGGCAGGGAGAGGTCGGGGCGGCGGATGCTGACGTAATCCACCTTCCAGCCGTGCCGGTAGAGCGCATCCAGTGCCTGCACTTCCAGTTCCTCGAAATCGCGCCGGCCCAGGGCCAGGGCATCGGCGATGAGCTTCAGGTTCTGGTAAAGCCGGGGCGCTTCCCGGCGTTCCGCGTCTGACAAATAGCCGTTGCGCGAAGACAGCGCGAGGCCGTCTTCCGCGCGCACGGTTCCGCCTGCCCGGATTTCGATCGGCAGGTTCAGCTGCTCGACC
Organism: Thiobacillus sp. UBA2186; assembly: GCA_002327405.1. GTDB lineage: Bacteria > Pseudomonadota > Gammaproteobacteria > Burkholderiales > Thiobacillaceae > UBA6918. Next base: position 5,707 of record DCVO01000158.1, on the reverse strand, counting down.
ATGCCGCGGATCAGCGCGAGCTGCTGGTAGTCCTTCTTGCCGAACAGCGCCGCGCGCGGCTCGACCAGGTTGAACAGCTTCAGCACCACGGTGAGCATGCCGCGGAAATGCCCGGGGCGGAACTGGCCGCACAGCTCGCTGGCCATTGCCGGCGGTTCGACGAAATAGGTCTGCGGCTGCGGGTACATGTCTTCGAGCGCAGGCGCGAACACGGCGGCGCAGCCCGCGGCCTGGAGTTTCTCGCAGTCGGCCTCGAAGGTGCGCGGATAGCGCTCGAAGTCCTCGCCTGCGCCGAACTGCAGCGGGTTCACGAATATGCTGGCGAGCACCGGCAGGCCGGCAAGGCGCGCCTGTTCCACCAGCGAGATGTGGCCCTGGTGCAGGTTGCCCATGGTCGGCACGAAGGCGCAGTCGGGTTGCGCGGCCTTCCACAACGCGAGTTCGGCCGAGCTTTTCAGTATTTGCATCAAAAGCTGTGCTCGGCACCGGGAAAGGCGCCGGATTTCACTGCCTGCACGTAGGCGCTGAATGCGGCGGCGACGCTGCCTGCGCCTTCCATGAAGTTTTTCGAGAACTTGGGCGCGTGCGGATACAGGCCCAGCATGTCGTACATCACCAGCACCTGGCCGCTGCAGTCGGCGCCGGCGCCGATGCCGATGGTGGGGATGGCGATCGTGCGCGTGAGTTCGCCGGCGAGCGCGGCGGGGATGGCTTCCAGCACTACCAGCCCCGCGCCCGCCGTTTCGATGGCCCTGGCGTCTGCGAGCAGCTGTTTTGCGGCGGCATCGTCGCGCCCCTGCACCCTGTAGCCGCCCAGCTGGTTCACCGACTGCGGCGTGAGGCCCAGGTGCGCGCACACCGGAATGCCGCGGCTGGTGAGGAAGGCGATGGTCTCCGCCATCACCGCGCCGCCTTCCAGTTTGACCATGTGCGCGCCGGCGGCCATGAGCCGGGCGGCCGAAGCATAGGCCTGCTGCGGGCTCTGCTGGTAGGTGGCGAAGGGCAGATCAGCCACGATGAAGGCGCGCTTTGTTCCGCGCGCCACACAGCGGGTGTGGTAGCACATTTCCGAGAGCTTCACCGGCAGGGTGGAACCATGGCCCTGTACCACCATGCCCAGGGAATCGCCGACCAGGATCACGTCCATGCCGGCCTCGTCCATCAGGCGTGCGAAGCTGGCGTCATAGGCGGTGAGCACGGCGATCTTCTCGCCGCGCTCGCGCATGGCCTTGAGGGTGGAGAGGGTGACGGGCTTGAGCGTGTCGGTCATGGAAGCAATCTTAAACAAAAACAAAGAGGACAAGAGGACAGGAGGACTGCATTGAATCGGTTTCCTCCTGTCCTCCTGTCCTCTTTGTTCAATGAATTATGCCGCTCTTGAAAAAAATTCGCGCGGGCCGCGCATTTTTTCCATGCGCTCCAGCAGCAGTTCGAAGTCGCCCGCGCTTTTCACGAAATTGAGGTTTTCGCTGTTGACCATGAGCACCGGCGCGGCGTCGTAATGATGGAAGAACTCGCTGTAGGTGGCGGCGAGGCGGTCGAGATAGTCGCCGCTCATGCCCTGCTCGTAGTCGATGCCGCGGCGCTTGACGCGCTCGCGCAGCTTGTCGAGCGGCGCCTGCAGGTAAATCACCAGGTCGGGCGCCGGCGCCTGCAGGGCGAGGTCGTCGTAGACCTTGCGATACAGCGCATACTCGTCGCTGTCGAGGTTGAGCCTGGCGAACAGGCGGTCCTTGTCGAGCAGGAAGTCGGCCACGATGCTGTGGCGGAACAGATCGCCCTGGGCGAGCTGGCTCACCTGCTTGGCGCGGTCGAACAGGAAATGCAGCTGGGTGGCCAGTGCGTAGCGTTTCGGGTCCTGGTAGAAGCGGGGCAGGAAAGGGTTGTCGGCGGCGTTTTCCAGCAGCAGCTCGGCCTGCAGGTGCTCGGACAGTTTGCGCGCGAGGCTGGTCTTGCCCACGCCGATCGGGCCTTCGACCACGATGTGCCGGAAACGCGGGCGCGGCATCAGACGGCTCCTGTCGCCACCTTCAGCGGCGGTTCGTAACGGCGCACGGACTGCTCGCCGCACAGCGCGAGCAGAAGGTCGGCGCGGCCGTGGCCGGGGATGACGAGGTCCGGCGCGATTTCCAGCAGCGGCAGCAGCACGAAGGCGCGCTTGTGCATGCGCGGATGCGGCAGGGTGAGGTTTTCCTCATGGAAATGCGCATCGCCGTAGAGCAGCAGGTCGAGGTCGAGCGTGCGCGGCGCGTTGCGGAAAGTGCGGTTGCGGCCGTGGTGGTGCTCGATGCCGAGCATGGCCTGGAGCAGGGCGCGCGGCGACAGCCGGGTTTCCAGCGCGGCCACGGCGTTGATGAAGTCGGGCTGCTCGGCGTAGCCCACCGGCGCCGAGGCGTAGAGCGAAGAGCGCGCGGCCAGCCGGCTTTCCGGCAGGCGCGCGAGCTCGTCCATGGCCAGCTCCACCTGAGCCGCGGGGCCGTCGAGGTTGGCGCCGAGGCCGATGTAGGCAGTGACTGTCATGCAGAGGGGATTTCCTCGGCTGGCGCTGCCTTGGGCTTGCGCCGCCGCTTGCGCCTCGGCTTGGGGCCGGTGTCGGCTACCAGCATGGATTTGCGCGTGTTCTCGTCGGCGTCCTGGAATTCCGTCCACCAATCGCCGAGTTCCTGCGCCGCATCGCCGGACTCGGCGCGGATCAGCAGGAAGTCGTAGCCTGCGCGGAAGCGCGGATGTTCCAGCAGGCGGAAGGGGCGGCTGCCGGCGCGCTGCTCGAACCTGGGCTGCAGCGCCCAGATTTCCTTGATCATGCCGTCGAGCTTGCGCGGGATGGCGAGCAGCTCGCGCTGCGCCTCCAGCACCTCATCCATGGCGAGGAAGAGCGCGGGGATGGATTTTTCGCCCTCGGTCTGGATATCCTGCCAGCGTCGCTGCACCTGCGGCCACAGCAGGCAGGCGAACAGGAAGCCGGGCGAGGCGGGTTTGTCGGCATGGATGCGCTCGTCGGTGTTTTTCAGGCCGGCCTCGATGAAGCGCCTGCCTTGTTCGTCATCCAAAATGGTGTCCAAAAGCGGCAGCATGCCGTGGTGCAGGCCCTCGGCGCGCAACTGGTGCACGCCGCGCAGGGCATGGCCCGACATCAGCAGCTTCACCGCCTCGTCGAAAATGCGTGCGCGCGGGACGTTGTCGAGCAGTTGGGCCAGTTCCGCCACCGGCTTGCGCGTGGCGGGGTCGATGTGGAATTCGAGCTTGGCGGCGAAACGCGCGGCCCTGAGCATGCGCACGGGGTCTTCGCGGTATCTTGTCGCGGGGTCGCCGATCATGCGCAGGATTTTCTTCTTGCAGTCGGCCACGCCGTTGAAATAGTCGTGGATCTCCTCGCGCAGCGGGTCGTAGTACAGCGCGTTGACGGTGAAATCGCGGCGCGCGGCGTCCTCGGCCTGGCTGCCGAAGATGTTGTCTTCCAGGATGCGGCCGCTCTCGTCGGTGGGGCGCTCGTCCTCCTCATCGCCGCTCAAATTGCCGGCGGCGCGGAAGGTGGTGACCTCGATGGTGTCGCGTCCGCACATGACGTGCACGATGCGGAAGCGGCGGCCGATGATGCGCGAGCGGCGGAACAGGCGGCGCACCTCCTCGGGCGTGGCGTCGGTCGCCACGTCGAAATCCTTGGGCTTTTTGCCCAGCAGCAGGTCGCGCACCGCGCCGCCGACGACGAAGGCCTTGAAGCCATTGTCGGCGAGCGTCTCGCAGGTCCTGAGCGCGCAGGAATCGATGTTTTCGCGTTTGATGCCGTGTTTGGCGCGCGGCAGGATGAGCGGTCCGCCAGCCGGGGGCCTGCCTGCCTGGGGCTTGGCGGAATTGCCTAGTACGCGCTGGATGAAACGACGGATCATTGAGAAAAGGTAGGACAGGGAAGCCCGAATTATATCAGCCAGCCTCAGGCGGCCACTGGCAGTAAAACCTGTTCACAGGGAGGGAAGGGAGGTAGGGGAGGAAGAAGAAAAAAATTAAAAAAACCTCCCGCTCCTCCCTTAACCTCCCTGTTATTGATTTCGTCATCAATTTCGCAAACTGATGACGGGCCAGCCGTTGAGCTTCGCGTGCGCTTCCAGGGTGTCGTCCGGGTCCACCGCCACCGGGTGCGTGACCTTGGACAGCAGCGGCAGGTCGTTGAGCGAGTCGCTGTAGAACCAGCTTTCGGTCACGTCTTCCCACAGCAGGCCCTGGTCGGACAGCCACATCTCCAGCCGGGTGATCTTGTGTTCCTTGAAGCAGGGAATGCCGGTGCCGCGCCCGGTGTACCGGTCGTCGATCTCTTCCACCTCGGTGGCGATCAGGTGTTCGACGCCGAATTCACGTGCGATGGGCCCGGTGACGAAGCGGTTGGTGGCGGTGATGATGGCGACCTTGTCGGCTTTCTGTTGGTATTCGTTCACCAGCGCGCGCGCCTGGTCGGTGATCATGGGCAGGATGCGGGTGCTCATGTATTCGCGGTGCCAAGCATCGAGATCGGCGCGCGGGTGGCGGCCCAGCGGCTTCAGCTGGAAATCGAGGAAGGCGTGAATGTCGAGCGTGCCGGCCTTGTAGTGCTCGTAGAACTCGCGGTTCCTGGCTTCGTGCACTTCGCGGTCGAGCACGCCCTTCGCGATGAGGAACTGCGCCCACTCGAAGTCGGAATCGCCGGCGAGCAGGGTGTTGTCGAGGTCGAACAGTGCGAGTTTCATGTGCTTTCACGGCGAAACAAAAAAGCAAGTATAGCCGCAGTTAAAATGGCGCCATGAACAAGGGAATTTCCGTTTTTGCCGACAACTGGAACGCGCTGGGCTGGGCGGGCGTCGGCATCCTGCTATGGTTCGCCTGGCGCTCGGGCGATCTCGCCCGGTTGAAGGACAGCGCGCGGTTGAATCTGTTCCTGGGCGCGGCGGTGGCCCTGATGGTGATGTGGCAGATCCGCGCCGGCGTGAAGCCGGGGCTGTCCTTCCACATGCTGGGGGCGAGCCTCGCCACCCTGATGTTCGGCTTCTGGCGCGGCTGGCTGGCGGCGAGCCTGGCCGCGCTCGCCGCGGCGCTGACCGGCAAGGCCAGCCTGGCTGGCCTGGGACTGGAGTCCCTGCTGTTCTGCGCCGTGCCGGCCGCAGTGACGCATCACCTGTACCGCTTCATCGACCGCAAGCTGCCCAACCACTTTTTCATTTATGTGCTCGCCAACGGCTTCTTCGGCGCGGCGGTGGCCATCGGTGCGGCTGCGCTTGCCGCGACGGCCGCGCTGTCGCTGTCCGGGGCCTATGCCTTGCCCTACCTGCTGGAAAACTACACGCCCTACTTCATTCTGCTGGCCTGGTCTGAGGCGCTCACCACCGGCATGGGCGCCACGCTGATGGCGGTCTACCGGCCGGAATGGCTGGAAACTTTCGACGATGACCGCTACATCAGGAACAAATGAATTTAAAAAACCGGCCACAGAGAGCACAGAGGTCACAGGGCAAGGCAACTTGATTCCGCCAAAAGGCTTGCCTGTCAGTAGGCCGGCCATGGTTATTACATGGTTATTAGGTTTTCTCTGTGCTCTCTGTGTCCTCTGTGGCTTGATTTCGGTTTCTGAATGAATCAACTACTTATCGAATACCCCGACCTGCCGGTATCGCAGCGGCGGGACGACATCCTCGCCGCGCTCAAGGCCAATCCCGTGCTGATCCTGTGCGGCGAGACCGGC
>DCVO01000036.1 GCA_002327405.1 Thiobacillus sp. UBA2186 | reverse complement strand
TGCGCGCCGTGTTACGGCAACGTGAACGTGCTGTTTTCTTTGCGAAAATCAGGGAATTAGATGCTCGAGCCCGCCGTCCATGTGCAATTCGGTAAGTTCGGTAAAGCCGCCGATGCACTTGCCGTCGACGACGATCTGCGGCACGGTGCGCGCACCGTTGGTGGCCACCGAGAACTCCCGCATGGCATTGCGGTCGAGGTCGATGCGCACCTCGTCGTAGCCGATGCCGCGCTNNTGTAAACCTTGACTTTGTTCATTGCAAAACCTTACTTCAAACCCAAAACATCGCGCATGTCGTACAAACCCGGACCCCTGCCCTGCAGCCATTTGGCCGCGCGCAGCGCGCCCTGCGCGAANNACAGCAGGGTGTGGTCGCCGACGATATCGCCGCCGCGCACCGTGGCGAAGCCGATGGTCTCGGGCTTGCGCTCGCCGGTCACGCCTTCGCGGCCGTAGACGGCGCAGGTCTTGAGGTCGCGCCCCAAGGCGCCGGCCACCGCCTGGCCGATGCCGAGCGCCGTGCCGGAAGGCGCATCCACCTTGTGGCGGTGATGCGCCTCGACGATTTCGATGTCGTAGCCTTCCGAGAGCACGCTCGCGGCCGTCTCCGCCAATTTCATCAACAGGTTCACGCCCACGCTGAAATTGGGTGCGAAGACGATGCCGATATCCCCGGCCGCTTCCTCGATGGCGGCCTTGCCCGCCGCATCGAAGCCGGTGGTGCCGATGATCAGCTTGACCCCGGCCTTGCGGCAGGCATCAATGTAGGCGAACGTCGCTTCGGGGCGGGTGAAGTCCACCAGCACGTCCGCATCTGCGAGCGCCGCCGCAGTCTGGTCGGTAATGGTCACGCCGGCATGGCCGCCGGTGTAGATGCCCGCATCCTGTCCCACGGCACGGCTGCCGGCGCGGTCCAATGCCCCATGCAGCGCACAGCCCGGATCGGCCGCGACCGCTTCCAGCAAGGCTCGGCCCATGCGGCCGGAAACCCCTGCAATGACTGTCTTGAGGACACTCATTTATTTCCCTTGATCTGTGCGAGGACCTTTTCCTCCTCGATCAGCCACTGGCCATCCACGCGCACGAATTTCAGCTGTTTGATGACGGCATCCCGATAGCTGTCGGAACGGTAGAACTGGCGGAAACTGACTTGCGCACGCTCCTCCTTCATGGACTCGGTGGCCACACCGTCGATTTGCAGGTCGATGTTGCGCGAAACCCCCAGCAGCAGGCGGCGGCGTTTCTCCCATTGTTCCCTGGTCTGTCCGTCTTCAGGGCGGAAGCTTGCCGCATAGGCCGCGAGATAGGCTTCCTCGTTGCGCGTGCGCCAGGCCTCGGCCCAGGCATTCAGTGCCGCCATGAGCTGGCCTTCCGGCGTATCGGCAGGCGTGGCGTTGGGAAACTCGGGCATGACATCAGGCTTGATGGCTTCCACATTGGCTTCCGCCTGCAAGGCCACGGGCTCGGGCGCCGTCGCGGCGACCATGGCCGGCTTGCCCTGCTGCGGGGGCTGCGCCTGATCCGCGCGAAGAGGCGGGACGATGGAAGTTTTCTCCGGGCTGTTCGCGCCGCTTGCCTCAACCGGCGCAGAATTCGCTGCCACCGCTTGCACGGGCCTGGTTGCCGCCTCGCTGACGGGCTCAGGCGCGGGCTGCGCGGGTTTCGCATTTGCCGTCGGCGCGGTGGCCGGCTGTGCCACCGCGGGTTCTGCCGGCTTGGACGGAGACCCGACAGGCTTGGCCGCCGGTTCGGCAGCGGGTGCCGCTACGAGTTGCAGGGGTTGGGCGTTCTCAAGCGGCTGCACAGCAGCGACAGGCGCCGTTTCGACGGCGGCTTTCGGCTGCTCGGTGCGTTTTTCCAGCGTCTTTTCCGTCTCAGCCGGCTTGACCTCAGGCTGGCCGCTATTGAGCGCCAGCCCCTCCGCCTCGATGCGCACCAGCACATCGCCTTCGAACAACAGCGCCAGCCGGCGCTCTTCGGTCAGCTTGCCGGCCTTGCGGAAGTTGTAGACATAGTCCCAGCGATTGCCGTGGAAGGGGTCGACCAGCAGCGGCGTGCCCAGCAGAAAGCGCACCTGCGAACGGCTAAGGCCGAGCTTGAGCTTCTCGACCGATTCCTGCTCCAGGGCATTGCCCTGCTGCACATCGATGCGATAGGGCGACAACGGAACATTTACCGAAGAGCACGCCGCCAGGACGAGGGCGAGCGGAACAAGACGCAGGACTTTCAACTATCTACTCCAGGCAGAAGTCGCAAAAGCGTTATCATAACTGAGATTCACACTCGTTTATGGAGTCATGCATGAGCCACCCCAGCGATCTCAAGAGCATCGGGCTCAAGGCTACCCTGCCCAGGCTGAAAATCCTGGACCTGTTCGAGCACAGCAACAAACGCCACATGACGGCGGAAGAGGTCTATTCGCTGCTCAAGGATGAAGGCCAGGACATCGGCCTGGCCACGGTCTACCGGGTACTGACCCAGTTCGAGCAGGCCGGCCTGCTGATGCGCCACCATTTCGACAGCGACAAGGCGGTGTTCGAACTCAACCAGGGCGAGCACCACGACCATCTGGTATGCCTGCAATGCGGTCGCGTGGAAGAGTTTTACGACGCGGAAATCGAGAAGCGCCAGAGGAAGATCGCCGAATCGCGCGGCTTCGAAATCCACGACCATTCCCTGCAGATCTACGTGGACTGCGTCAAGGATCCCTGCCCGTACCGCCCGAAGAAATAGGGGGTCAGGGGTCAGGGGTCAGGGGTCAGGGGTCAGGGGTCAGGGGTCAGGGGTCAGGTAGAGTGTAGTCCTCTCCTCACGCCTCACGCCTCATCGCTTTGTTGCGGCCGGCCGCTTTTCCAGAGCCGGCCTTTTCCAGCATCTCGCGCGCATGCATGAGCGTGGTTTCGGTGATTTCCTGGCCGCCCAGCATGCGGGCGATTTCCATCACCCGCTCTTCGCCGCCCAACGGCGTCACCTGGCTGATGACCTTGTCCGTGCCGGCGATTTTGCTGACGCGCAAATGCTGGCGGCCGTGCGCAGCAACCTGCGGCAGATGGGTGACGACCAGCACCTGCCTTTTGTGCGCCACCTGCGCCAACCGCCGGCCCACGGCTTCCGCCACCGCGCCGCCGATGCCGACGTCGACTTCGTCGAAGATCAAGGTGGGGACGCCGGCCTGGCCCGATAGCGCGGTCTGGATGGCCAGGCTGATACGCGAGAGTTCGCCGCCGGAGGCCACCTTGTCGAGCGGCCCTGGCTGCAGCGTGGCATGGCTGGCCACCAGGAAGACGACTTCCTCGAGGCCGTGCGACTGCGGCTCGCAGGGCATGAGCCTGACTTCGAAACGGCCATCGGCGAGCGACAATTCCGCCATGGCCTGGTTGACAGTATCGGCCAATGCCCTGCCGGCTTTCTGGCGCATGCCGGACAAATTCCTTGCACTGGCCAGGTAGGATTTTTCCGCTTGCGCGACATCGGCTTCCAGGGCTTCGATGTCGTCATCCGCAGCCAATTGATCCAGTCTCTCCAGCCACTCGGCATGGCGCTCGAGCAATTCCGCCGTGCTCAGCTTGTGCTTACGCGATACCCGATGCACCTCGGCCATGCGGCGGTCGAGTTCGGCCAGCCTTTCCGGATCGAGGCTCAGGCGATCGGCATAGCGCCTGAGGCCGTGGCGTGACTCTTCCAGATCGTTGAGCGCCGCCTCCAGCAGGGATTTTTCCTCGACCAGGCTGGCGTCCTTTTCCAGCATCTCCTGCATCAGGCTGTGCAGGCGGCCAAGCCGGCGCAGCACGCCGTCTTCCTCATCTTCCAGTCCCGCCAGCAACTGCGCACTGGCTTCGATCAGGCTCGACATGTGCGCCTGGCGCCCGTGCTCCGCCAGCATCTCGTCCCAGGCACGCAAGTCCTCGAGCAGCGGGCCGACTTCGGCCAGCGCGGCTTCCAGGCCTTCTCTTTCCAGCAGCCGGGCGCCGGCTTGCTCGCGCGCGGATTTCAGACGCTTTATCGCCTTCTGCCAGGCCTGCCAGGCCTTGGCAACCTGAGCGGCCTCCGCCTGGGCGCCGGCAAACTCATCCAGCAGTTCGCGCTGCACCGACGTTTTCAGCAAGGCGTGGTGCGCATGCTGACCATGGATATCGACCAGCTGCTCGCCCAGTTCGCGCAATTGCGCGAGCGTCACCGCCGAACCATTGATGAAGGCGCGGCTGCGGCCCTCTGCCTCCACGGTGCGACGCAAAAGACAGGCCGCTTCCGCATCGAGGCCCATTTCGGCCAGCCAGGCCTGCACCGCCGGCAGATTCGCGAGCTCGAACTCGGCACTGATTTCCGCGCGCTTCGCGCCATTGCGCACCACGCCGGATTCGGCGCGGTCACCCAGCACCAGCGACAGCGCGTCGACCAGGATGGATTTGCCGGCACCGGTTTCGCCGGTGAGCATGGTCATGCCGGGCGCGAAATCCAGGTCCAGCGATTCGACCAGCACAAAATCGCGGATGGACAGGAATTTCAGCATCAGATCTGTTTGCCCCAGTGCAGTTTCTGGCGCAGGGTGTCGTAGTAGCTGTAGTGCTTGGGATGCAGCAGGGTGACGTTGTAAGGCACGCGGCAGATGCTGACCTTGTCGCCCTTTTGCAGGTCGAAATAGTTCTGGCCGTCGAAATGCACGCGCGCGTCGTCGGCGTGATGGATGATGATGTCCACGCGCGACTGGCTGCTCACCACGATCGGCCGCGCCGACAGGGTGTGCGGGCAGATCGGCACCAGCGCGATGGCCTCCAGCGTGGGATAGAGAATCGGGCCGCCTGCCGACATGGCGTAGGCGGTGGAGCCGGTGGGCGTGGCGATGACCAGGCCGTCCGAGCGTTGGGTGTAGACAAACTCGTTGTCGATGATGACCTCGAACTCGATCAGGCGTCCGGTGCCGGCCTTGCTCACCACCACGTCGTTGAAGGCCGAGCCTTCGTTGTGGGTGCCGTCGCCGCGCGCGAGCGAAGCGGTCAGCAGGACGCGTTCTTCGGCGTCGTATTCGCCTGCCAGCATGCGCGCCAGTTCCGCTTCCATGTTGCCCACGGTGATGTCGGTGAGAAAGCCCAGGCGGCCCTGGTTGACGCCGATGAGCGGCACCGGATAAGGCGCCAGGGCGCGGGCGATGGAAAGCATGGTGCCGTCGCCGCCCAGCACGATGACCACTTCGGCCACTGCCGGCAGTTCGGTCAGGTTCGCCTGCTTGTAGCGCGGCTGGTCCAAAGTCTTGGCCGTCTGGCTGGCGAGGATGACTTCGTAGCCGTGCCCGGAAAGAAAATCGGCCAGGCGCTCGACCGATTCCGCCAGGGCGAGATTGTCGTATTTGCCCACCAGGGCGACTTTTTTGAAAGTTTGCGGCATGCCCCCATTATACGGTTGTAAAATCGTTTGGAACCTGTCCTTGAGCACCGCCAAGACCTTGTTGCCGACATGCTGACCGAGCGCGCGCGCATCCTGCTGAAAACCCTGATCGAACGCCACATCGTCGAAGGCGAGCCGGTGGGTTCGCGCACGCTCGCACGGCACGCCGGCCTCGACCTGTCGCCGGCCAGCATCCGCAACATCATGGCCGACCTGGAGGACATGGGTTTCGTCGCCAGCCCGCACACCTCCGCCGGGCGCGTGCCCACGCCGCGCGGCTACCGCTTCTTCGTCGACACCCTGTTGACCGTGCGGCCGCTCGAACAGGTCGCGCTGGGCGAAATGCAGCGCCAGCTGGCGCCGGACGATCCGCAAAAGCTGCTGTCCGCCGCGTCCAACCTGCTGTCCGAACTGACCCATTTCGCCGGACTGGTGATGACGCCGAGGCGCAACCCCGCCTGCCGCCAGATCGAGTTCCTCAGCCTGTCCGAGAAGCGCGTGCTGCTGATCATCGTGACGCACGAGGGCGAAGTGGAAAACCGCGTCATCCTGACCGAGCAGCCCTACACCCAGGCCCAGCTCACCGAATCGGCCAACTATTTCAACCGCCATTTCGCCGGCCGCACCTTCGACGAAATGCGCGCCGGCCTGAAGGCGGAACTCTCCCGCATGCGCGACGACATGCAGGTGCTGATGACCGCGGCGGTCAACGCCGGCTCGGAAGCTCTCGATGTCCAGCGCGAAGCCGTGGTGGTCTCCGGCAGCCGCAAGCTGCTCGACGTGCAGGACCTCTCCGCCAACATGCAGAACCTGCGCCGCCTGTTCGATGCCTTCGAGCAGAAGACCACCCTGATGCAATTGCTGGAACAGTCGCGCGCCGCACAAGGCGTGCAGATTTTCATCGGCGGCGAGTCCGACACCCTGCCGCTGGACGAATGCAGTCTGGTCACCGCCCCCTACGAAGTCGACGGCCAGGTGGTCGGCACGCTCGGCGTGGTCGGCCCCACCCGCATGGCCTACGAACGCGTGATCCCCATCGTCGACGTCACCGCGCGGTTGTTGTCCAACGCCCTCTCCTATCATTGACTTAAAAAGAATCAGCCACAGAGGGCACAGAGAACGCCGAGAAAATCCTGCCCCACAGATGAGCCAAGGACCTACTCGGTTGCGGTCGACGCAGCTTGGAAATTTTTGTTTATCCTCTGTGAACTCCGTGTCCTCTGCGGCTTGAAGTGAGGTATTAAGGACTAATGCGATATTTGAAAGAACCGGACTACCGGCACGGCACGGCCACCCGCCCCGGCGTGCTGATGATCAACCTGGGCACGCCGGACGCGCCCACCGCGCCCGCGCTCAAGCGTTATCTGAAAGAATTCCTCTCCGACCCGCGCGTGGTTGAGGTCCCGCGCCCGATCTGGTGGCTGATCCTGAACGGCATCATCCTCAACACGCGGCCGAAGAAATCCGCCGCCAAGTACGCCGCCATCTGGATGAAGGAAGGCTCGCCGCTCAGGGTGCACACGGAGCGGCAGGCGAAACTCCTGAAAGGCTGGCTGGGGGAAAGGACCGGCCAGAACATCCCGGTCGAATATGCCATGCGCTACGGCTCGCCCTCGATCGCCGACGGCATCGACAAGCTGAAGGCCGCCGGCTGCGACCGCATTCTGCTGCTGCCCATGTATCCGCAGTACGCCGCCTCCACCACCGCCACCGCCAACGATGTTGCCTTCGCGCATCTGCAGAAAACCCGCAACGCGCCGGCCATCCGCACCGTGCGCCATTACCACGACGACCCCGGCTACATCCGCGCCCTGGCCGCAAGCGTGCGTGAATACTGGCAGCAGAACGAGCGCCCCGACGTGCTGGTGATGAGCTTCCACGGCCTGCCGCGCTACACCCTGGAAAAGGGCGACCCCTACCATTGCGAATGCCAGAAGACCGGACGTCTTCTGGCCGAGGCCCTGGGGTTGACCGAAACCCAGTACCGCATTTCTTTCCAGTCGCGCTTCGGCAAGGCCGAATGGCTGCAGCCCTATACCGACAAGACCCTGCGCGAGCTCGGACGGCAGGGCATAAAAAGCGTCCAGGCCATTTGCCCCGGCTTCGCCGCCGACTGCCTGGAAACCCTGGAAGAAATCGGCCTGGAAGGCAAGGAGACTTTCCTCAACGCCGGCGGCAAGACCTACAGCCACATTCCTGCCCTCAACGAATTCCCCCTCTGGATCGACGCCCTGGGCAGCATTGCGCTCGCCAATCTCGGCGGCTGGATCGCGACGGACGCCGATTCTTCCGCACAAAAACTCGCGCTCGATGCCACCGCGCGCCGCGCCCTGCAAATGGGCGCAAAAGCTTAATTTGCCGGGGACTTAACACGACTTCGGCATCCGAATACCCGAAGCATATAAGTGTTTGCTGTTGGACATTCCGAAATTACCAATTAAAAATAGTTCATATGGACCATTCCAGATGGTGTGGTCCTGTTTGGCTTTTAAAAGCCCCGCGGATCACGGGGCGAGCCTTACCGACTCACTTCAAACACTCGCTAAAAATGGAGAAGTCTTATGCACAAGATACTCATCCTGCTTGCCGCCAGCGCCACGCTGCTCAGCGCCAATGCGTTTGCCGTCGACCGCGGCGAACTGCTGGCGTCATCCTGCATGTCCTGCCACGGGCCCGGCGGCAAGAGCAAGGGTGCGATTCCCAGCCTTGCCGGCCTGGAAAAGGGCTACATCGTCAAATCCTTGCAGGATTTCAAATCCGGCGCCCGCCCCGCTTCCGTCATGCAGCGCCATGCAAAAGGCTATACCGACGAAGAGTTCGCCCTGATGGCCGACTACCTCTCCAAACTCAAATAAACCGGACCTGCAAGGAGACCTGAACATGAGCATTACCCGTCGCGATTTTCTGAAAGTGTCCGGCATGGGCGCAGCAAGCGCCCTGCTTGCAGGCTGCGCCGGCATGGGCGCCTCCGGCGCCAAGCCCAAGGTCGTCGTGGTCGGCGCCGGCTATGGCGGCGCCACCTGCGCCAAGTACCTGCGCAAGTGGGGTCCGAACATCGAAGTGACCCTGATCGAGCCGAACGACAAGTTCGTGTCCTGCCCCCGCTCCAACCTGGTGATCGGCGGCCTGCGCAACATGGACTACCTCACCCACGGCTACGACAACCTGGCCAAGCACGGCATCAAGATGGTGAAGGACATGGTCGTCGCCATCGATCCCGCCAAGCGCACCGTCACCACCAAGGGCGGCCACACCTTCGGTTACGACCGCCTGGTGCTCGCCCCCGGCATCGACGTGCGCACCGACACCGTCAAGGGCTTCCAGGAAGCCGAGGCCGCCAGCAAGGTAGTACACGCCTGGAAGGCCGGCCCGCAGACCGCGCTCTTGAGAAAGCAGCTCGAATCCATGGCCGACGGCGGCGTGTTCGTCATGGGCATCCCCGGCACCCCCTACCGCTGCCCGCCCGGACCTTACGAACGCATCTCCCTGGTGGCCAACTACCTGAAGAAGCACAAGCCCAAGTCCAAGATCATCGTGCTGGACAGCAACCCCGACATCGTGTCGAAGAAGCCGCTGTTCACCTGGGCCTGGAACACCTTCTACCCCGGCATGGTCGAGTACCGCGGCACCAACGCCGTGACGGGCGTGGATGGCAACCGCATGGTCGTATCCACCGAGTTCGACGACATCAAGGCCGACGTCATGAACGTGGTGCCGCGCCAGCGCGCCGGCGAACTCTGCGCCATGGCCGGCGTGCGCAATGACGCCGGCGGCAACTGGTGCACGGTCAACTTCACCAGCTTCGAGTCCACCGCCGTGCCCAATGTGCACATCATCGGCGACTCGATTTCGGCGGCACTGCCGAAATCGGGGCACATGGCAACCAACCATGCCAAGGTCTGCGCGGCGGCCATCGTCGAACTGCTGGCCGGCCGCCAGCCCGAGGCGGCCCCTGTGTTCGCCAACACCTGCTATTCGGACACCTCCGACACCACCGGCGGCCATGTCGCCAACGTCTACCGCTACAGCGCCGAGAAGAAGGCCTACGTCGATGCCGGCGGCGGCGGTGCGACCCCGCAGGGCGACGAACTCAATCACGCCTACGCGGAATCGTGGGCGCAGAACATCTGGGCGGAAGTGCTCAGCTGATTTCGGCTGGCTGACAAACCTGGCGGGGCGAAAGCCCCGCTTTTTTATGGGCGTTTTTCAGAAACTCGAACCCGGCTGCTTCAAAAACTCGATTTCCTCGGGAGTCGAGGCACGCCCCAGAACCTCGTTTCGGTGCGGATAGCGACCAAACCGGTCGATGATTGCCTTGTGCCGGAGCTCGAAATCAAGATTGACCGGCGGCGCAAACTCCCGGTACAACTGCTCAGCCACGACGTACGCATCCGGCAGCAACTGTGGATTCCAGACGACTTCCCACAAGTGGCCGTCCGGGTCCTGGAAATAGCCCGCGTAGCCGCCCCAGAACGTGTCCTGCGCCGGCTTGACGATGGTCGCGCCCGCGCGTTTGGCCTGTTCCATCACGGCATCGACTTCCGCGCGTGAAAAGACGTTGTGTCCAAGCGAGCATTCCGTGGCGCTTGGCGCGCCGGTCGCCAGGCCTGAGTCGTGGGCGAGGCTCGCGCGCGGCCAGATGGCGAGTTTGAGGCCGGGTTGAAGATCGAAGAAGGCGACCGCGCCATGCTCGAACTCCCTGCCGACGATGCCTTCGGTCTGCAGGCCGAGGCCGTCGCGGTAGAACCGCAACGATCTTTCCAGATCGTCCACGCAAAGGGTGATGACGCTCAGTCGCGGCTTCATGGCTGCCTCCTCGCGCACCCCTTGCGGGCATTCCGTCAGGGCTGCGCCTTATTGTCGATCGTAGACGACGAAATGGTAGTCGAGGCCGCTCGCCTCGTCGTGGCGCCTGTCGCGGCTGACTTCGCGCCAGTGCGCGCGGTCGTAGTCGGGGAACCAGGCATCGCCTTCGACCTCGGCCTGGATTTCGGTGAGGTAGAGACGGTCGGCCAGCGGCAGGGCCTGTGCATAAAGTTGCGCGCCGCCGACGAAGAAAATTTCTTCATCAGTGCCGCAGATATCGATGGCTTCCTGCAGCGAGTGTGCGATTTTCACGCCGTCTGGCGCGGGGAAATTGCCGCGCGTGATGATGACCGTGGTGCGTCCGGGCAGGGGCTTGCCGATGGACTCCCAGGTCTTGCGCCCCATGAGGATGTGATGGCCCAGGGTCAGCGCCTTGAAGTACTTGAGGTCTTCGGACAATCGCCACGGCAGGGTGTTGTTGATGCCGATGGTGCGGTTTTTGGCCAGGGCGGAGATGAGGGAAATGCGGGGCTTTGCCCCTTCCCCCTTCTCCCTTCCCCCTTCACTTGTTTTCATACCGCCACCGGCGCCTTGATGGCCGGATGCGGGTCGTAGCCTTCCAGCGTGAAATCCTCGAACTTGAAGGCGAACAGGTCCTGTACATCCGGATTTATTTTCATCGTCGGCAGCTTGCGCGGTTCGCGCGACAGCTGTTCGTTGACCTGGTCGAAGTGGTTCAGATAAATGTGCGCATCGCCCAGGGTGTGCACGAAATCGCCGGGCTTCAGCCCCGCCACCTGCGCCACCATCATGGTCAAGAGCGCGTAGCTCGCGATGTTGAAGGGCACGCCGAGGAACAGGTCGGCGCTGCGCTGGTAGAGCTGGCAGGACAGCCTGCCGTCGGCGACGTAGAACTGGAAGAAGGCGTGGCAGGGCGCCAGCGCCATCTTGTCGAGGTCGGCCACGTTCCAGGCCGAGACGATGATGCGGCGCGAATCCGGGTTGTTCTTCAGGTCGTCGAGCACGCGCTGGATCTGATCGATGTGGCGGCCGTCCGGCGCCGGCCAGGAACGCCACTGGTAGCCGTACACCGGGCCGAGGTTGCCGTTCTCGTCCGCCCACTCGTCCCAGATGGAAACGCCGTTGTCCTTCAGGTACTTGATGTTGGTGTCGCCCTTCAGGAACCACAGCAGTTCGTGGAGGATGGAACGCAGGTGGCATTTCTTGGTGGTCACCAGCGGAAAGCCGTCTTCGAGGTTGAAGCGCATCTGGTAGCCGAATACGGAGACGGTGCCGGTGCCGGTGCGGTCGGATTTTTTCACGCCGGTGTCGCGCACATGGCGCAGGAGATCGAGATAGTTTTTCATGCTCAGGGTTGCGATGGGGCAGCGGCTCCATTATCGCCGCTTTGCGGGGAAGTTTGCAGCGCATCGGAAAGTACGTGTTCCGGCCCGTTGCCGTAGACGTTCCAGAAGGCGATTTCGAAATCCTGGTTGTCCTGCAATGCCAGCACCAGATCGCGGAATCCTTCGGGATCCAGATTCTTGAGTTGCGCCACCACCAGCATGGCCTGGCGGTAGAACAGGTGGATGTCCAGCCCGAAAGCGCTTGCCCGATGCCTGTTGTCCGGCACGTCGCGCGCGGCGAAATCGATGCGCTTGCCCGCGCGCGCGGCCTCGATCGCCTGCTCGTCGGTGGCGAATTCCGCGCCGCCGCCCTCCGCAGTAAGCGAGGCCCAGCCTTCGTGAAACCAGACCGGGATGTTGTAGTGGTAATGCCCGACGCGCTGGCCAAGGTGCAGGTGCGCCAGTTCGTGCACCAGCAGGCTTTCCAGCCGCCACGCTTCCCTGCCGTCCAGATTGGGAGAAAGAATCAGCCGGTTGTTCGGTATCACGGCGGCGGACAGCCTGGGCGTAAAGACGTAGCGCCTGAAACAGGTTTCGCTGCCGCAGACATGGACGCGCGGCGTTTCGGCGAAAGGCAGATAATGCGCCGCCTCCACCCTGGCGATGGCGGCATCGAGTCTGGACGACACGCGCCGGCCGAAATCCTCGGCGCCCTGCTCCACCCATACGCGGCTGTCCTCCGACAGCGGGGCGAACCCCTGCATGGGCTGACGCGCGCGCGGCTCGTCGGGTGTTATCGCACAGCCTGCCAGCAGCAGCGGCGCCAGCAGCATGATCAGCAACAAGCGCTGCAACAGGCCCCCCTCACTCAAGCTCCGTCCATCTGCCTTCGACCAGCCCCTGCAACGGCCGGTAGTTGGACTTGTAGGCCATCTTGCGCGATTCCTTGATCCAGTAGCCGAGATAGACATAAGGCAGCCCCAGTCTGCGGGCGAGTTCGATCTGCCACAGCACGGCATAGGTGCCCAGCCCGCGCTTTTCCATGTCGGGATCGAAGAAGGTGTAAACCGCGGACAGGCCGTCTTCGACCCGGTCGACGACGGCAACCATCACCGGCCTGTCTCCGTCGCGAAACTCCACCAACGAAGTATCGACCTGGCTCGAGAGCAGAAACTGGGTGTACTGCTCGCTGTCGTCGAGATCCATGCCGCCGCCGGTATGCCGCGCCCGCTGGTAGCGCCGGTAAAGCTCGAAATGCTCGTCGCGGAACTCGAGCGGCAGGACCCTGGCGGCTAGCGAGCGGTTGAGGCGCAGGCTCCGCTTCTGCGACCGGCTGGGCGCGAATCCCGCGACGTCGATCCTGACCGGCACGCAACGCTTGCAGCCGTAGCAGTGCGGGCGGTAGGTATAGTGCCCGCTGCGGCGAAAACCTTCCTGTATCAGCCGGCTGTAGGCCGACTGCCCTATGAGATGGGCCGGCGCGGCGACCTGGGAGCGCGCCTCCAGACCCTCCAGATAACTGCAGGGATAAGGCGCGGTCAGGTAGAACTGGATGCGCAGGAAGGGTGGTTCGGAAGGAAACATCTGTCAGCTCGAAACACTCGGGTCAAAACGCCAGGGAGCCGGTACTGGCTCCCATTCTAACAAGCGTTTCATCTCGCGGATGAACTCGCTGCGCGGAATCGGTCTTGCCCCCATCGAGGCGAGGTGGGCGGTTTCCATCTGGCAGTCGATGAGGCCGAAACCCCAGGCTTCGAGCTGGCGGCAAAGATGCACCAGCGCAAGCTTTGAGGCGTCGGGCCTTCGCGAGAACATCGACTCTCCGTAAAACATGCGACCGATGGCCATGCCGTACAGCCCGCCGGCGAGCTCGCCGTCCATCCACGTCTCCACCGAATGCGCATAGCCCAGTTCGTGCAGGCGCGCGTAGGCGTCCAGCATGGGCTGGCTGATCCAGGTGCCGGACTGGCCCGCGCGCGGCTCGGCGCAGGCCAGCATTACCTCCCTGAACGAGGTGTCGACGCGCACTTCGTAGCCGCCGCGCTTCATGCGCTGCCTGAGCGAGCGCGCGACCTTCACTTCGGCCGGCACCAGCACCATGCGCGGGTCCGGGCTCCACCACAGGACCGGTTCGCCGGGATTGAACCAGGGGAAGATGCCGTGGCGATAGGCATCGAGGATGCGCGCGGGCGAAAGGTCGAGCCCCGCGCACAACAGGCCGTTGGGCTCGAGCATCGCCGCCTCGACGGGCGGAAAGGCTTCGTCTTGTCTCAACCAATGCAACATGGGGGCGATTTTATCCGATGAGTGCTGTTAACATCCGGCTTTGCCAACCCGCCAGTGCAATGTCAGTTCCGACTCCCTCACCCGCCGACGCCGACCCGCAGGCCTGCTTTCACTGCGGGCTGCCGGTGCCCGAGGGCGCGAACTACCCCATCAGCTACCGCCAGCATACCGAACAGGCCTGCTGCCGCGGCTGCCAGGCGGTGGCGCAGACCATCATCGACTCGGGCCAGGGTGCTTACTACGAGCATCGCACCGCCTTGCCGCCCACGCCGCAGGACGCCGTGGCCGAGCTGGAGAAGCTGGGGCTCTACGACCTGCCCGAAATCCAGCAGAGCTTCGTGCGCGCCGAGCCGGAAAACGTGCGCGAGGCCGCGCTGATCCTGGAGAACATCGTCTGCGCCGCCTGCGTGTGGCTGAACGAGCGGCATCTTTCGCAACTGCCGGGCGTGATCTCGGTGGACATCAATTACGCCACGCGCCGCGCGCGCGTGCGCTGGGATTCGACGCGGCTCAAGCTTTCCGACATCCTGCGCGCCATCCAGGAGATCGGCTACGTCGCCCATCCCTTCGACGCCAGCAAGCAGGAAGAAATCTTCCGCAAGGAGCGCAACAGCGCGATCAAGCGCCTGGCCATCGCCGGCCTCGGCATGATGCAGGTGATGATGTACGCCATCCCCACCTACACCGCCGACCCCTCCGAGATGACGCCGGACATCGTGGCGCTGATGCGCTGGGCCAGCCTGATCCTGACCGTGCCGGTGATCTTCTATTCCTCGTGGCCCTTCTTCCAGGGCGCGTGGAAGGATTTCAGGCGCAAGGCCCTGGGCATGGATGTGCCGGTGGCGATCGGCGTCGGTTCCGCCTTCGCCGCCAGCGTGTGGACCACGGTCGCGCAGCAGGGCGAGGTGTACTACGATTCGGTCAACATGTTCATCTTCCTGCTTTTGACCGGGCGCTTTCTGGAGCTCAACGCCCGCCGCCGCAGCGCGCAGGCGGCGGAGGAACTGGTCAAGCTGATTCCTGCTGTGGCGACCAGGTTGCCGCACTGGCCGTCACGCGAGGAGGAAACCGTGCCCGCCGCGCAACTCGCGCCCGGCGACCACGTGCTGATCAAGCCGGGCGAAGCCATCCCCGCCGACGGGGTGCTGGTGGAGGGCGAAAGCAGCGTGGTGGAAGCCATGCTGACCGGCGAGCCGGAGCCGCGCGGCAAACAGCCCGGCGCGCAACTCATCGGCGGCACCCTCAACCAGCAAAATCCCATGGTCATGTGCGTGGAAAGAACCGGCGAGGAAACCCGGCTTTCCGCCATCGTGCGCCTGCTGGATCGCGCGCAGAGTGAAAAACCGCGCATCGGTCGCATGGCAGACCGCGCGGCTTCATGGTTCGTGGGCCTCTTGCTGCTGTTCACCGTGATCATCGCCGCGGTGTGGTACGCCATCGATCCGGACAAGGTGCTGTGGATCACGGTCTCCATCCTGGTCATCACCTGCCCCTGCGCGCTGGGGCTGGCCACGCCCGCCGCGCTCACCGCCGCCACCGGACGGCTGACGAAATTGGGCCTGCTCACCACGCGCGGCCATGCGCTGGAAACCCTGGCGCAGGTCGGCGACATCGTGTTCGACAAGACCGGCACGCTCACCCTGGGCAAGCTGAGCCTGCTCGATGTCGAGCCCGTGAATGGACACGGAAGAGACGAGACACTCAAGCTGGCGGCGGCGCTGGAAGCCGCCTCCGAACACCCCATCGCACTGGCGATTCGGCAGGCAGCCGGCGCTGCCGTGCCAAGCGCGGAACTGCCGCTGAACCATCCGGGCGAAGGCGTGGAAGGCAGCGTCGGCGGCAAACGCTACCGCCTCGGCAAGCCCGCCTTCGCCGGCGCTGCCGTTCCCGAGACCACGCTCCACGCAACCGCCACGCGCCTCGCGCTTGCCGGCCCGGAGGGACTGGTGGGCTGGCTCTACCTGGGCGACGAAGTGCGCGCCGACGCCGCTCCCGCGACAGCCACGCTGAAATCGCTGGGCGTGCGCGTGCACCTGCTGTCCGGCGACAACCAGGCCGCGGCCAATGCCGTGGCCGCCCGCCTCGGCATCGAGCACGTGCGCGCCGAGGCCCTGCCCGACGACAAGCTGGCTTATGTCAAGGCGCTGCAGGCCGAGGGCCGCATCGTCGCCATGGTCGGCGACGGCNNACATGGTGATGCTGGGCGGGCGCCTCGCCGCGCTGGCCGACGGCGTCGGCATCGCGCGCAAGGCCCGCCGCATCATTTACGAAAACCTGGCCTGGGCCCTGGGCTACAACCTCATCGCCATCCCCCTCGCCGCCCTGGGCCATGTCACGCCCTGGATCGCCGGCATCGGCATGTCGGCCAGTTCGCTGCTGGTGGTACTGAACGCCCTGCGCCTCACCGACTTCGAGAGCGCCGCGCAACCCCACCCTTCCCCCTTCCCCCTTCCCCCTTCACGCGCATAGTGGACATCCTTTTCCTGCTCATTCCCCTCGGTCTCGTCCTCGTCGGCCTCATCGCCTGGTTCTTCATCTGGTCGGTCAACCATCGCCAGTTCGAGGACATGGAAGGCCCCGCGCATGAAATCCTCATGGATGACGACAAGCCTGCCAAGCCCGATTCCGACCCGGAAGTGCGGAAATAAGACACTCTATCTTTCTGAAAAATCTGAACTATCCTGATTGCTAAGTGCACGCGGGAGACAAAGCCTCAAAAAAAATTTGCACCATAAAAGTAAACAAGATACATTTATCCCAAATTAAACACTAAGACCTTGTTTTCAACGGAAGGGAGTCCCTATGGAAGCGACGACGTACAACTACAAGATCGTGCGGCAATTCGCCATCATGTCCGTGATCTGGGGGATCGTGGGCATGCTGGTGGGCGTGATCATCGCCGCACAACTCATCTGGCCCGAACTGAACTTCGGCATACCCTGGCTGAGTTACGGGCGGCTGAGGCCCCTGCATACCAATGCCGTCATTTTCGGCTTCGGCGGCACGGCGTTGTTCACCGTGATCTACTACGTCGTGCAGCGCACCTGCCATACGCGGCTGTTTGCGGAAACGCTGGCTTCGTTCACCTTCTGGGGCTGGCAGGCGATCATCGTGCTCGCGGCCGTGACCTTCATCCTCGGCATCAGCACCTCCAAGGAGTACGCCGAGCTGGAGTGGCCGATCGACCTCCTGATCGCCGTGGTCTGGGTGTCCTTTGCCATCGTCTTCTTCGGCACGCTGATCAAGCGCAAGACCCCGCACATCTATGTGGCGAACTGGTTCTTCGGCGCCTACATCCTCACCATCGCCATCCTGCACATCGTCAACAGCGCGGAACTGCCGATCGTCTTCTTCGGCGGCTCCTGGTGGAAATCCTACTCCGCCTACGCCGGCGTGCATGACGCCATGGTGCAATGGTGGTACGGCCACAACGCCGTGGGCTTCTTCCTCACCACCGCCTTCCTGGGCATGATGTATT
>DCVO01000178.1 GCA_002327405.1 Thiobacillus sp. UBA2186 | reverse complement strand
TTCATCGCCAGCGGCGCCTTCCATCTGTCGCGCCCCTCCGACCTCATTCCCGAGTTGCAGGGGCGGCTGCCCATCCGCGTGGAACTGGGTCCGCTCTCGGTGGAGGATTTCGAACGCATCCTCACCAGCACCGACGCCTGCCTCACCCGCCAATACCAGGCCCTGCTGGCGACCGAGGGCGTGAAGCTGGATTTCACAAACGACGGCATCCGTCGCATCGCCGAGATCGCCCACCAGGTCAACGAAAAGACCGAGAACATCGGCGCGCGCCGCCTGCACACCATCATGGAGCGCCTGCTCGAGGAAATCTCCTTCGAGGCCGGCAAGCGCGAAGGCCAGACCGTCGTGATCGACGCCGATTACGTCAACGAACGGCTGAATACGCTGGCGGCCGACGAGGATCTGTCACGCTACGTTTTGTAAAAAAATTAAACAGGGAGGTAAGGGAGGAACGGGAGGGAACCCAAGGCAATGTGTCTTTTGCCTTACACCCTTACCTCCCGTACCTCCCTGTTAAGAAGGTTTCGGACTTAGATAAATTGCCGCTATAAGCTCATAAAACCTCTCTAGGATTGTGTCCATGCGGGCGCGGTAAACTTGCGGGCTCATCAGGAAATTAGCCTAGAGGATACGATCATGGCCACCCGCGAAACCTTAAGCCCCAAAGAAGCCGAGTGCAGCAGCGGCGCCGACTACGCCGCGCTGGCGCTGGAGGCCCTGCAGGAACCCGCCGACGCCGCCTATGCCAGGGAACTGGTCGACCGCGTCGCCGACGACTGCCAGTTCACCAAGGATCTGGCCGCCGTCGCCATCGTCTACAAGCAGCTCGGCGACCAGCCCCGCGCCGAAGAACTGCTGCAGACCGCCGAAGACTACTGCATGTCGGGCGAAGAGCAGGTCTATCTGGCCGAAGGCAAGATGAAGGTGCTGGGCGACCAGGCCGGCGCCGAAGCCGCCCTCGACAAGGCGCTGAAGGAAACCAACAACCTCGACCCGCTGATCGAACTGGGCCGCCAGGCCGCCGACATGCTGGGCAACAGCGTCTTCGCCAGGAAGGTCTACGAAAAGGCCGAAGGCAAGATCGCCCGCGCCGTGGAATACACCAAGCTCGCCGCCGCCGCGGTCGAGCACCTCAAGGACAAGGACTATGCCGGCGCCATCCTGGAAAAGGCCGCAGGCAAGCTGACCAATGTCGCCGACCTCCTGTCTCTCGCCGGCGAGACCGCCAAGACCCTGGGCGACCCGGCCAAGGCCCGTGCCCTGTACCAGCGCGCGCTCGACGGCGCCGCCGATTTCAACGCCGTGAAGAGCCTGCTGGATGCCGCCCGCGCCATCGGCGAAACCGAGTTCATGCAGGCGGTGCTGAAGAAGGGCGGCGAGCTTGCCACCGCCACCGAGCAGTTCATCGACCTCGCGCGCGGCCTGAAATCCACCGGCGATACCGCCGGCGCCGCCGGCCTGATGGACCAGGCCGAGAATGCCGTGGCCTCGCTGGACGAAATGAGCAAGGTGGTGGAAGCGGCCAAGACCGACTTCGCCGACGATGCCGCGCGCATGGCCCGCGTGCAGGCAAAATACGACAAACGCGCCGCCAACCAGGCCAAATACGTGGAATTCGGCAAGCAGGAAGATCTCGCCGACACGCCCAAGAAGCTGTTCGCGCTGGCCGACCAGGTCATGGCCGAACTCGAGGACCCGTTCTACGCCGCCAAGCTGCTGGCCAAGGTCGAAGCCATGCTGGACGAGGGCGACTACCAGTTCCTGCGCTACCGCCCGCTGATCCTGGCGGTGGACAAGCATGTCAACGATGCCGCCTGGGTCGCGCGCCTGCTCGACGGTGCCGCCGCCAAGTCCGGCGACTTCGTGTGGTTCAAGGAAGTCGTGAAAACCGCGGCCACCGCGCTCAAGAACAAGGAACTCGGCCGCGAGAAGGCACGCGCCTATGTGCAGCAGCGTGAGGCTTCCATCAAGTCCAATCCCGACGCCGGCGTTTACGACTACACCAAGCTCGCCGAACTGGTGATCGCCGACATCGGCGACGCCGCCTGGGGCGCGCAGTTGCTTGGCGAAGCCAGGGCCAGGGCCCAGGACCATTATGCGCTCGCCCACGTCGCCTCGCTCATGGCCAGGGGCGGCGATGCCGCCGGCGCCGAGGCGGTGCTCATGCAGGCCGCACAAGTCTGCGGCAGCGCCGACGGCTGCATCCAGCTCGCCACCCGCGTGAAAAACGCCGGCTTCGACGCCGCCGCCGTGCGCAAGGTGTACGAGACCTGCGGCAATGCGCTCGCCAGCCCGGCTGACAAGCTGCGCTGGGTCGAGGGCATCGTCGACGAGCTCAAGGACAAGGCCTGGGCGAGCGAAGCCTATGCCGCGATCGAGGGCCAGTTCAGCGGCGAAGCCAGGGCGCGCTTCGGCGTCTCGCGCATGAACCGCGTGGGCGACGAGTTCTATCCCTACCGCAAGCACGCGGCCTGAATTGCCAGGGCGCCGGCCGCGACATCATGTCGCATTGTCAGTTGCAAGGCCTTCGCCCATCATACGAACAGTGCATGATCCGCTTTTATGCACCCCTTCCTTTCATGCCCGCCCCCAAGGTGGGCATTTTTTTCGGAGATGATCGATGAGATTGCCTGCCCTGCTCGTTAGCGTATTGCTTGCCAGTCCGGTTCTGGCGGCCGGCGTGAAGGTGGACAACGCCTGGATACGCGAACCCGCCCCCGGCCAGGCCGTGGTGGGAGGATTCATGGACCTCACCAGCGACCAGGATGCCAGCCTGATCCAGGCCGCCAGCCCTGCAGTCGGCAAGATCGAATTGCATGAAATGAAAATGCTGGGCGACGTCATGCAAATGCGCGAGATCAAACAAGTCGAACTGCCCAAGGGCAAGACCGTCAGGCTCGCGCCCGGCGGGCTGCATCTCATGCTGTATACGCCCAAAAATCCGCTCAAGGCGGGCGACAAGGTGCCGCTCACGCTCACCATCAAGAGCGGCGACAAAGTCGAAAAGCTTGAAGCGACGGCTGAAGTGCGTTCCATGCAGGCGCCGATGTCCTCCCATTAGCCCCCCTGCGCATAGGCCGGCACGCGTGCTTGAGCCTCTTCGCGCAAGAGAA
This sequence comes from Thiobacillus sp. UBA2186, assembly GCA_002327405.1. Lineage (GTDB taxonomy): Bacteria > Pseudomonadota > Gammaproteobacteria > Burkholderiales > Thiobacillaceae > UBA6918. Next base: position 9,268 of record DCVO01000178.1, on the reverse strand, counting down.
GGGGGGCTGCGTCATTCGATTTCGGGCAGACAACCTTTGCCGATGCCAAGACGAAAGCGGCCGCAGTATCGGCAGCCGGCATCCCTGACAAGCAACCAGACAGCGGACTGAAAGGTTCGCTGTTTTTTTGTGCCTGTAATATGGTTTGCAGGGGTGTATTAAAAAATTGGGATAAGATTGTCGTTGGTTGTACTGCTTGCCGGCGTCCATGGAGACATGGCCGGCATCCCGCAAAACCGGTTAAACAGCTGTCAACACCTCGATAAACATGCCAGAAAAAAACATGCCCAGCTCGGATACGGTGCAGGCGGGCACGGGCTGGGACAAGCCAGCCGAAAGCCATCGTGCCTACGATCCCTTGCTGGAATGCCTGGTTGCATTAACCCGCCTGCACGGCCAGCCGCGCTCGCATGACGCGCTCACCGCCGGCCTGCCCCTGGTCAACAACCGGCTGACCCCTTCGCTGTTCGCCCGCGCCGCACGGCGCGCCGGCCTGGCCAGCAAGCTGACCCGCCGCCCCATCGCCAAGATCAACCCCGCCCTGCTGCCCGCCGTCCTGCTCTTGAAGGATCACAGCGCCTGCCTGCTGGTGGGCTGGGAAAAGGACGGCAAGGCCGCGCGCGTGATACTCCCGGAACTGAGCGAGGCATCCGTCAGCATGCCGGCAGCCGAATTGGAAGCCCATTACGACGGCGTGGCGATTCTGGCCCATCCCCAATACCACTTCGACTCGCGCGCGCCCGAGGTCGGCAAGCTGCGCCAGCGCCACTGGTTCTGGGGCGCGATGCTGGAAAACCTGCCGGTCTACCGGGATGTGCTGATGGCGGCCGCGCTGATCAACGTGTTTGCGCTCGCCCTGCCGCTGTTCACCATGAACGTGTACGACCGCGTGGTGCCCAACCAGGCGGTGGAAACCTTGTGGATGCTGGCCATCGGCCTCGCCGTCATCCTCGCCGCCGATTTCGGCCTGCGCGTCATGCGCGGCTATTTCATCGACCTCGCGGGAAAACGCGTGGACGTGGACCTCTCCACCCGCATCATGGAGCACGTGCTCGGCATCCGCATGGAAAACCGGCCGGTCTCGGTGGGCTCCTTCGCCGCCAATCTGCGCTCCTTCGAGGTGGTGCGCGATTTCATCACCTCGGCCACGGTCGTCGCGCTCATCGACCTGCCGTTTGCCTTGCTGTTCATCGCGGTCATGGCATGGATCGACTGGCCCATGCTCATTCCCCCGCTGATCGGCATGCTGGTCGTGGGCAGCTATGGCTTCCTCATCCAGGGCAAGATGCACGAACTCGCGGAAACCACCTACCGCGCCGGCGCCATGCGCAATGCCGGCCTGGTGGAAAGCCTGGTCGGGCTGGAAACCGTCAAGGCCATCGGCGCCGAAGGCCCCATGCAGCGCAAATGGGAACGCAGCGCGGTCTACCTGGCCAAGGCTTCCGCGCAGCTGCGTCTCCTGGCCGCCACCAGCATCAACAGCGCGATGTGGGCCCAGCAGCTGGTCACGCTCACGGTCATCGTCATCGGCGTTTATCGCATCGGCAATGCCGAACTGTCCATGGGCGGCCTGATCGCCTGCACCATGCTGGCCTCGCGCGCCATGGCCCCGTTCGGCCAGGTGGCCGGCCTGCTCACCAATTATCACAATGCCACCACGGCCCTGGATTCGCTCAACAATGTCATGGGCAAGGAGGTGGAACGCCCGATGGATGCCAAGTTCGTCAGCCGGCCGCATTTCAGGGGCGAGATCGAATTCAAGGAAGTCGGCTTCACTTACCCGGGCAGCGAACTCGAATCCCTGCGCAACGTATCGCTGCGCATCAAGGCGGGCGAACGGGTAGGGATCATCGGCCGCGTCGGCTCCGGCAAATCGACGCTGCTCAAGCTCATCCTCGGCCTGTACCAGCCCGGCTCGGGTGCCGTGCGGGTGGACGGCGTGGACATCCGCCAGCTCGACCCGGCGGAACTGCGCCGCAACATCGGCTACATTCCGCAGGACGGCGTGCTGTTCTTCGGCAGCCTGCGCGAAAACATCGCCCTGGCCGCACCGGCCGTGTCCGATGCCCAGTTGCTGACCGCTGCCGACATCGGCGGGCTTTCCGACATGATCAACACCCATCCGCGCGGTTTCGACATGCTGATCGGCGAGCGCGGCGAATCGCTTTCCGGCGGGCAGCGCCAGGGCGTGGCGATCGCCCGCGGCGTCATCAACGAGCCGCCCATCCTGCTGCTGGACGAGCCCACCAGCTCCATGGACCACAGCAGCGAAGAGCTCGTCAAGTCCAAAATGCGGCAGTTCTGCGCACGCCGAACCCTGCTGGTGGTCACCCACCGCACCAGCCTGCTTGAACTCGTCGACCGCCTGATTGTCCTCGACAACGGCAAAATCGTTGCCGATGGTCCGAAAGAACGCGTGGTCGAAGCGCTCAAGCAGGGCCGTATCGAGAAAGCTTCATGAAAACGCGCGCGGAAAAAATCATGGACGGGCTCAGCGCCGCGAACGAAAATCGCATCGGCCGCGCCTTCATCGATCGCCTGTTTGCGCGCTGGATTCCGGAAAAAACCGACGAGGACCTGGACTGGGCCGCCGACGCGGAGTGGGCACAGGTCAGGCAGGAGCCGCTCCGGGCCCGTGCCGTGCTGCGCTGGATAGGCGTCACGCTGCTCATCCTGTTGTTGTGGGCGACTTTTGCCGAAATCGACGAGGTGACGCGCGGAGGCGCCAAGGTCACGCCGTCCAAACAGGTGCAGATAATCCAGTCGGTGGACGGCGGCGTGGTGTCCGAAATCATGGTGCACGAAGGCCAGGTGGTGGAACCGGGCCAATTGCTGTTTCGCATCGACGAAACCCGCTTCGTTTCCTCACTGGCTGAAAACCGCGCCCAGTACCTGGCGCTGCTGGCCAAGGCCGCGCGCCTGCGCGCCCTGGCCGAAGGCCGCAATTTCGTGGTGCCGCCCGAGGTCGAGCGGGAATCCCCGGCGCTGGCCGCCCAGGAACTCAATCTTTACAATTCGCGCCGCCTGGAACTCGAAACCCAGTTGAGCATCGCGCGCCAGCAGTATGCGCAGCGCAGCCAGGAACTCAACGAAATCAAGGTGCGGCGCGACCAGGCGGCGCAGGGCTACGACCTCACCGCCAGGGAGCTGGCCGTCACCAAGCCGCTGGTCGGCGCGGGCGCAGTGTCCGAAGTCGAGTTGCTGCGCCTGGAGCGCGACGTGTCCCGCTACCGCGGCGAGCGCGACCAGGCCGCTGCGCAGATCATCCGCGTGCAATCCGCCATCGCCGAGGCCTCGCGCAAGATCCAGGAAGTGGAGATCAGCTTCCGCAACGAGGCGCGCGTGGAACTGGCCGACGTCATGGGCAAGCTGAACAGCCTGTCGGCGGGCAGTTCGGCGCTGTCCGACCGGGTCAAGCACGCCGCCGTCAAGTCGCCGGTCAAGGGCATCGTCAAGCGCCTGCTGGTCACCACCGTGGGCGCGGTGGTGCAGCCCGGCACCGAAATCGCCGAGATCGTGCCGCTCGAGGACGTGCTGCTGCTGGAAGTGCGCATCCAGCCGCGCGATATCGCCTTCCTCCACCCCGGCCAGAAGGCCGTGGTGCGCTTCACCGCCTATGACTTCGCCATCTACGGCAGCCTGGATGCCGTGGTCGACCACATCGGCGCGGACACCGTCACCGACGACGAAGGCAACTCCTTTTATCTGGTCCGCGTCCGCACATTGAAGTCGAGCCTGGGCGAGAACCTGCCGATCATTCCCGGCATGGTTGCGGAAGTGGACATCATGACAGGCAAAAAGACCGTACTTTCGTATCTGCTGAAACCTATACTCAGGGCGCATGCCCATGCGCTGACCGAACGGTAGAAACGCAGAAGATGAAGCAGCACATTTTCCTGACCCGCCGCTCCGAAACCCTGCCGACCTGGAATGCCGCTTTCCCCGGCGCGAGTCTGCTGCCCTATCCCGCATCGGGTTCGCAACTGGCCAGGCCCGGCGAGGCCGTCATCTGGCTGCATGTCGCCGGCGACAAGCCGGACCCCGCCCTGCTGGTGCAGGAGGTCGCGGGGCTCGCTCCCGGCTGCTGCATTGTGGTCCTCTCCAACGTGCCCAGCGATGAAGAAGGGCTGGCCGTGCTTGAGGCCGGTGCGGTGGGCTACACCAATGCCCTGGCTGTCCCGGAAGTGTTGCGCCAGATCGCCTCGGTGGTCGAGAACGGCGGCCTCTGGGTCGGCCCCAATTTGCTGCAACGGCTGATTGCGGGCATGGCAACGCGCTCCACCCAAGTCAACAGCAGCCACCTGGACAAGCTCAGCGCGCGCGAAAAGGAAGTCGCCCTGGCCGTTGCGGGTGGCGCCTCGAACAAGGAAATCGCGCGCCGCCTGGAAATCAGCGAGCGCACCGTCAAGGCGCATCTCACTGCCGCCTTCGAACGGCTGGGCGTGCGCGACCGGCTTCAGCTTTCCCTGCTGATCAACGGCACCCCTCAGGCCTCTTCCGCCCCTCCCCAAACGCTCCACTAAGAGGCCATACGGCAAGGCGCCAGACAAGCTGTTTCGGGCTGGGCCTGCTGGCTTGTGCCGGCTGCCACTGATGTATTGATTTAATCAATACCTGACTGTCCTTTTGTTCAATGGCGATTTCCCGCATATCTCTTATTCTGAAATCAGGAGAAGTTCGACTTTGGCCATTTGAAGGATTCGACAGAAAGGAAGGCGAGCATCATGAGCACAAATACCACCCTCAGGGCCGTTGCCAACATCATTTCCGTAAGCGGTGAGGCGTTCGCCCGCAGTGCCGATGGCGCGGTGCGCCGGCTGGCCGCTGGTGATGTCATCCTGGAAGGCGAAATCGTCTTCACTTTGGCCAACGGCCAGATCGAACTGGCATTCCAGGACGGCCGCATCGCCGCCGCCCTCGGTTCCGAGTCCTACATGATCGGGCCGGAAACCATGGTCGCCACCAGTCCGGATGCCTACGAAGCGGCGATAACCGCCGCAGCCGAAGTCGGCCGCGTAGTGCAGGCCATGGAAGAAGGCGGCGACATCCTGGAAGGGCTGGAAGCGCCGGCTGCAGGCGGCCAGGCCGAGAACAGCGGCAACACCTTCGTGCGCCTGTTGCGCATTGTCGAGCCCGTCACCCCGGTCGGCTACGAATTCGGGGTCAATCCCAGCGAACAGATCCGCGCGCCTGAAGGCGATGCGATCCCCGAAGCGGAACCCGAGGAGCCGGAAGAGCCTGAAAACGGCTTGCCCAGCGCAAGGCCCGTAGCGGTCACGCTGGATGACGAAGGCCTGCACAGCGGGATTGCCGGCGGCACCGGCGACGTCGCAGGCGAAGCTACCAGTGAAACCGCCATTCTGCCGTTCAGTTTCGGGCCGGATGGCGCAGGCGACATCAATTTTGCCGCCATGCACGGCGCATCCGGCATGCTGGGCAGCGAAACCGTCACCTACTCGTGGGACGATGCAAACAATGTCCTGACCGCCAGTTCGAGCCGCGGCGACATCTTCACCATCACGGTCGATCCGGCCACCGGCGAATACAGCGTCGAACTGCTCAAGCCCGTCATGCACGAGGCCGGCAGCGACGAAAACGATGCCACGGTCGTGCTGACCTACACCGTGGTGGACGGCAACGGCGACAGTGAAAACGCCGGCTTCACCCTGACCATCGACGACGACACCCCGCTTGCCGGCACCGCCGATACCGGCGTGCTCAGCAATGAGATCGGCAACATCCTGGTCGGCGACCTCAATGTCCTGAGCGGCGCCGACAAGCCCCTGAGCTACGCGCTCAACCTCGCGGAAGACGCCCAGGTCATGGACAAGAGCGGCGAGCCGCTGACTTCAGACGGCGATCCGCTGAGCTGGCATTACGATTCGGCGAACGGCTGCTGGGTCGCCCAGGACAGCGAGGACGCGCCGGTATTCACCGTGAAAGTGAACCCCGACGGCACCTACACCGTGCACCTTGTCGGCGTACTCGACGGCGCTCCCGGGACCTTCCAGATCGACCTGAGCAGCGGCGTCCGCGGCGGCAATACCTACGACCTCGCGCTGTTCGACGTCAAGGCCGACAACGAGGGGGCTAATGACAACGATGCCGACAACGACGGTGTTGCGGATACCGCCAGCCACATGATTTATGTGCGCGGCGTGGATTCGGCAGGCAAACTCGACACGGTCAACAGTTCCGTACAGGGCATGGGCGTGGGCCAAGGAGACACCATCGACAACCCGGGTGAAAAGCAGGACGTCAACCCCTCGAGCGAGGCACTGACCATGTGGTTCGCCACGCCGCAAAGCCCGGTTGGCATTACCGATCCGCAAACCGAATTGAACCTCGATGCGATCGACAAGGCCGTCATCACCCTCGACCAGTTGAGCGAAGGCGAAACTGCCTACTGGAGCGCCTACTATGTCGATGAATTAGGCAATGAGACGCTCGTGGATTCCGGCAGCGTGGACGGCATCGGCACGGGTTCCAGCGCGGCTTCCGATGAAACCCTGACCATCGAGGGCATCGGCGGCTTCAACAAGCTGGTATTCACAGCCAGCGATGACGGCGACTACCGCATCGCCAGCGTCGCCAGCTATTCCGAGCAGGAAGGCTACGACAATGCCATCACCCTGCCGGTGCTGGCGACCGACGCCGACGGCGACACGGTGTCCACATCCTTCGATGTCTGGTTCAGCGGCGACGACTCGCTGTACGGCTCCGAGTACAACGACGTGCTGGTCAGCGGCAGCGAGGGCGAAAACCTGTATGGCGGCACCGGCGACGATACCCTCACGGGCAGCGGCGGCGATGACAGCCTCACCGGCGGCACCGGCGATGACACCTTCGCCTGGCTGGCCGGCGATGAAGGCACGGAAGTCGAGCCGGCCGTGGATGTCATCACCGACTGGGGCAACGGCACCGACACTCTCGACCTCAGCGACATGCTGCAGGCCGAATCGAATACCGCCCCCATCCTGGACGGCCACCTCAGCTTCAGCCTGAATGGGGATGGCCACACCGAAATCGCCGTCAGCAGCACCTACGAAGGCCCGGTGGTGCAGACCATCGTGCTCGAGGGCATAGACCTGACCCTGGGCGGCACGCTCACGGATGTGCAGATCATCCAGGACCTGCTCGACAACGGCAAACTGATTACGGATTGAGTCGGTCTTGCCAAGTAGTGCCCGACACCCCGTCGGGCACTACTCGTTTTAAAACAAGGTATTAGCCGATCTTGCATCATCAACAGGCGATCGAGGCAGCGGGCAAATTTCGCCAACCTGCCCTTTGGTTCAATAGTGGTTTTCCGCCAAGTCTCTAATCTACGGTCAGAGAATTCCTCAAGCCCTCGTTTGAGGCGTTAATTTTTGACCAGCAAGGTGGAAACCATGAGCACAGCTACTCCCCAAGTCGTTGCAACCGTCATTTCCGTGAGCGGCATGGCCTTCGCCCGCAATGCCGACGGCGCCGTGCGCCGCCTGGCGGCCGGCGACACCATCCTGGAAGGCGAAACCGTCTTTACCCTCGCTGGCGGCGAAATCGAACTGGCCTTTGCCGACGGGCACAACGCCACCATCCTCGCTTCCGAGTCCTACCTGATGGGACCTGAAGCCATGATCGCCACCAGCCCCGACGCCGGCGAGGCCGCCATCACCGCCGCAGGCGAGGTCGGCAAGGTCGTCACCGCCCTGGAAGAAGGCGGCGACATCCTCGAAGGACTGGAAGCCCCGGCCGCCGGCGGTCCGGGTGAAAACAGCGGCAACGACTTCGTTCGCCTGTTGCGCATCGTCGAACCGGTCAGTCCCGTCGGCTACGAATATCCCCTCAATACCGTTGGAGAAATCCGCGCGCCGGAGGGGGATGTGATTCCGCAGGAGGAAGAGCCGGTAAATTTCTTCCCCAATGCAGGCAATGCTTCCAATGCAATCGACGAGGATGACATCAACCCTCTCGAGCAGACAGAAGCAAATTGGGTCGGAGAGTTCGAAACAGATGTCGGATTCGCTTATATCTACAACCCCTCAGGGGTTGGCGCGACCGACGGCAATAACTCAAACGACGACGAAGATCCAGAGGACAACCTGGACGACCCTTCACCCACCACGGTAGGCGGACTTCTGAATATCGACTTCGGCCTCGACGGCCCTGGCGATATCAAGTTTGACACGACTCCCACCGGCCTAATGTCGGGTGGTGAGCCCCTGCAGTATTGGATTTCAGATGATGGCCACACCGTGGTCGGCTATGTCGTCATCGAAGATGGCCAGGAAGGCTCATTCAACAAGATCATTTTCTCGGCCGAGATCGTTGACCCCTCATCCGGTGAATATGTATTCACTCTGTATGGCGCACTCGACCATCCGACCCTGGACGGTCAGGCAGGCGACAACACCGAAAACAACCTTGATGTCGTACTTGGTTTTACCGCCACGGACGGCAACGGCGATCCGGCGATTGGCACGCTATCCATAGACGTGGATGATGATTTACCCATTATTGATGTTGGCTTGGATGAAGGGGAAGTCCCGAACCTGGTAACGCAAGATGCCGATACCGACGGCGACCCGTCCGACACTGACAGCGACAGTGGTTTCTTTAGCGGCCTGTTCTCCTTATCCAGCCAATATGGTGCAGACGGCGCCGGCACATTATCGGCGCTGAGCTATAGCCTGTCGGTAACTAACCCCAACTCGGGGCTGAGCAGCAATGATCTGCCCATCAACCTGTACCTGATAGGTGGCAAGGTAGTCGGCTCAACAGCATCCGTTATTGGCGATGTCAATATTGACAATACGATCTTCGACATCGGGGTTAATGCCGATACTGGTGAAGTTACCTTGACCCAATATGCCGAAATCGATCATCTGCCCGAGGATGTGGATGAGACCAACGACAATTTCAACATCGGCCTAACCGCTGGCAATGTCATCCTGACTGCTACCGCTACGATCACCGACTATGACGGCGATACGGCAACAGATTCGCAAGCAATCGACATCAGCAGCTACATCAGCTTCGATGACGATATCCCCGGCACCATGACGGCAGAAGCCAACGCCGTCGTCGAGGACGAGGAAATGTCCGGCGGCATCGACGAGGCCGCAGGCGTCGCCGGCGACCCGACCCCGGACTACACCGCCCAGGTCACCGGCAATGTCAGCAACAACGGCAACTGGGGCGCAGACGGTTTTGGCTCGATCACCCAGTTCCAGGTCGGCGCCAACACCGCCGTGAACGTGCCCAACGGCGGCTCGGTCACGGTGTA
>DCVO01000055.1:1256-4671 GCA_002327405.1 Thiobacillus sp. UBA2186 | reverse complement strand
ACACCATCTGGATCACCGACGCGCTCAACTCCGGCTATGACGGCGTCATGCTCATGGGCTGCAAGCACGGCGAGGACTATCAGTGCCATTTCGTGAAGGGTTCCGAACTCGGCCGTTACCGCCTGTCCAAGGTCGGCGACACGCTGAAGAACATGAACCTGGAAACCGAGCGCGTGAAGGACCTGGAAGTGGCGATCACCGACATCGACAATCTGCCGCGCATCATCAACGAATACGCGCAGACCATTGCCGACATCGGCATGTCGCCGTTCAAGGGCTTCTAGGGCGGAGGAGAAGATAATGAGCGCAAACCAAGAAATGGCCGTCCGCTACAAGAACAACTTCCTCAAGGAAGTTGAGCAGCAGGTCGAGATGGGCGAATGGGTCAAGATGTGCATGCAGTGCGGCGTGTGCTCCGGCTCCTGCCCGGTCAACTTCCATCCCGGCTGGGAGCATCCGCCGCAGGAAATCTTCATGATGATCCGCGCCGGCAAGCGCGANNCTACAACTGCATCGTGCGCTGCCCGCGCAAGCTGCCCATCACCCACATCATGCACGGCCTCGCGGAGTATGCCTACGAGCTGGGCCTGGCGCCCAAGGTTCAGCCCACCCGGACTCTGTCCAAGATCTTCTGGGAAAACGCCACCAAGTCCGGCCGCATCAACGAGCTGACGTTCTCCCTGGGCATGTATTTCAAGGACGCCGCAGGCAAGATCAACATCGGACAGGGCATCAAGAAAGGCCTGGAGATGCAGAAAGTGGCGCTGGGCCTGCTGAAAGCCAAGCGCCTCAACCCGTTCGAGATTTTCGGCGGCCACAAGTGCAAGGACCAGAAGGGCATCCACGCGATGCTGGCCAAGGCATACGCGCTCGAGTCGAAACGCAAGGGCCGTCATGTCGGTTAAGGAGCAAGGAAAAAACATGGCCAAGAGACAATACGCTTTTTATCCCGGCTGCTCCTCGCAGAAAGGCGCATCCGCTTCCAATTACCTGACTTCGGTGGAGTCCATGTGCAAGACCCTGGACATCCAGTTGACCGAGATTCCCGACTGGAACTGCTGCGGCGCTTCCATCAGCTACGCCGAGGCCGGCGAACTGCCGCGCCATGTCATGAACGCGCGCAACTTCGCGCTGGCCGAGACCAACCTGCCCGGCCAGGACATCGTCGCCACCTGCGCCGCCTGCTGGCTGGGCGCCAAGGAATCCAAGGAGCGCATCGAGCATAGTTCGCAACTGATGGCCGACACCCAGGAAGCGCTCAAGGAAGCGGGCCTGCAAATCAAGGTCATGCCCGAAATTCGCCACATGGCCGAAGTGCTGGTGGAAGACTTCGGCTTCGAGGAACTCGGCAGGCACGTGAAGAACCCGCTGCAGGGCCTGAAGTTCGCCGGCTACGTCGGCTGCCAGACCAACCGGCCTTTCGGCATCGCCGGCGAGAACTTCGAGAACCCCATGTACCTCGACAAGATCATCGAGACCATGGGCGGCGAAGCCGTCCCCTACGACCAGAAAGTGACCTGCTGCGGCGGCGCGCTGGCCTTCTCCGAGCCGGAAAAGGCCCAGGCCCAGATCAAGGACATCGTCGAGGCGGCCTATGACGGCGGCGCGGAGATGATCGTGACGCCATGCCCGCTGTGCCAGGCCAACGTCGAAATCTACCAGGGCCACATCAACAAGAAGTACAACACCAAGTTCAACATCCCGGTGCTGTACTACAGCCAGTTGATGACCATCGCCTACGGCGGCAGCGCCAAGGAAGCCGGTCTCAACGGCCAGGTGATCCGCGCGCCCAAGCTGGAAGCGATCGCCAAGTAAGCCGGCTTCAAATTGTGGTAAAAACAGGGGCGTCACAGCCCCTGTTTTATTTGGTAAAGCGTAACGCTATGAGAAACGTAGAGAAATACGAAGAATTCGTCGACCTGGTGCACCAGGCCGTATACGAAGTGGACGAACTGCGCGCCTGCATGGGAGACGAAGAAGACTACGACATGGAACGCTATGCGCCCTTCATCGATGCGCTCGACGCCTCGCTGCGCCAACTCTACGACGACATCGTTTCCGGAAATTATTCCGGCGCGGGGCAGGGCGGCGATCTGCCCTTCATGAAAATCGTCAACCGCTTCGAGCGCGACATTCCGTTTCGCGATCTGTTGAAGACCATCAACGCGGCGCACCGCAAGGGCTGGCGCTAAACTAAAACCGTCAGCCACAGAGGACACAGAGAGCGCAGAGGAAGCCCCGTTTTCGACGTAATGGGGGCATGTCTCGGCAGGCGATGCTGCAACAGTACAAGGTTTTCCTCTGTGTTCTCTGTGGCTCGAAGTGAGATTTTCTTGGAACCCCCTCCACTACATGGAGGGTGATGTGCCCGGAGACTTCTGGCGTCAGGCGGTGCGCTTTACGCGCACGATCAGATCAATGCCCACGGTCTCCATGCCCTTGGGCAGTTCGGGCAGGCCTTCGATGCGCACATCGTCGGCGGCGATGTCGGTGAGGCGGCCGGAGTCGACTTCGTAGAGGTGATGATGCGGCCCGGTGTTGGGATCGTAAAACACCTTGGAGGGATCGACGATCACTTCGCGAATCAGGCCTTTTTCCAGGAACAGGTTCAGGGTGTTGTACACCGTGGCCTTGGAAGTCTCGGCATGGCGGTCGTTGACGATGGTCATGACCTGGTCGGCCGACAAGTGCTCCTGGTGCGAGAACAGCGCATAGGCGATCTCGATCCGCTGGTGGGTCGGATTGATGTCGTGAGCCCTGAGGAGCTCGGCCATGTTGTCGCGGCTGTAGTGATGCATCGTTTGTGACGGACAGATAACGATTTAATGATAATCTAGGACTTGGACTCTGTCTAACTCCCGGGGCGGCTATGGATTTTGTCCGCTGGCCTGGTTGCATGAATGCAATAGGGGGAACATGGGAATTCCCTTATAATCCAGGCTTTAACGAGCCTTTTTCGCCGTGATTTCAATTACCCGCCTTTCCTCCGGCCAGCCGGATTTCCTGCCCAGGCTGGACAAGCTCTTGCAGTTCGACGCCGCCACGGATGCTTCCATCGAGCAGACCGTGGCCGCCATCCTGTCGGACGTGAGGGCGCGCGGCGACGCGGCGGTGCTGGAATACACCAACAAGTTCGACCGCATGAGCGCTACTTCCATGGCCGCGCTATCCTTGCCCAAGTCGCGTCTCGACGAGGCGCTGGCCGGACTGGAACCGGAGCGTCGCCAGGCCCTGGAAGCCGCCGCCGAGCGCGTGCGCCGCTACCACGAAAAGCAGTTGCAGGCGTCCTGGACCTATACGGAAGAAGACGGCACCCTGCTCGGCCAGCAGGTCACGGCGCTCGACCGCGTCGGACTCTATGTGCCTGGCGGCAAGGCGGCTTATCCGTCTTCCGTGCTGATGAACGCGATCCCGG
>DCVO01000055.1:0-1243 GCA_002327405.1 Thiobacillus sp. UBA2186 | reverse complement strand
ATCGTCGGCCCCGGCAACGCCTACGTGGCCGAAGCCAAACGGCGCGTGTTCGGCACCGTGGGCATCGACATGATTGCCGGGCCCTCGGAAATCCTGGTGATCTGCGACGGCCAGACCAACCCGGACTGGATCGCCATGGACCTGTTTTCGCAGGCCGAGCATGACGAACTGGCACAATCCATCCTGCTGACGCCGGACGCTGCGTTTGCCGACAAGGTCGAGCAGTCCATCAAGAAACTGGTGGGCGAGATGCCGAGGAACGAGGTCATCACCGCCTCGATCAGCAACCGCGGTGCCATCATCGTCACCCGCGATCTCGACGAAGCGGCCGAGATCAGCAACCGCATCGCACCCGAGCACCTGGAACTGTCGGTGGAAGACCCGCTGGCCATGACGCCGAAGATCCGCCACGCCGGCGCCATCTTCATGGGCCGCAACACCTGCGAGGCCCTGGGCGACTATTGCGCCGGTCCCAACCACGTGTTGCCCACCTCGCGCACCGCGCGCTTCTCCTCGCCGCTGGGCGTGTACGACTTCCAGAAGCGCTCCAGCCTGATCATGGTATCGGAAGCCGGCGCGCAGACCCTGGGGCGCATTGCCGCCACCCTGGCTCATGGGGAAGGCCTGCAGGCGCACGCCCGTTCCGCCGAATATCGACTGCACCGTTAAGGGAACATTGTGAGCCGCTACTGGAGCGAAGTGGTGCGGGGGCTGACGCCGTATGTCCCGGGCGAGCAGCCAAAATTGGCCAAGCTGGTCAAGCTCAACACCAACGAGAATCCTTACGGACCCAGCCCCAAGGTGCTGGAAGCCCTGCGCGCGGAGGCTGCCGACAGCCTGCGTCTGTATCCCGATCCCAATTCCGACAGGCTGCGCGAGGCCATCGCCGCTTTCCACGGCGTCGAGGCCGGCCAGGTCTTCGTGGGCAACGGCTCGGACGAGGTGCTGGCCCATGCTTTCCTGGCGCTCTTGAAGCACGACACCCCCATCCTGTTCCCGGACATCAGCTACAGTTTCTATCCGGTGTACTGCAGGCTGTATGGCATCGAATACCAGGAAATCCCCCTGACCGAATCGTTCGAGATCAGGGTCGACGATTATTTCGTGGCCAACGGCGGCATCATTTTCCCCAATCCGAATGCGCCCACCGCGCGGCTGCTGGGTTTGGCCGAAATCGAGCGCCTGCTGCAGAAGAACACCGACTCGGTGGTGGTGATCGACGAGGCCTACATCGACTTCGGCG
>DCVO01000030.1 GCA_002327405.1 Thiobacillus sp. UBA2186 | reverse complement strand
AAGGCCTGCGGGCTGGTGACTTCGTGCACCAGATGGCGGTCGATGTAGAGCAAGGTTGTGCCGTCGGGTTCCACGTGCACCACGTGGGCATCCCACAGCTTGTCGTAAAGGGTACGTCCGGGCATGAAGCAAAAACCTTTTAAAGAACAAAAGATTATAAGTCAGCTGACTGCCGCCGGAAAGCGCCGCTGGGCCCTATATCTCAGCCGCACCAGAAAAGCCAGCAGCGCGCAGCCCGCCGCCAGGCTGAAAGTCCACTGCGCTCCCAAACCCTCCCAGGCCCAGCCGGCATACAGCCCGCCCAGCGTGCCGCCGGCACCGAAGGCCAGGCTGTTGTAGAGCGCCTGCCCGCGCGCCTGGTGCCGGCCCCTGAAATAGCGGTGGATGAGCGTCACCGCCGCGACATGATAGACGCCGAAGGTGAAGGCATGCAGCACCTGCGCCGCGACCACGATAGCGGGGTTGGTCACGCCCCAGGCGATCATGAGGAAGCGCAGGCAGGCCACCGCGAACGTCAGCAGCAGCAGGCGCTCGTAATTCACCTGCTTCAGGCGCGGCAGCCACAGGAACACGCCGACCTCGGCGATCACCCCGATCGCCCACAGCCAGCCCACCGCGGATTTGGCATAGCCATGATCGACGAGATAGATGGAGTAGAAGGTGTAGTAAGGCCCGTGCGCCGCCGCCATCAGGAAGCAGCCTGCCAGCAGCGTCCATACCTCCGGCCGGCGCACGATGTCCAGGATGGGCGCATGGTCGTGGTCGTGCGGCGCGATCACCGCCTCCGGCATCACTCGCGCGAACAGCGCGATGCCGATGATGAAGCCCAGCACTGCCCACAGCAGGTCCGACACCGGCCGGTAATCGAACCAGTAGCCCAGGCCCAGCACCACCGCGATGAAGCCGATCGAGCCCCACAGGCGGATGTAGCCGTAATTGGCCATGCGCTCGCCCAGGTGCGACAGCGTCATGGCCTCGACCAGCGGCAGCGAGGCGCTCCAGAAAAAGCTCATGCCCGCCATGACCACGAACATCCACCAGAACGAAGCGCCGAAGAACACGCCGAGATAGAACAGCAGGCTGCCGATGGCGGCGATCTGCACGATGGCCACGCGCTTGCCGCTGCGGTCGGCCATGTGCCCCCAGATGTTGGGCGCGAAGATGCGCATCACCTGCAATAGCGACATCAGGATGCCGATCTGGAAGGCGGAGAATTCGAGCGACTTGAGATACAGCCCCCAGAACGGCGACATGGCGCCGACGAAGGCGAAATAGAAGAAATAGAAGCCCGAAAGCCTCCAGTAGGGTACATCTTTCATGGGAAGGAATTATCCCGGATACCGGGCAGGCCCGAACGGGGCCGGCGATGATTTATTTCTGCCGGCGAATCATTTCTGCTTGCCGGGAATCACCGGCGCGCCGCTTTGCACATCGCCGCACTGCGCGCGGTGGCGCAGCGCATGGTCCATGATGACGATGGCCATCAGGGCCTCGGCGATGGGCGTGGCGCGGATGCCGACACAGGGGTCGTGGCGGCCGTGGGTCACCACCTCGATGGGATTGCCGTCAAGGTCGATGGACCGGCCCGGCAGGCGGATGGAGGAAGTCGGCTTGATGGCAATGTGCGCCACCACGTCCTGGCCGCTGGAAATGCCGCCCAGCACGCCGCCGGCATGGTTGGAAAGGAAGCCCTGCGGCGTGATCTCGTCGCGGTGCTCGGTGCCCTTCTGGCGCGCGCTCTGCATGCCGTCGCCGATTTCCACGCCCTTCACGGCATTGAGCCCCATCAGCGCGTGCGCCAGGTCGGCGTCGAGCTTGTCGTACAGCGGCTCGCCCAGGCCCACC
Organism: Thiobacillus sp. UBA2186; assembly: GCA_002327405.1. Classification (GTDB taxonomy): domain Bacteria; phylum Pseudomonadota; class Gammaproteobacteria; order Burkholderiales; family Thiobacillaceae; genus UBA6918. The sequence continues at coordinate 7,735 of DCVO01000030.1, read as the reverse complement.
GGCACGTTCTCGGCGACGATGGTGATTCTCGCGCCCACGGAATCGCCCGACTTGCGCAGCGCGTCCATGTAGGACTCCAGCTCCGGCACGATGGATGAATTCGGCGAAAAGAAGGCGTTGTTGCCGATCTCGTCCCAGGACTCGAAGGGAATGTCGATGGGGCCCAGCGCGCTCATGTAGCCGCGGATCACCACGCCGTATTTTTCCTTGAGCCATTTCTTCGCGATGGCGCCGGCGCCGACGATGGGCGCGGTGAGGCGCGCGGACGAACGCCCGCCGCCGCGGTAATCGCGGAAGCCGTATTTCTGCGTGTAGGTGTAGTCGGCNNTGCCGTAGTCCTTGCTGCGCTGGTCCTCGTTGCGGATCAAAAGCGCGATGGGCGTGCCGGTGGTCCTGCCTTCGAACACGCCGGAGAGGATTTCCGCGGTGTCCGATTCCCGGCGCTGGGTCACATGGCGCGAGGTGCCCGGCTTGCGGCGGTCGAGGTCGAACTGGATGTCGGCCTCGGCCAGCTCCATCCCCGGCGGGCAGCCGTCCACCACGCAGCCGATGGCCGGGCCGTGGGATTCGCCGAAAACCGTGACGCAGAAAAGCTTGCCGAGTGTGCTGCCGGACATGGGTTGGGGCCGATCGATGTTGATGCCTGATTCTATCAAACTCGACAGCCCCTACAGCCCGCTTTGCTTTCCCCATACCGAAAACTTGTGTTCAAATCGCTGGTTCTGGAGACGGCAACAACACAGGAAACATGCAAATCCCTGTCAGCGAACTGATTGTCAGGTACATGGAGCGACTGGGCATCGAGGCCGTCTTCGGCATCCCGGGCTCGCACATCCTGCCGGTCTACGACGCGCTCTACGATTCGCCCATACGAACGGTGCTGGCCAAGCACGAACAGGGCGCGGCCTTCATGGCCGGCGGCCATGCCCGTGTCACCGGCGGCATCGGCGCCTGCATCACCACCGCCGGGCCGGGGGCGACCAACCTCGTCACCGCCATTGCCAGCGCCTATGCCGACCACCTGCCGGTGCTCGCCATTACCGGCGAGGCGCCCACTTACATCTTCGGCAAGGGCGGCCTCCAGGAAAGCTCGGGCGAAGGCGGCAGCATCGACCAGGTGGCCCTGTTCGCAGGCATCACCCGCTACCACAAGCTGGTCGAGCGCACCGATTACCTCGCCACCGTGCTCAACCAGGCGGCCAAGCACCTCTTGTCCAAGACGCCCGGCCCGGTGGTGCTGAGCATCCCCTACAACATCCAGAAAGAGCTGGTGGAGGAATCCATCCTCGACGACATCACCTTCAGCCGCGCCAACGGCGAATGCGTGATCGCCGATGCCTACATCGCCAGGAGCGTGGAACTGCTGCGCGAGGCCAGGCGCCCGCTGATCATCGCCGGCTATGGCTGCATACGCTCGGGCGCTCAGCAAGCCCTGCGCAGCATCAGCGAAAGCCTGAACATCCCGGTCACCAGCAGCCTCAAGGCCAAGGGCGCGGTCGACGAGCGCTCCGCCCTGGCCCTGGGCAGCCTCGGCGTCACTTCCGGCGGCCACGCCCTGCGCTATCTGGAACAGGAGGCCGACCTGGTGCTGGTGCTGGGCGCGGGCTTCAACGAGCGCACCAGCTACGTATGGGACAAGCATCTGCTGGCCGGCAAGAAGCTGATCCAGGTCGACAACAGCGCCCAGCAACTGGAAAAAGTCTTCCGCGCCGACCTCGTGGTGCATGCCGACCTGGGCGCCTATTTGAAAGCGCTGGCTGCCGCCATCCAGGCGCAGGACCTGCCGGCCAAGGCGCCGGTGGATGTCGCCGCCTTCATCGCGGCCTCGCAGAAACAGAGCGACGACGCCGGCGAAACCATCTTCGACAAGAAATTCGACCAGGTGCGCGCCTTCTACGGCTGGCTGGAACGTCAGTTTCCCGACGGCCTGGTCATGTTCGACGACAACATCGTCTTCGCGCAGAACTTCTACCGCGTCTCGCACAAGGACCGCTTCTACCCCAACACCGGCATCTCCTCGCTGGGCCATGCCGTCCCCGCCGCCATCGGCGCCGGCTGCGCCATCCGGCAACCCATGTTCGCCGTGATTGGCGACGGCGGCTTCCACATGTGCGCCATGGAAGTGATGACCGCGGTGAACTACAAGATCCCGCTCAACGTGGTGCTGTTCAACAACAACACCATGGGCCTCATCCGCAAGAACCAGCACCATCTCTACCGGGACCGCTTCATCGACTGCGACTTCACCAACCCGGATTACGCGCTGCTGGCCCAGTCCTTCGGCATCCGGCATGCGCGGGTGGAAAGCGAGCAGGACCTGGAAAAACTCGCGGCGCTCGATTTCCACCACGACATCAACCTCATCGAGGTGATGATCGATCAGGATGCGTACCCCAACTATTCATCCCGCCGCTGACGAATGAGCGGTTCCGATACAACGCGGCTGGCGGATTGCATCGTGCGCCACCAGGCCAGCATTCCCGCCCTGGCCGAGATCGGCAGGCAACTGCAAAGCGGCACCGACCCCATTGCGCTCTACGAGCAGTGCCATCCCCTGCTGGAAAAGGCCATGTGGTCCGGCGCGGGAGATTTCCATGCACTGCTGGCCGACTACCAGGCCCTGTTCCGCGAGCAGGAGGCGCTCATTCAACTGCGCGGCAGCGACGACCGCCACCACTTCATCTTCGGCATCCCCATCGCCGACCGCCCGCCGCACCTGCGCGCCTGCCTGGAAAGCATCCTTCAGGTCTTCCGGCTGTATGACTATGGCGGCAGCACCCATGGCGTATGGGACAAGATCAAGGTCGTCGTCGCCGAGGACAGCCGCTTCGAGTCCAACATCCGCCGCGACATCGAACTGGTGGAGGAATACCGGCAGAAAGGCCTGCGCGTCCATCACTTCGGCCTGGACGAGCAATATGAGTTGCTGCAAGCCCTGCCCGCGGAGAAGCGCGAACGCCTGGGCCGCCTCCTCACCACGCAATCCCGTGACAAGTTCTACCTCAAGGGCCAGGCCGCCAACCGCAACCTCGCCTACCTCAAGTTTCTGCAGCTGACCGAAGACAAAGCCAAGACGCTGTATTACCTGGTCGACAGCGACCAGCGCCTGTGCGTCAACCGGCAAACCGAATCCGGCGACGAGGCGGTGTATGCGCTGAACTACTTCAGCGCGATCGACAAAATCTTCCGCAGCACCGACACCCTCATGCTCACCGGCAAGATGGTCGGCGACCCGCCGGTGTCGCCTTCGGTGATGGCCGCCAACTTCCTCGACGACGTGAGCGCCTTCTTCACTCGCCTAGCGGCATTGGGGGAATCGCAAACCTGCCGGTTCCACGGCGCGCAGCAAAAGCCGGGCGACGCCGCCTATCACGACCTCGCCGGGCTGTTCGGATACGAACACAAGCAGGCCGCATTCGATTACGCCTGCCGCCTCGAAGGCAGCCACGACCATGCCGCCTGCCTGACGGATTTTGCTTCACGGCTCAACGCCTTCTTCTTCGGCGAGCACCTCACGCGCAGGACCCGGTTCGACTATGGAAAAGGCTACAGCCAGCTCAGCCGGGCGCGCACCGTCTACCCCGGCAACACCATCGTCAACTACGACGGGCTGAAATACGTCATCCCCTTCGGCCATCTGCGCCTGAGAATGTCCGGCCCCACCGCCGGCCGGCTGATCGCCGCCGAGATCGGCCCGCGCTTCGCCTCGTTCAACATGCCCAACCTGCACCTGCGCACCACCGAGGCGGGGCTGGAAGACGACTTCCGCCCCGGCGTGGAAGTGGGCCAGGCACATATCGACCTCTCCAACGAATTCGAGCGCCAGTTCTTCGGCGACCTCATGCTGTTCTCCACCGAAGAACTGGTGAAGCAGGCAGACGTAAACCAGCCCTTTCCCCAAAATGAGATTGAGGCTGTCATCAATCAGAAAGAAGCCGAGATGCTGGCGCTGTACCGGCAAAAGCACGAGGCCATCGTGCACAAGAACCGGCACTTGAACGAGCTGGTGTTCAAGGCCAGGCATTGGTGGCTGGCTGTGCCCGATCTGGCGGGGGCGCTAAATCAGGTGCGCGCCTTCATCGACAACATCGACCGCAACTTCGGCGAGCACGCCCCGGCCTGGCAGCAGATTCAATCCAGTGAGCACCGCACCCGGCGCAAGCAGCAGATCGTCGATGCCCTGCTCAACTACCGGGCGGAGCGCGATGCCTGGGACAGCCTGTTCTAGGCAATCACCGCAAAAGCCGTCATCGCGAGCGAAGCGCGGCGGAGAGCGACCCCCTACCGTCATCGCGAGGCCCGCAGGGCCGTGGCGACCCAGTTCAAGCAAGGCCCAGCCCCCCCGAATTGCTTCGTCACTGCATTCCCCGCAATGACGAAGTCGAATCCTTACCCGCCCTGCCCCACCAAAAGCGAATCCACCGCCTGCTCGATGATCTGCCCCCGGCATTCCCGATAAACCTCGCCTGCCTCGTCCAGCACCGCATCCGGCACGGTGATATGCGCGTAATCGCTCCCGCCCCTGTCGATATTCCCGCGATGAATGCGCGGCGATGAATCGCCCTTCAACGGCTTGCCGGTGTGGCTGAAGGTTTGGTACTGCTCGCTCAAGGGCGAATCCAGTTCCAGCCACGCGGTGAGCCTGGGCAGCAGTAACTCCGGCGCGCGCTGCCACAGCTCGGCATCGAAATAGAAATAGCCGGGGTTGGCCATGGCGAAATTGACCCTGGCGAAATCGGCCAGCGCCCTGACCCGCTCGATGTAATAGCGAGCCGCCTTCTCGGGGGAATCGAACAGATCTCCGCCATCCTTTTGCCGATACAAATGCACGATGCTCTTGATGGTGGGTTCAGGCTGCCGCAGCGAAATCAGGATTTTCATGTCCGCCATGCCCAGCCTATCCAGCGCCAGGGCATAGTCGTTGTGCAGCAGCTTGTCGAACAGATAACGGCTGCCCGGCTTGAGCGCATCGCCTTCCAGCAACACGGCCAGTTGCCGGTCCAGCGCAGCGGCATCCTCATAGCTGATGTGCATTTCGTAGTAGCCGTTGATCTGAGGATGCGAGCCGAGAATATGCCCGGCCAGGCTGGTATAGGCCCGCATGTGGCTGAGCAGGAAAATCCGGGCGTGGCGCTCGGATGAATCGTTGGCAGGATCGGACTGCATGCTTTAATTCATCAACTATTCTCCGGCAAGGCCGGGGAACATTCACTCTCGTGCATAGCCGGCTTCACGCTGGGCCTTAAGCGCCAGCACAAAAACGGTATCGATTTCCGGAACGTAGCGGTACAAGGCCACATAGCCGCGCGTACTGCGGCCGATGACCAGTTCGCGTTTGCCGTTCTGGGTCGGCCGGCCGATGAGGGGATTGTGTTCGAGCACGGAGATAGCCTGAATGATGTCCTGAATGCGGGCGGCCGTATTTTCAGCCTCATGCTCGGTCAGATGCTCGAGGATACGTTCAAGGTCTTCACCAAGCTCTGGCGCCAGCTCGATGCGCGACATGTTCAGCGGGCGAGTTTTCTGGCTTTGGGGCGGGCGGGCTTCTTGCCGCTTGCCCGCGCTTCGAGATAAGTGCGCATGGTTTCCCAGGGGATGGTTTTGCCGCTTGCGACAATTTCGGCATAGCGGCGATCGGCTTCCTCATTGAAATCCGCGCGGCGCTCTTCCTGTTCGGTTTTTTCCGCGATGGCCTGCAGGATGAAGTTGTGCGAGGTGGTGCCCGCGCGCTCCGCGGCTGCCGCGATGCGGGCCTTCAAATCGTCAGGCAGGCGGATGGTGGTGGTGGACATGGCAGGCTCCTGTTAGTACCGAACCTAGTGTAGCACAGCGGTGCTACAAACAGAGTCCAATATTCAGCGTGTCCGGCAGGCCAAGCCGCGCGGGCTGAAGGGCATAGTCGTTGTGCAGCAGCTTGTCGAACAGATAGCGGCTGCCCGGCTTGAGCGCATCATGAGTGCCAATGTTCTGAAGTGCACTTTGCACTCTGTAGTACTTGGCTATTCTCAGACACTTATTTTTCCAGCCCCTCCATCCAAGCCACCCCCCACCCCACACCAAAACCAGTAAGGTCAGTCATCACCGCCCCCAACCCGCCCTTGCAGGTGCTGGCCGAGAGGTCCATGTGCACCCAGGGGGTGTCGTCGATGAAGCGCGAGAGGAAGCGCGTGGCAAGGATGTGGTCGGCCGCGCCTTCCATGGTGCACTGCAGCACGTCCGCCACTTTTGAATCCAGTTGCGGATCGTAGTCGGCGTCCATGGGGAAGCGGCAGACGCGTTCGCCGCTTTGCTGCGCCGCCTTCAATGCGGCTTCGGCGACGTTTTCGCGGTTGCTGAAAATGCCGCTGTAGCGGTCGCCCAGGGCGTAGTGCATGGAGCCGGTGAGGGTGGCGAAGTCGGCGATGACGTCGGGCTTGGCGCGTGCCGCCAGGGTGAGGGTGTCGGCCAGCACCATGCGGCCTTCGGCGTCGGTGTGCACGACTTCGATGGTGGTGCCGTTGAGCGCCCTGACGATTTCGTTCTGGCGGTAGGCCTGCGGGCTGATGTGGTTTTCCGCCAGCGCCAGCCAGCCGTCGATCTGCATCGGCAGCTTCAGTTTTGAGGCGGCTGCGAGAATGCCCAGCACCACGGCGGAGCCGTTCATGTCCTCGTGCATGCCCTGCATGTACTTGGCTGGCTTGAGGTTGTGGCCGCCGGTGTCGAAGCAGATGCCCTTGCCCACCAGCGCGATTTTCTTGGCTTTCTTCTGACCCCTGACCCCTGGCCCCTGATACCTGATGTTGACGATGGCGGCATCTTTCGCGGGCGAGCCCTGGGCCACGGCGCAAAAGGCTCCGGCGCCCATTTTCTTCAGCTTGTCGAAGCTGTATTCCTCCAGCTTCCAGCCATAATCTTTCGCCAGTTTGGCGATGCGCTTGCGGTAGACGCCCGGCGTCAGCTGGTTGGGCGGCAGGTTGGTGAGCGAGCGCGTGAGGGTGTTGCCTTCGGCCACGGCCAGTTCGCGCGCATAGCCACCCTTGGCATTCAAGCCATGCACAATCAGCTTTTGCAGGGCGGCGGCAGACTTGCCGCTTTTCTGCGTCGGCAAGGGACGCGCATTCACCGCCGCGCAATAGACGGCATCGCTCGCCGATGTTTGCTTGAAGGCATCCGGGCCATACAGCGCAAGCTGCAGTTCGGCGGGATGCTCGCCCAGCAGCGGCTCCAGGGCCTTGCGCAGCTGGGCATGGCGCGAGAAAGTGTCCGCATTCGCATCGAGCATGGCATAGACGCGCAGGCCGGCGCCGGTTTCGATGGCGAGCGGCGATTTCGCGAGTTCTTCCGCCTTCATGTCCTTGCGCTTGAGTGCGGCGGCAAGCGCCGGCTTGCCGGGAACATCCGCCAGGGTCTTGCCCTTCGGCATCAGCACCAGCGCATGGCTTGCGCCATCAAGGGTTTTCAATACTGCTTCGGGTTTCTTTTCAATGATCTGCAGGGACATGGCGGCTCTATGGGGGTATTGGCGAAATTGAATGGATGGGGCTTTTACGGGATAATAGCGCGGTTTTTATCCTCCTTTTCCAACCTTCCAACGAGATACTTAAAGGCTTACCAATGAAACTGGAAGACAAGAAGCGCGTGCTCAGGGAGATGGTGGTTCACCGTCGTTTCGAGGAGCGCTGCTACCAAGCCTACATCGAACGCAAGATCGGCGGCTTTCTGCACCTTTACCCCGGCCAGGAAGCCTGCTGCAACG
>DCVO01000140.1 GCA_002327405.1 Thiobacillus sp. UBA2186 | reverse complement strand
CCATATTTCTGACTTATTAGTAATTGGCTAACGACTTCCTTTATCAGACCAAGATAATAATGTTGTACATCGTCATAATAAAAAACCCCGGGGAATGCCGTATAACGCCATGCTGTAGCAGCAGACACTAAAGTTATGGCGATGAGTGCATAAATTGCTTCTTCCCTAAAATTTTTATACATGGAATCTGTGCCTTTTGCAGATAGTGAGGCCGGGCTTTCTTGGGGATATGCCGTATGTTAGTGCTAATCTAAGTTGAATATAAAAATATAGTTTGCTTAATAATTAAGCCATCCGGAGAATGATGGCGCCGCACCAAATTTCGTGAATCAGCTCTTTCAAGATGGCTAATCCAATACTGCAACAAGCTAGTGATGCCGAGGCAGTAAACAACTTAAAGCAAAAAAAATGCGCCGTCATCGTCGGCGCCGGTCCGGCAGGCCTGACCGCCGCACTTGAACTCCTCCGCCGTACTGACATCAAGCCCATCGTGCTGGAGGCGGACGATTGCGTGGGGGGGATTTCGCGCACGGTGAACTACCGCGGCAACCGCATCGACATCGGCGGCCATCGATTCTTCTCCAAATCCGATTGGGTCATGGACTGGTGGAAGGAAATCCTGCCGGTGCAGGCGACTGGCGAGGATAAAATCGAGATCGCTTACCAAAACAAGACGCGCGAACTTGCCATGGGTGGCGCAACGGCAGAGGGCGAGCGTCTGTTCATGGTGCGCTCGCGCCTGTCGCGCATCTATTTTTTGCGCAAGTTCTTCGACTATCCACTCAAGCTCAGTCGCCAGACGCTGGCCAATCTTGGCCTGGTGCGGGTGGCGCGCATCGGCACGAGCTACGTCTTGGCGAGGCTATTTCCGCGCAGGCCGGAAAAATCACTGGAGGATTTTCTGATCAACCGCTTCGGCCGTGAGCTTTATCTCACCTTCTTCAAGGATTACACGGAAAAGGTATGGGGCGTGCCCTGCCAGGAAATCAGCGCGGAGTGGGGGGCGCAGCGCATCAAGGGCCTGAGCATCGGCAAGGCCGTGCTGCATGCCATCAGGAGCCTGCTGCCGGCGCGCAGGGACGTGGCGCAGAAGCGGGTGGAAACTTCGCTGATCGAGCGTTTCCTGTACCCGAAATTCGGCCCCGGCCAGATGTGGGAAGAGGTGGCCGGCCAGGTGAGGGAAAGGGGCGGGGAAATCCGCTTCGGCCACAAAGTGCAAAATTTGATCAGGTCAGGCGACCGTGTGACGGCCGTGATTGCCGAAAATGCAGCCACCGGCGAGGATGTGAGATTCGAAGGGGATTATGTTTTCTCCACCATGCCGGTAAGAGACCTGGTCGTGGGCATGGATGACGTGCCCGCTGAGGTGCGACGCGTTGCGAGTGAGCTGCCTTATCGCGATTTCATCACCGTCGGCCTGCTGTTGTCTGGCATGAAGCCCAACCCCCAATCGCGGTCAAAACTGGCAAGCCACATGCCGCCCGACAACTGGATTTACATCCAGGAGCGCGACGTCAAGGTCGGTAGGCTGCAAATCTTCAACAACTGGAGCCCTTACATGGTGGCGGACCCCGGAACGGTGTGGGTGGGGCTGGAGTATTTCTGCAATGAAGGCGATCCGCTGTGGTCCTTGCCGGATGAGGAACTCAAGGACCTCGGCAAACGGGAGCTTGCCAAAATAGGCCTGGTCGAAGAGGGCGCGGTGCTGGACAGCGTGGTTATCCGCATGCCCAAGGCCTATCCGGCGTATTTCGGGAGCTACGCAGAGTTTGGCAAGGTGCGGGCATTTCTGGATGGAATTGCCAATCTATATCCTGTCGGCCGCAACGGCATGCACCGTTACAACAACCAGGACCATTCCATGCTGACGGCGAAGATGGCGGTCGACAACATCATTGCCGGGAAGACAGACAAATCGGCCATCTGGGCGGTGAACATCGACGACGAATATCACGAGGAAAAAGCATGAACATCAAACGCGGCGCCGCTCCTTGTTATCTATAGTATGTGGCTCTTCATTGGCGGCCTGATTCAGGATGTTGGGGTTGGACCAATAAATTTCTGCGCAGCTTGCAGTTACAGGGGGGAGACTGTGAAAGAGGCTTTGTCCAGGTGGGGCGGCTTTTCGTGGCCGCTGGTCGTGGGGGCGGGGGGATTCCTCTTTGCCATGGCCCGCGGCAAGAGCATTTTGAGCGATGGCGATACGTATTGGCATATCGCCGCGGGTCGCTGGATCGTCGAGCATGGCGCGATTCCCTCCGCTGATCCCTTTTCGCACACCCTGGCGGGCGCTGTCTGGACGGCTCACGAGTGGCTGGCGGAAGTGATTTTCTACTTCGTCTTCCAGGCGGGGGGTTGGCCGGGCGTTGTCGTGCTGACCGGACTCGCGTTTGCGGCGACCCTGGCTTATCTGGCGCGCTTCCTGCACGCCTACCTCGCACCGGCGCATGTGCTGATATTTTCCATTCTTGCCCTGGCCATGGCCTCGCCGCATCTGCTGGCGCGCCCCCACATGCTGGCGATGCCGCTTCTTCTGGTCTGGAGCGCGGGCATTGTGCGCGCCTGCGAGGCGGGGCGCATGCCCGGGCTTTGGCTGCTTGGCATCATGACGCTGTGGGCCAATCTCCATGGGGGGTTCACCTTGGGCATCGCGCTTGCAGCGGCCTTTGGCATCGAGGCCGTGCTGCTGGCCGGAGACAAGGCGGAGAAGCTCGTCGCGGCAAGGAGGTGGGGCGTGTTCCTGCTGCTCGCGATCGCGGCGGGCGCGCTTACGCCGCACGGTCTGGAAGCCTACTTTTTCGCGGCCAAGGTGCTGGGCATGTCCTACGCGCTCGCCAACCTGAACGAGTGGTCTTCTCCCGATTTCCAGAAATTCCAGTTCCTGGAGGTGTGGCTGATGCTGTTCATTGCGGCGGCGCTGGCCCGGGGCATACGGCTGTCCCCGGTCAGGCTGGCAATCTTGCTCGTGCTTCTCCACCTCGCTCTCAAGCATGCCAGGAATGTCGGCTTGCTCGGCCTGCTTTCCCCGCTCCTGCTGGCCTATCCCTTGCGTGAACAGTGGGGTGCACCGCAAGGGCCGGAAAGCCAGACCAAAAACCTGGATGGTTTCTTCATGCGCCATGCCCAGCCCGCCAGTGCTGTGTCTGTTGCCCTTGTTTTTGTTGTGCTGGGAGCCATCGCATTCCACAAGCTTGGTCAGGGCGCGTTTGAGCCGCCAGACAAACTGCACCCCGTGGCGGCAGTTCGCGCTGTTAAGGAAGCCGGCATCAAGGGGCCGGTCTACAATTCGTACATGTTCGGGGGGTATCTCGTCTTTTCCGGCATTCCGGTCTTCATTGACGGCCGGGCGGACATGTATGGGGACGAATTCCTGGAGCAATTCCTGGAGGCGTATCGGCATCCCCATTCGGGCGACATGGAGAGGATGCTGGACAAATACGATGTGAACTGGACCTTGCTGCAGGCCAATGCGCCGGCAGTCGAATGGCTGGATCAACTGCCAGGCTGGCAGCGTTTTTACAGCGATAAAACTGCAGTGGTGCATGTTCGCCGCGCAGGAGATCACGGCCAGCCATGAGGCGGCACGCACTCTCCTGGGCGTATCTTGCGCTGCTGGCGGGCGGCCTGCATTTTCTGCTGACGGCGAGCTTCGGCCTGAGCCGGCACTGGGGCTATCTCAGCTCGATCCACGACCTTGGCGTCTTCGATCAGGCCGTCTGGGGCACCCTGCATGGCGCGCCCTTCCTCAATACCAGCAACGTCTTCGGCCTGCCCATCAATTGGCTGGGCTTTCATTTCAACCCCATCCTTATCGTCTTCGCTCCGTTCTACCTGGTTTACCCGGCGGCGGAATGGCTGATTCTCGCGCAGGCAGCGGCAGTTTCGATCACCGCCTGGCCGCTGTATCTTCTGGGTCGCGAGGTGCTGCGGTCGGAGCGCGCGGCCTTCCTGTGGGCGGCCGCTTATTTGGTGAACCCGTTTGTGCTGAATGCGGCGGTCTGGGATTTCCACCCGGTCGCACTCGCGGCGCCGCTCATGGCCGTGAACGTGCTTGCAATCGAGAAACGGAAGGCGGGGCTGTTCGGCCTGGGCTGCGCGATGCTGTTGCTGGTGCAGGAGCATTTCGGCGCCTCGGTCGCGGGCTTCGCCATTCTTTGGTGGCTGCGCAATAGGACGCTGGCGCCGGCGGCCATCGCCTTCAGCATGGGGGTTGCGCACACGATTTTGGTGTTGGGCGTGATCATGCCGGGACTTTCCCCCACCGGCAGCCACGTGATGATGAGCGGCGATCTCGGCCAGTTGAGCCGCTACGCCTGGCTGGGCGGGTCGGCGGGCGAAATCGTGCACGCCCTTGTTGACAATCCTGTTGCGATTCTCGAAAAGGCGCTGTTCGATATGGGCGGTGCGGCTTATTTGGCGTTTCTTCTGGTTCCGCTTCTCGCCATGCCGCTTGTCGGCATCGAATTCCTGCTGCCTGCCCTGGCGGATCTGTCCGCCAACCTGCTTTCTGCCAACCCCATGCCGCGGAGCATGCTGTCCTATCATTCCATCAGCCTCATGCCTTTGCTGATGGCGGCGGGCATCGTTGGATCTGCCCGTGTCGTCACATTTTGGCGCAAGCGTTCGTCGGATATCGTTTCGATGATGGTGCTGATCATCGGTTTATTGCTGGGTTACTTTGCCGCGCCGCTTCCGTTTCCGCATGCGTACAGCACCTGGCAGCCGCGCGCCTGGCATCTGGCCAGGGATAGCCGGGTTTCGGAAGTGCGCAGGTTGCTGACACCAGAAGCCTCGGTGTCGGCCCAGGCCAACGTGGCTGCGCATTTCAGCCAGCGTGAAAGGATTTATGCGTTCCCTGCCAGGCTGGGCGAAGCCGATTTCATCGTCCTGCGGCTGGAGAGCCCGACGCGGCGGCCGGAAGGACAGGATCCGGGCAGGGTCGGCAGTCTCGCACATCATCTGGGGATGCCGACCAAGCAGTACCTGAGCTCGGTCGGGCGCTTGCTAGATGATGGAGCGTATGGCGTTGCACTCTGGAATCCACCCTGGCTGATATTCTCCAAAGGCGAGGCGACGAGTGAAAGAGCCGAGCGTTTGGTAAGGGCGCAGTTGGCGAATTTGGAGCAGGAATGGAACGGTTCAAACAGGTAAGCCGGAAGGACGATTGGATCTGCCGGCCGGTCGGCGCAAGCGTCCGCTTGCTGCGCAGCACGCCAAGGGGCGGCGGCCATGAACCCTGAAGCGTATGAACGCATGGCCTCGCTGGAAGACCGTCATTGGTGGTTTCTCGCCAGGCGCGCCATCGTGGCGAAAATCATCGCCGGGCTGAAGCTTCCTCCGCAAGCCCGCATTCTGGACGCCGGCTGCGGAACCGGCGGCAATCTGGCCATGCTGCGCAATTTTGGCGAGGTCGAAGCGACCGAGATGGATGATGGGGCGCGGACAATCGCCGCCGCCAAGGGGGTTGCCGCGGTATCGCCCGGACGCCTGCCGGACGCATTGCCGTTTCAAGGCGCCGAATTCGACCTGATTACCCTGCTCGATGTGCTCGAGCACGTCGCCGACGACGAGGCAGCGCTCGAATCCTTGAGCGGCCTGCTGAGGCCCGGCGGACATCTGGTGACGACCGTCCCGGCCTTTTCTTTCTTGTGGAGCGAGCATGACGAGGTTCATCGCCACTACCGGCGCTATCGGAAAAGGGAACTGGAGAACAAGGTCAGGCAAGCCGGAATGAACGTCGTCTACGCCTCCTATTTCAACACCTTCCTGTTTCCGCTGATTGCGACGGTGAGACTAGGCGGCCGGTTCCTGAAAAGGCGCAAGGGGGGAGACCTGGTCATGCCCGGGGGCGGGGTCAATCGCCTGCTGTATGCGATTTTTTCCAGCGAACGCGCGCTGCTGGGGAAAATGCGCCTGCCGTTCGGCGTATCGCTGCTGCTGGTTGCCAGGAAAGGAAGCTAGCGTGGCCCGGTTTTTCAGGTTTGCCTCGGTCGGCTTGCTTGCAACCGCCATCCACGTGGCGATAGTGTATGCATTGGTCGAGGCGGCGGGAGTGGAGCCGGTCATCGCCTCGATTCCCGCATTTCTTGCGGCGCTAGTGGCCTCGTATCTGCTCAATCGCAACTGGACGTTCGCGGCGGGGGAATCGGGAATCGCGGGGTTTTTCAAGTATTCGCTCGTCGCGCTGGGCGGGTTGCTGCTCAATGCCGTCATCATGTACGTCGCCGTGCATGTGATGCAGGCCCATTATCTGCTGGGCCTTGCCATCGTGGTGGCGATCGTGCCGGTGGCGAGTTTTCTGCTGCAACGCGACTGGACCTTCAGGCGGCTGGGCGGACAGGCCGATTGAGTAACGGAGATGGGAGAAAACACCAGCACCATGTCACAAGAACTGCTCTCCATCGTGGTCCCCGCCTACAACGAGGCGAAGGTTTTGCCGGAATTTCATCGCCGCCTCTCGGCGGTGCTCGACCGGGTCGATGTGGCAGCCGAAATCCTCTACGTCAACGACGGCAGCCGCGACGAAACCGCGGATGTGCTGGCGGTGCTGCAAAAGCAGGACGCCAGGATCGGCATCGTCGACCTCAGCCGCAATTACGGCAAGGAGATTGCCATGTCGGCCGGCCTCGATTACGCGAGCGGCGACGCGGTGGTGATCATCGACGCCGATCTGCAGGACCCTCCCGAACTGATCCCGGAACTGGTGGTGCAGTGGCGCGCGGGATACGACGACGTCTATGCCCGGCGCATTTCCCGGGACGGCGAAAGCTTTTTGAAGCGCGCTACCGCACATCTTTTTTACCGTCTAATCCGACAAGTCAGCGATGTGGATATCCCGCCGGATACGGGCGATTTCCGGCTCTTGAGCCGTCGCGCGGTTAATGCGCTTAAACAGCTTCGTGAGCAACATCGTTTCATGAAGGGATTGTTCAACTGGGTAGGATTCGAGCGCAAGGAGATCGTTTATCGGCGTGATCCCCGCGCGGCAGGCAACAGCAAGTGGAATTACTGGCGGCTATGGAACTTCGCCTTGGAGGGCATCACGTCGCACACCACTGTGCCATTACGGCTGGCTTCCTACCTTGGAATTCTGGTGGCGTTTTCAGCCTTTATCTATGCCGCCTTTGTGGCTTACGACAAACTGGTCCATGGTAACCCTGTAGCGGGCTATCCGTCGCTGATGGTGGTCCTGCTTTTTTTGGGCGGCGTGCAGCTCATGACCCTTGGGGTCATTGGGGAATACATGGGGCGGATGTTTGACGAAACCAAAAAACGGCCACTTTATTTTGTGAAAAGCTATTTATCGCCGGCCGCCCTAAAGCAGGCCGATAAGCTCCCGGACTCCCTCCAAACCTGAAAGCAGTCATCGGCAGACCATGGCCCTCCGGGCTAGGGCTGGGCTTTGACAGAACCGCTTGAAAACACTAGAATTTCGCCCTTTCGCGTGGTGATGTAGCTCAGTTGGTTAGAGCGGCGGATTCATAACCCGCAGGTCGGCAGTTCAATTCTGCCCATCACCACCATTTTCTTCCTGCCCTCAGTCTGAGGAACCTCTGAGCCCATCCTACATGAGCCGCGTTGCAGCCAAATTTTGCTGTCTGGCGCGAAGCGGTGCGCAGGTCGTATTCGATATACGAAGCCAAGCGCCGCGACAAAGCCAGCGCGCGGCCATGTAGAATGGGCTCAGAGGTTCCATTTGCCCGGCGACCCATGACCGCTCCCAAAAAAGTCTTCATCAAGACCTTCGGCTGCCANNGAACGAGTACGACTCGGACAAGATGGCGGATGTGCTGCGTGCTGCGGAAAGCTTCGAGAAAACCGACAATCCGGAAGAGGCCGACGTGATCCTGTTCAACACCTGCTCGGTGCGCGAGAAGGCGCAGGAAAAGGTGTTCTCCGACCTCGGGCGGGTGCGCGGGCTGAAAGCGAGGAACCCCGACCTCATCATCGGCGTGGGCGGCTGCGTGGCGAGCCAGGAGGGGGCGGCCATCGTGTCGCGCGCCTCTTATGTCGATGTCGTTTTCGGGCCGCAGACCCTGCACCGGCTGCCGGAACTGATCGCGAAGCGCCGCGCAAGCGGCCGCCCGCAGGTGGACATCAGTTTTCCCGAGATCGAGAAATTCGACCACCTGCCGGCTGCGAAAGTGGATGGCGCGACCGCCTTCGTGTCCATCATGGAAGGCTGTTCCAAGTACTGTACTTTCTGCGTCGTGCCCTACACTCGCGGCGAGGAAGTCTCGCGCCCGTTCGACGACGTGATCGCCGAAGCGGCCCAGCTTGCCGAGCAGGGGGTGAAGGAAATCACCCTGCTGGGACAGAACGTCAACGCCTATCGCGGCAGCATGGATGACGGCGCCATCGCCGATTTCGCTTTTTTGCTGGAATGCGTGCATGAAATCCCCGGCATCGAGCGTATCCGCTACACTACCAGCCACCCGCGCGAGATGACCGAGCGCCTGATCGACTGCTACGAAAAACTGCCCAAGCTGGTGTCGCACCTGCACCTGCCGGTGCAGGCCGGTTCCGACCGCATCCTCGCCGCCATGAAGCGCGGCTACACCGCGCTGGAATACAAGAGCCTGGCCAGAAAGCTCAAGGCCGCGCGCCCGGACCTGTGCCTGTCTTCGGATTTCATCGTCGGCTTTCCCGGCGAGACGGATGCCGATTTCGAAGCCACCATGAAGCTGATCGAGGACGTGGGTTTCGACGCCTCCTTCTCCTTCATCTACAGCAAGCGTCCGGGTACGCCGGCGGCCGATTTGCCCGACAACGTGCCGCATGCGGTGAAGCAGGCGCGTCTGGAACGCCTGCAGGCCGTCATCAATGCCGCCGCGCAGGAAGTGAACCGAAACATGGAAGGCACGCGGCAGCGCGTGCTGGTGGAAGGCGTGTCGAAGAGGGATGCCGGCGAACTCATGGGGCGCACCGACAACAACCGCATCGTCAATTTCCAGGGCCAGCCGCGCCTGATCGGACAATTCATCAACGTCACGATCACCCAGGCACTCCCTCACAGCCTGCGCGGGGAAGTCGTCATTCATGGCTGAAGTGACCGACATCGACTTCAAGCCGGTGGACAACCATCGGCTGGCCATCCTGTGCGGGCCCATGGACGAGAACCTGCGCCAGATCGAGACGGCTTACGACGTGCTGATCCGCCGCCGCGGCAGCCGCTTTTCCGCCAGCGGCGCGCGCGCCAATGACGCCATCGCCGCGCTCGAACACTTCTACAACAAGTCGCACGCAGACCTGACCCTGGACGACATTCAGCTCGGGCTGGTGGAGCTCTCGCGCGGGGCGGAGGACGAAGCCGGCCCCATGCTGCGCACGCGCCGCGCCGATCTCAAGCCGCGCACGCCGGGGCAGGCGGTGTACCTGGAACAGATCCAGAGCCACGACATCACCTTCGGCATCGGCCCCGCCGGCACCGGCAAGACTTATCTGGCCGTCGCCTGCGCCGTCGACGCGCTGGAGCGCGATGCGGTGAAGCGCATCGTGCTCACCCGCCCGGCGGTGGAGGCGGGCGAGCGCCTCGGTTTCCTGCCCGGCGATCTCGCGCAGAAGGTCGACCCTTACCTGCGCCCGCTTTACGACGCGCTCTACGATTTGATGGGCTTCGACAAGGTGATGAAACTGATCGAGCGCAACACCATCGAAGTCGCGCCGCTGGCCTTCATGCGCGGACGCACGCTGAACCATGCCTTCATCATCCTCGACGAGGCNNCCACGCCCGAGCAGATGCAGATGTTCCTGACCCGCATCGGCTTCGGCGCCAAGGCCGTGGTCACCGGCGACATCACCCAGATCGACCTGCCCAAGGGGATCAAGAGCGGGCTCAAGGACGCGCAGGAAGTGCTCGCCGACGTGCGCGGCATCGCCTTTACAAACTTCACCAAGGAAGACGTCGTGCGCCACCCGCTGGTCGCGCGCATCGTCGATGCCTATGCCAAACATCGTAAGGCGTGAGGGGTGAGGCGTGAGGGGTGAGGCGAAAAGGCAGCCGAAGTTTTCTCTGGCGGTGCAATATGCCACAGAAGCTCCCGATGTCCCGCAGCGCCAGCAATTCCGCCGCTGGGTGGGCGCGGCCTTGAGCCCCTCTCCCCCGGGGGCGAGGCGGGGAATTCGCGGAGCATGCTCCGCGCCCGTCGAGCGGTTCCGGCATGCAGGCCGGAACGCGCCCTGCAAGGGAGGGGTTGGGGCGAGGGAGAAATGTCAGGGTGGCGGCGGGGCTCGCCCTCACCCCCGGCCCCTCTCCCCGAGGGAGAGGGGAGAAAATGTCGAGGCGGCGCAAATCACCCTGCGCATCGTCGATGAAGACGAAGGCCGCGTCCTGAACCGAGACTACCGCGGCAAGGACTACGCCACCAATGTGCTGACCTTTTCCTATGGCGAGGAAGACGGCGTGCTCGCCGGCGACATCGTGCTGTGCGCCCCGGTGGTGGAGAAAGAGGCGCGCGGGCAGGGCAAGGAATTGCGTGCGCATTACGCGCACCTCACCGTGCATGGCGTGCTGCACATGCTGGGCTTTGATCACGAAACCGGGCACGAGGCGCGCGAGATGGAAGCGCTGGAGGTGGAAATATTGCGCAGACTGCGGTTTAATAATCCCTATGAGAGTGCCTAAAGCAAAGCTCGGCGGCTTCGCTTTATTCACTTGTCCCGTTTTATATGGACCCCGACAGTAGTCGACCGCATCGGAACTGGCTGGTACGCCTGTCCCATTTTCTTTCCCGGCAGCCGGAAGACCGGGAAGAGTTGATCGAAATCCTGCATGCCGCCTACGATCGCAACCTCATGGATGCCGACGGCCTCGCCATGATCGAGGGCGTCCTGCAGGTGGGGGAAATGCAGGTGCGCGACATCATGATCCCGCGTTCGCAAATGGACGTCGTGGACGTCAACGAACCTTCCGAACAATTCCTGCCGCGCGTGATCGAGGCCGCGCACTCGCGCTTCCCTGTAGTGGACGGCGAGAAGGACAACGTGCTCGGCATCCTGCTGGCCAAGGACCTGCTCAGATTGCAGATCGGCGAGGAACTGGACATGCGCGACACCCTGCGACCGGCGATTTTCATCCCCGAGTCCAAGCGCCTCAACGTGCTGCTCAAGGAGTTCCGCGCCAGCCGCAACCACATGGCCATCGTGGTCGACGAATATGGCGGCGTCGCGGGGCTGGTCACCATCGAGGATGTGCTCGAACAGATCGTCGGCGACATCGAGGACGNNTCGACGAGACCGAGGACAACATCATCCGCGACAAGGCCGGCCGTTACCGGGTGAAGGCGGCGACCGAGATCGAAGATTTCAATGCGGCGATGGGCACGGATTTTTCGGACGAGGACTATGATACGGTCGGCGGCCTGGTGCTTTCAAAGTTCGGCCGCCTGCCCAAGCGCGGCGAAACCATCGAGTTCGACGGCCTCAAAGTGCAGGTGCTGCGCGCCGATTCGCGCCGGGTGCATACCCTGGTGGTGGAGCGCGCGGTGGCCGCGTCGCAGTTGCCGCTGGAGGTTTGACGGTCAACCATTAAGGAAACTCAGCAAAAGCCGTCATCGCGAGGCGCGAAGCGCCGTGGCGATCCAGTTCAGCAAAGCTAAGCCTTAATTTGACTGGATTGCTTCGTCGGCGTTGCCTCCTCGCAATGACGAAAGCGGAGCTTTTTCAGAGACTCCTTAACAAAAAAGCGGCCATCTGGCCGCTTTTTTGTCGGGTGTGAATTCCTCGATCAGTTGACCTTGGGATCCAGTTCGCCNNGCCCTTGTCGTAGCGCTTCTGCATCTCTTCCAGCGAGTAGACCTTCTTGATCTTGCTTGCCTGGCCGGCGGAGCCGAAGGCTTCGTAGCGGGCCTGGCAGATGCCGGTCATGGCCTTGGTGGCTTCCTTGAGGAATTTGCGCGGGTCGAAGTTCTTCTTGTCCTCGGCGAGGTGCTTGCGGATGGCGCCGGTGGAGGCCATGCGCAGGTCGGTGTCGATGTTGACCTTGCGCACGCCGTTCTTGATGCCTTCCACGATTTCCTCGACCGGCACGCCGTAGGTCTGGCCCATGTCGCCGCCGTAGCTGTTGATGATGGCGAGCCAGTCTTCCGGCACCGAGGAGGAACCGTGCATGACCAGATGCACGTTCGGGATGCGCTGGTGGATTTCCTTCACGCNNGGTGGGCTTCTGGGTGAACTTGTAGGCGCCGTGCGAAGTGCCGATGGCGATGGCCAGGGCATCGACCTTGGTCTTGGAGACGAAATCGGCGGCTTCGTTGGGGTCGGTCAGCAGGGCGGAATGGTCCAGCACGCCCTCGGCGCCGTGGCCGTCTTCCTCGCCGGCC